>JAJAYZ010000001.1 GCA_027118455.1 Actinomycetes bacterium
CTTCTTTGCTGAGCACAGTCTTGAGGACCTTGACAGCCGGAGTGACTATTGGCTGGGTCAACAGGGGCGGCTAGTCGAGCCTCTGGTTCGGCGCGAAGGTGCAACCCACTACGAGCCGATTAGTTGGCCTGATGCGATAGCTCTTGCCGCCGATACTCTGGTAGGGCTGCAATCACCCGACGAGGCCGTCTTCTACACCAGCGGACGGGCATCGAACGAGGCAGCATTTGTCTACCAGCTCTTTGCACGAGCCTTTGGGACCAACAACCTGCCCGACTGCTCCAACATGTGCCACGAGTCCACATCAGTGGCGCTTGCTGAGACCATCGGGATCGGCAAGGGCAGTGTCTCGCTGGACGACATCTACGAGGCCGAACTGATCGTCATCTGCGGCCAGAATCCTGGGACCAACCATCCCCGCATGCTCACCGCGATGGAGAAGGCAAAGAAGAACGGGGCGCGGATTATCGCGGTCAACCCGCTACCGGAGGCGGGCTTGCTGGCCTTCCAGAATCCCCAAACTGCGCGGGGACTGTCGGGGGTGGGGACAGCATTGGCAGACTTGTACCTCCCGATCCGCGTCAACGGTGATCTGGCCCTTTTCCAGGCGATCGGCGCGCTGCTGGTGGCGGCCGAGAAGCAGTCGGCGGCCGGTGGGCTTCCCGGCGAGGTCCTGGACAGGGACTTCATTAACCGACATACCCGTGGGTTCGACGCGTGGGCCGCTCATGTGAGCGCGGTCGATTGGGCCGACGTACTGGCGGCGACTGGGCTGCTGCGCAATCAGATCGAGGACGCCTCAGCCATGTTCGTTGAGTCGCGGCGCACGGTGGTGTGTTGGGCGATGGGTATTACCCAACACCGCAACGCGGTGGCGACGGTCAAAGAGATAGTCAACGTCATCCTGGCTCAGGGCAACGTCGGCCGCCCTGGCGCGGGCCTTTGCCCCGTACGAGGACACTCCAACGTCCAGGGCGACCGAACCATGGGTATCTGGGAGAAGCTGCCAGAACCCTTTGGGGACGCCCTTCGTGACGAGTTCGGGTTCGAGCCCCCGCGCGAACGTGGGCTCGATGTCGTCGACTCGATCAGGGCTCTGCGCGATGGGGAGGCGAGTGTCTTCGTTGCCCTCGGCGGGAACTTCGCATCGGCTACCCCGGATACCGAGGTCACCCATGCCGCGTTGAGATCGGCAGCGTTGACCGTCCAGGTATCCACGAAGCTCAATCGCTCGCACGTGGTGTGTGGCCGCACTGCCCTGATCTTGCCGACTCTTGGCCGGACTGAGCGAGATGTTCAGGCTTCGGGGGAGCAGTCAGTCTCAGTCGAGGACTCCATGTCGTCAGTGCACCTCTCCCGTGGGCGGCTAAAACCGGCTGGAAACGGACTGAGGTCTGAGGTGGCGATCATCTGCGCACTCGCCAGAGCCGTGCTTGATGGGCGCCCACCTGGCACAAACATCGACTGGCGGGGTTTCGCCGGAGATTACGGCCAGATTCGCCGGCACATCGCTCGTGTCGTGCCTGGTTGCGAGTCGTATGAGGAAAAGCTAGCCAGGCCAGGTGGATTCGTCATGCCGCACCCGCCCAGGGACTCACGTACCTTCGAGACGCCGTCGCAACGTGCGGAGTTCTCCGTGAATCCTATGGGCGTTCTTGAGGTCCCAGCAGGTCACCTGCTCCTTCAGTCGCTGCGAAGCCATGACCAGTTCAACACGACCATCTACGGGCACGACGACCGCTACCGCGGGATCAAGGGCGGTCGAGACATCGTCATGGTCCATCCCGACGACATCGTGCAGCTGGGCCTTGAGCCAGAAATGCTCGTCGACCTGATCGGCACGTGCGATGACGGATCGGTCCGTGTCGTTAACGCCTTCCGGTTAGTGCCCTACCCCACGGCCAGGGGTTGCGCGGCCGCGTACTATCCGGAGGTGAACGCGCTGGTTCCGCTGGACTCCACCGCGCTCGGGAGCAACTGTCCAACGTCGAAGTCCATCATCGTGCGGCTTGAACCGGCCCGACCTGGACGCAAGACCACCCACCACCAGCAGGCCGGCACCGGTGCCGACGATCACCACAAAAGCGATGTAGAGCCACACTTCTTGAGTTGATCACCGACGAACGACCTCGCGGGTGGGATTCGTGATTAGAACCAGATGCGCTGGGTAAGGGTTGGACACCCAGTTGAATGGAGTTTCAAGATGCGTGCCTTGACTTGGATGGGACGTCGGAACGTCGTGGTACAAGACGTACCGGACCCGGAACTCCAGGAAGCAACCGACGCGATTGTGCGCGTGACGTCGACGGCGATCTGTGGATCGGACTTGCACTTGTACGAGGTCCTTGGTCCCTACTTGAGCCAAGGGGACG
This sequence comes from Actinomycetes bacterium, assembly GCA_027118455.1. Lineage (GTDB taxonomy): Bacteria > Actinomycetota > Actinomycetes > JAHEKZ01 > JAHEKZ01 > JAHEKZ01. The sequence continues at coordinate 2,373 of JAJAYZ010000001.1, forward strand.
TCCTCGGCCACGAGGCGATGGGCATCGTGGAGCAGGTGGGAAGCGGCGTCGAGCACCTTTCGGTTGGCGACCGTGTGGTGGTGCCTTTCAACATCTCCTGCGGTGAGTGCTGGATGTGTGACCGCCAACTCTTCGCCCAGTGCGAGACCACTCAGGTCACCGCGCAAGGCAAAGGCGCGTCACTGTTCGGATATACCTCCCTCTACGGGTCGATCCCAGGCGGTCAGGCCGAGCTCCTTCGCGTTCCGCAGGCCCAGTTTGGGCCGGTGAAAGTCCCCAACACCGGGTCGGATGAACGCTATTTGTTTCTTTCCGACATCTTGCCAACCGCCTGGCAGGCGGTGCAGTACGCGGACGTTCCAAACGACGGGACGGTGGCTGTGCTCGGGCTCGGGCCCGTTGGCCAGTTCGCGTCCCGTATCGCCCGCCACCTCGGCGCGGCCAGGGTCATCGGTATTGACCCGGTCGCGGCTCGACGCTCGATGGCCGAACGGCACGGCGTCGAGACGTTGGACCCAACGTCTGTAGGTGACGTAGCCGCACACCTTCTGTCGATGGTCTCCGGCCGCGGACCGGACAGCGTGATCGATGCAGTGGGGATGGAAGCGCACGGTTCGCCTGGCGCCGAGCTCGCACAGAAGGTGGTAGGTCATCTGCCATCATCTGTCGCCCGTGCGATGACCGACAGGTTCGCCATCGATCGTCTCGACGCTTTGCACACTGCAGTGAAGGCGGTTCGTCGCGGCGGAACGGTGTCGGTCAGTGGTGTGTACGGAGGAGAAATCGATCCGATGCCGATGATGGAGATGTTTGACCGCGGCATCACGCTTCGGATGGGTCAGGCAAACGTTCGACGCTGGACCGACGACATCTTGCCGTTGCTCACTGACGAGGACCCTCTTGGAGTAGACGACCTCACGACCCACCAGATGTCGTTGGAAGACGCCCCCAACGGATACGACATGTTCCAGACGAAGAGAGACGGCTGCGTCAAGGTGGTCCTGAAGCCATGATCAGCCTTGACGACCCCAAAGTGCTGGGATCAGAGCGGGTCGTGGTTATCGTTGGCGCGTCATCTGGAATCGGGCTTGCCACTGCTCTGATGCTGGCCAAGCGCGGGGACAGCTTGGTCCTGGCCGCACGGGGGATGAACTCGCTGGAAGCAGTCGCCGATCGATGCTCCGAACTTGGTGCGCGAGTCACGCTCGTTCAGGCCGACGCTTCGGTCGCAGCCGACATGCGACGGGTCGTTGCTGCGGCCTACGACCGATTCGGTCGCCTCGACGGGTGGGTCCACACTGCCGCAGTCATGGCGTACGGAGACATGACCGATGTGCCGACTGAGGTCACGTCCCGGGTGCTGGACACGAACGTCATGGGCGTGGTGCATGCGGCGGCGGCGGTGCTTCCCGAGATGCGGAATCAGGGCTTCGGTACCTTCGTCGTGACCGGCTCGCTGCTTGGTGCGATCGCCACCCCCTTGATGGGGCCGTATGTGACATCGAAATGGGCGGTGCACGGACTGGTACGGGTCCTGCAGATCGAGCAACGCCCCTTCGCCGGCGTCGACGTGTGTCTCGTCAGTCCAGGCGCGGTGCGCACGCCGATCTACCAAGCGGCAGCCACCTACGTCGGGCGTCACGGCTCGCCTCCACCGCCGGTGGACAAGCCCGACAAGGTGGCCGCGGCCATCGTTGGCGTCCTTGACCGGCCCAAGCACCGCACATCAGTGGGAATGGCCAATCACCTGGTCGTTACAGGCTTTCGATTGCTTCCCTCGGTGTTCGATGTGTTGGTAACCCCCTTGGTACGCCGCCTCGCCCTGGCGCGGGGCGACGTTCCGAAGACGTCAGGAAACGTATTCGAATCGCAGACAAGCAACAGAGGAGGCAACGATGAAGATGAGCAGCAACGCGTCACCCTCAGTGCGCAACGCTGACTCGGTCTCGCGTCAAACCTCGGCCTCGCCGGCTCAGGTCTGGGACGTCCTGGCCGATGGTTGGACCTATCCCTGCTGGGTTGTCGGCGCAGCAAGAATGCGCGCTGTCGACACTGACTTTCCATCGCCAGGCGCACGTCTGCACCACTCCTTCGGAGCGTGGCCCTTCGCCGTCGACGACGAAACGATCTGCATGAGGTCCGAGCCCGGTACCCGCATTGTCCTTGAGGCACACGGTTGGCCATTAGGTGAAGCGCAAGTTGATATCAGCCTGCGGCCAGCCGTTGGCGGAGGAACTGAAATCGTCATTCTCGAGGACGCCACGGATGGACCTGGACGTTGGCTGATCCCTGGCCCTGCTCGGCAGATCCTCATCAGAACGCGAAACATCGAGACTCTGCGCCGTCTGGCCTTCCTCGCCGAACGGAGCTCTTCGCCAGACTGACGTGCCGTTTGATGGATATCGGTTTGGCCTCTGCGTGTAGGGGTACCGGCTCGGTAACCGGGGCATCACTTACGTCGAAGGCGTCACTGCCCTGAGTGCCAAGAACACGGAGTGATTTTATGACTGAGGTCACGGCCCACCACGGGCTTTTCAAGGACACCAAGTTGCATGTCGATGACACCGGCGGTTCGGGCCGACCGGTCGTCCTCATCCACGGCTGGCCGCTCTCGGGCGAGTCGTTCAAAAACCAAATTTCCGCGTTGCAACAGGGTGGCTTTCGGGTAATCACCTACGACCGTCGCGGATTCGGTCGCAGCGACAGCCCGATGCGGGGTTACACGTACGACGTCTTGACCGAGGATCTCCACACGCTCCTTGAAGAGCTGGATCTCAACGACGCCACCCTCGTGGGATTCTCCATGGGCGGCGGAGAGGTGGCGCGCTACGTCTCTCACTACGGTGCCGATCGGGTGCGGAGCGTGGTATTCGCATCCGCCGTTCCCCCGTACCTGATGCAAACCGACGATAATCCCGATGGGCCACTGAAGCCGACCGAGGCCGCGAAGATGACCGAGGACCTGACCAAAGATCAGGACTCCTTCTACGACTCGTTCACGAAGACATTCTTCTCGGTGAATGGTGAGCTGAAGGTCAGCGAAGCACAACGCCAAGAGGCCCTGGCACTCTGCAAGCAGGCCGACAAGAAAGCAGCCATCGCTTGCATGGAGGCCTTCGCTAGCACCGACTTCAGGCAAGATCTTCAAAAGGTGACCGTTCCAGCTCTTGTGTTGCACGGCGACGGCGACGCAACAGTCCCATTCAAGGGCTCTGGCCAACGCACCCATGAGGCAATTCCGACCAGTGAGCTGCACGTCATCGCTGGGGGTCCTCACGGATGCAACGTCAGCCATCCAGATGAGTGGAATGACGCGCTTCTGAAGTTCCTCGCCAGTTAGCAGGTCTGTTCGAAGTCCCCAAG
>JAJAYZ010000002.1 GCA_027118455.1 Actinomycetes bacterium
CCGCGCTGGTCGCGGCCATGGACGCCGCCGAGGTACGCCGTTTCATCGGCGTGAGCGGCGCCGGCGTCGACGCTCCTGGAGACCGCAAGCGCACCCGGGACAGGCTCATCTCCAAGGCCATAAGCACGTTCGGCGGCGCGATGGTGGGCGATAAGACCGCCGAACTGCAGGTCGTGGCCGACAGCGACCTGGAGTGGACGCTCGTGCGCCCGCCGCGGCTAACCGACGAGCCCGCCACCGGAGACGTCGAGCACGACGCGCACGTGTCCACCCGTTCCACCGCGATGACGCGCGCCGACCTCGCGGTCTTCGTCGCCGACGTCCTTGATCAGAGCCTGTACGTGCGGCAAGCACCCTTCGTGGCGTGCCGGTAGACGAACCCCTTGCGGCGACCAGCTCCGGCAGATACTGGCTGGCGGGAGGGCAAGAATCACCGAATGTGGATAGTGTCTCGACATGGGTAGCGAGGTATTTACGCCTGACGATGAACCGCATGAGACGGAGGTGGCGCTTGACACCGGGATCCGAGACCAACGGTTGGTGGTCTCGGGTTGGTTCGCGAGTCACGCTGACAGCGGTACCCCCGGCCCGCACGTGCACCTCAGCACCAACGACAAGCGGAATCCGGTCCTGAAGACCAGTCAGATCCCTGAGTTGGTTGAGGCACTGCAGGTCGTCGGTGGGCACATCGACCGGATGTGGGAAGAGAAGGGCGAGACGTGGTTCACCGGTGACGAGCCCGACCCCAACGACCCAACCGTCATCCGACAACGCCAAATCGAGCAACTGGTATTCCTCGACAACCTGCGGGCCAACTTCTCTCAGATCGCTGAGATCCTCCTGCAGTCCGAGGACATGCACGGCGCCTCGGCCGCCATCGCCCCGCTCCTTGGGATGGACGAGGTGGAAATCTTGGGCAGGCTCAACAGCATCAACCTGTTCGCCATGACTCGAGTCCCCACGGAGGCAGGCAGGGAGAAACTGAAGGACCTGCGCGAGCAACCGTGACAACCGGATGTCGCGCCAGTAGATGGGCGATTCGCGCCGTATTGACGTAGGCCGTGATGGACGGGGCGTCCGGCGTTGAGGGCAAACTATGACTGTTGCCCTACCTCGTCGTTCTCGTCAGACCAGCCCCAGAGCCATCGGCTGACGCTGCCGGGATGCATCGGAATCTCGGCTGTCCGGACGTTCCGCAAGACCAACCGCTTGCGACGACGCCGGAGCCGGCTGAACGGTTTAACCCGCCCGTCCCGCAGGGATCGGCTTGCGGGGCAGCTTCGGGGTGCCCGCGTCCATCTCGAACCAGTACAGGGCTCACGTCGAGGCGCCGTGGTAGTAGTGCGGTAGCATTGGGGTATGAAGCTCAGCGTCAGTCTGCCCGCCGAGGACGTGGAACTCCTCGATGAGTTCGTCCGTAACGCCGGTCTCCCCTCGAGGTCGGCCGCGTTGCATCACGCCGTGCGAATGCTGCGGCTGCCCAACCTGGAGCAGGACTACGAAGCCGCGTGGCAGGAGTGGGAAGCGTCAGGCGACCAGGCGGCATGGGGCGTGACCGCGGCCGACGGGATCGCAGATGCTGCGCGGTGAGATCAGGCTGGTCGATTTGGACCCGGCGCGTGGGAGTGAGGCAAACAAGCGGCGTCCCGCCGTGATCGTCAGCAACGACCGAGCGAACTCCATGGCGACCCGTCTGGGTCGCGGAGTGGTCACGGTGGTGCCAGTTACCAGCAACACCGACCGGATCTTCCCGTTCCAAACACTGCTGCTCGCGCACGAGACCGGTCTCCGGCAGGACTCCAAGGCCCAGGCTGAGCAGGTCCGCTCGATCGCAGTTGATCGACTTGGCGCCGTTCTCGGGCGCGCTCCAGCAGACGTCATGGCGAAGCTCGATGACGCACTGCGCCTTCATCTGCAGTTGTAGAGACCGCTTCCCAGTACGGGATGGGCCCGCGGAGCAACCCCGTGCGGGCCTCGCCCGTCACGCCATGTCGCCCGTCGGCATTGCCGGTCGCGGGTGGATGTATCAGCCACACCCACGCAGCCTCCGCAATGGCTGCAGCACCAGATCAAGTTGAGCGACTACCGCCGCTGTCTTGGTAGCGCAGTTGATGTACTTCACGATTCGCAAGAAACAGGAAGGCAAGTATTGGTGGCGCGCCGTAGGCGATAACAACGAGATCATGACCGCCTCGCAACTCCTGAATTCGAAGCAGGCGTGTATCGAGGTGGTCCGAGGCGAAGCCAGCGATGTGCCCGTCCACGACAAGACAAGTCAGGTCACCAAGCGTTAGAAGCGGACGGCGGCTGGATGAAGAGAACAGGCCCAGTCAGGAGGTTCCCACCACGAACATGACCGTGTGGTCTGCGCGACCGCCGACGCATTCCTCCCACGCTGCTGGTTTGGCATTGCCAATAGGCATGAAGACGTCTTGCGCCTGGCCTATCAGCTCGACTTCGTCGCCTAGGTCGTACTCCTCGTCGCCGATTTGAATGCGTGGTGATTGTGCCGTCACCTCGGACCCGAAGGGAGCGAACAGCAGAAGTTCGTCGCCTTCGTCAGTTACCAAGGCCACACAGTCGTCGAGAGTGCTGAGTACTCCCGGTTGGGTGGAGCAATCGTCAATACCTGTGGATGATGTTTCTCAGGCGACTTGCTCGTCGCCGGGTTCTTGGTCGTCGGGTCGTTCGACCAGGACCCCGTTCTTAAAGACGGCGCCGGCTCTGACGCGGGCGACCAGGTGGGGTGCGTTC
>JAJAYZ010000003.1 GCA_027118455.1 Actinomycetes bacterium
GAGCGACCTCGCGAGCTGTGCGGCCAGGTTCGGTTGCCGTTCGGCTCCACCTGGGCGAGCTGACGAAGTCCGGTCGCGGCCCGACCGCCTGGCAGGGACGACGTCTCAGCGACCAGCACTGGCACAAGGTCAGCGTTCCGTGCACCTCCCGCAAGGACGGCCGGAGGATCGACGTGACAGTCCTGGCGATTGATATTCCCCGGGGAGGAGCAGTACCCCTCGACGACATCCGCTCGCCCGCTGGCCACTGCCAGCGGCAGCCGACCGCGTTCTTACCGGGAGTCGATTCGGCGCCAGTGCGGATGAAGGGTGCCTGGAGTGGCAGCGGGCACTACGCAAGTCTGATCAGCGCTACCCGCGGATGGAGGTTGTGCGGGTATTCGAACCCGTCGTCCGTGATGGGTGGAGCGGCCGACTCGGTAACGTCAACCGGCCTATGTCCGTCTCCTTTGTAGCCCCGGCTTGGCAGGTGCTCTCCGGTGAGCACGACGCGACCCTGCATGCCTGGCTCCGCCATGCGCGGGCTGGTCACCTGATCTGGTGGACCTACTGGCACGAGCCGGAGGACAACGTCGCGGCACGTGACGTCTTGGCCAAGCGCTACCGCGCAGCCTGGCGTCACATCAATGTGATCGCCCAGCGTGTGGGTGGCGCCAACCTCCATCCCACGCTCGTGCTGATGGCTTGGACGGCGAAGTCAGCGTCAGGGCGTCAGGTGCGGGACTACTACCCCGGCGACTTCATCGACGTGATGACTTGGGATGGGTACGATCCGCCAGGTTCCCGCGGGTACGCGCCACCGCGCGAGATCTTTGGCCCTGTCGCAGCCACCACGAAGCGGGTTGGAAACCGCTTCGCCATCGCCGACATCGGCAGCGTCCTGGTCCCCGGCGACGATGGCAGCTGACGCGCTCGGTGGCTGGTCGACGTCGCGCGGTTTGCGGCAGCCAGGAGCGCAGCATTCGTCAGCTATTGGGACGCCAAGATCCCCGATGAGGACTATCGGCTCGGTGACCTGCCGTCCAGGCTCGCTTGGCGGTCTGTGGTGAAGGACTAGCGCCTTCCGTTCCCCCTTGGTCAGAGACCGCGGCCGGTTCGGTGTAGCTGGCGGAGCACCCAATCAGGTGATAGCACTCCGGCCGCGACGCCGAGCGCGAGATAGGCGCGTGGCTCTGTCGGTCGCCGTCTCATAGCTTGGAGCGCCCAGTGCGCGCCGGCCAGCCGCTCGTGGTCGGCGGCTGTCGCGAACGCAATCTGTCCCATGAGGCGCGCCTCCCCGGCCGGGACATTGGCGAACTCGGGGTATCGCTCCAGTAACCACGGTAGAGCTGAGCGGATCGTCGTCCACCTGGCGGTGAAGTAGGAGCCTTTCGACCAGAGGACTCGAACACCGACTTCTGGAACGTTGAGTACCGGGTGGCTCCTGGCTGCCCGAAGCAGGAACTCATAGTCCTCTCCGTAGCTTCCTGGGATCTCTTCCTCGACAAGGCCGAATCCATCGATCACGGCCTTGCGCCTCATGAGGAAGGTTGATGGGTGCAGTTCGGTCAGGCGGTCCCTGAGCAGGTCGGTGAGTGTGACGACGCGTTGGTCGAGAACACGCGGATGGCTGCTGTCGCCGTGCTCGACCTGGATTCCACAACAGACCAACTCCGCTGTCGGGTCAACGTTTAGGGCAGCCACCTGGGCCCGCAGTTTGCCAGGTAGCCAGGTGTCATCGTCGTCGCAGAAGGCGACCAGCTCGGCATCAGCCGCGAGCAGCCCGGAGTTCCGGGCTCCGGCAAGTCCCGGTGCTCGGGTATTGGTGAGCACGGCGACTTTGCGGTTGTCCTTGAGACCGAGGGCAGGGTCAGTCGTAAGGGATGGGACTGGTGCAGACTGGTCGTAGACGACGAGAACTCTGATCGCGCCTGCGTAGTCAGAGGTCAAGATGGCGGCAATGGTGGCCAGCAACAAGACGGGTCGGTCGCGGGTGGCAACGACCACATCGACATCGGGGAACTCGCTCACCGCGTCCTCGAACCGTAGCCATAGTGTCGTTGCAGCGGCAGGGTGAGTGCGCTGACGAACCGACGTCGGCTCGTTGGCATCTCGACCTGCCACGACTCGTCCGACTTGATGGTGATGTCTCCAGAGGCGAACCGCATGGGGTTGCCGGCGACGGTGTGCGATGGGTTCACGTGAAGGACGTCGCCGTCGAGGAACTTAAGAATGCTGGCGCCATCGTCGATGCCCGCGAACCGTGCTGCCGCGAGCAAGACGTCCTTGGGTGCCTCGACGAAGTCCTCGTACCTCACCCTGAGGTAAGGATGTCGCCGTTGCATCTGCTCGATCACCGCGTTCTGGACGTCCCACAGCACAGCTGCCTTTGCGGGACCGTAGACTGGCATCGGTGTCCCACCTGCCTCCGGACGCGCGATCGTCTTGGTCCAGGCATGGGCAACAGCTCGGCTGTCTCTGACCACATGCAGCACTCGCAGGTCGACGCTGTTGACCTGCGAGAGCATGAGCGCGTATGAGGCGTGTTTGCTTGAGTCGATGATGACGCGAGCCCCGGAGACCTCAGCGAGCGCCCGGTACAGCTGGGCCAGCCGGTCGAGGTGCTGCGCATGACGTTGCCGGTACCTCGGCGACAGCCCGGGACGCAGAAGTAGCGGGAGATAGCGGTTTCGGTCAACGGAGAAGCGGAGGGCGACGGCCTCGTCGGCATCGAGCTCTCCCCATCCACCGAAGGCCACCTCGCCGACGCTCCGCCAGAACGGGCAGGCCGAGAACGGCTGGCCACAGCCACAAAGCTCGTTGTCGCGCAGGCCCCGATCCCACAGGTGCACCGACTCGCCGATGTTGAGCACCCCAGGAAGCTCGCCGAGTGCTCGCTCCAGCAAAGTGGTCCCGCTGCGTCCCTGGCCGCCGATGTAGACGACCGTGAGGGGGTCAGGGTGTGCGGTGGTGACAGCGATCGGTGACAGGGCGGCGATGAGCTCGCCGACCCGGCGAACGCCAGATGGCGCAGTGAGGCCTTGGGCTGAGGCGTCGTGGGATCGAGTAAGTGCTTGCCCTACGAGAGCGTCAAGGGCGTCAACATTAGGCGCAGCAACGACGATTCCGGCACCAGCAACGCGCTGCACAAAGCGCAGCTGATGTTCGTCGATGTGCTCGTGGTACGAAGGGTCTCGGGCAACGCAGACGGGCACCAGACCACTCCGTCGGATGTCGGTGATGGTTGCGGGGCCACCGTGGCATACGACGGCATCAGCGCGGGCAATCTCGGTTTGCAACTGCGCATGGTCGAGCAGTCGGGCGCGCTCCCCGTTGACCGGAGGACGAGCGGCGCCGTACTGGATGAATACCTCGTGTTCGGGGTGGCGAGCCGCAAAGCCGTCAGCCCAGCTAACGAGCCGTCCGAAGGGATGGAAGTCGGTCCCCACCGTCACCAGGATGCGGCTCACAGTAGAGGTCCTACCAGGACTGAGCCAGGATAGAGACGCTGCTGCTCCTCCCACTGCACGCAGAAGTGCGTGCTAAGCGGTCGACAAAGGCGCCCGGTCAGCGTGCGAGTGTCGATCCGATCGTAGACCTCGACGTAGACGGTGGGGATTCCCTTCGCATGTGCGAGCAGAAAGAAGGGATAGGCCACGGCGGCCCCCGTCGACACGATGACATCTGGTCGTTGCTCGGCGATCACCTTCTTGGCGAGAACTGCGTTGCGCATAAGGTTCGGCACATTTCGGGTCGTGGGGTGGTGGGCCCAAGTGACGTTCTCAGCCACAAGCTGGGAGACGGCATCGGCGGTGTCAAAGGTCACCCAGTGTCGTTGCTCCCGTGGCCACAGTGGTGCCAGAGCCAGCAGTTGCGCCAGGTGACCTCCGCTGGAACCGACCAGGATGACGCGGCCGGAAAGGTCGGCAACAGAATCCATGCCGTCTCCCGTTCGTCGTAGTTTCCCCGTCTCGTGCGCCCCATTGTTCCGTGCCAACGGCGGCGGCATTGGGGCATGTCCAAAGACAGGACAAATGGGTGACGCCAATCGGGTGAATGCGTCGTTGGTCCTAGCGACGGCGCCGGAGCGCCCTGGAGAGCTCGGCGAGGTGCAGCTGGTCCCGGAAGAGCCGAGTGAAGGCGGCGTAGCCCGCTGCACAAAGCACGATGGCCAGCGTCAGAGCGCCCCAGGTCTGGCCCAGCAGCACGGCGACGGCACTGGCAGGAATGGCCACTGCGACCACGTTGGCCAGAACCGCGTACCCCGTCCCCAGCTCGAAGGGGTGGAGACCGTCGGAGCGGGCCAGCTGGATCACCGAGAGAGCGTTGATCACCACGATGCTTGCGCCCCAAGCGATCGCTGCTCCGAACGCACCCCACGTCGGAACGAGAGCCAAGATCAACACGACTTGCGTAGTCAGCGCGCCGAGTGAGTTGGCGAGCGTGGCGCTGGTTCGCCCCGTCATGCTGAGCATGACGTCGACCATGCCCGACCCGTTGCCGATGAACGCTGCAATGCAGAGGGTGACGGTGACCGGCCAGGCCGAGACGTATGCCTCTCCGAAGATGCTGAGCAGAAGAGGGCTGAAGATGGCAACCCCAATGTAGAGAGGGCCGTTCAGCAAGATGATCCAGGTAGTCGTCGACCGGTAGAGGGATGCGATGGAAGCTTTGCGATCAGTGGCCGAGAGGCTGGCGACCTGTGGTTGGGCAGCCAGCGCGAGGGCGGAGTTGGTCAGCTGCCCGACGACAAGAAATCGGGTAGCAATGGCGTAGATCGCCGCTTCGGCCGGGCCGCGCAACGCCGAGACCAAGACGATGTCGAAACGCTGCCGTGCCTGTTGCACGACGCTGGTGATCGCCCGCGGCCAGGTGAACCGCCAGAAGTCGGCGCGGAGTCCTGGATCGACCGGCGAGCGGTCGCTGACTATCGCTCGCGCCAACCACAGCCCGGCTATGACGACGAGACCGTAGTAGGGCAGCGCCCAAGCCGCCGTTACGGCAACGATGCCGCCGATGGTGACAGCGCCAACTGTGATCACCAGCTGTACCGCGGGTCGCGCGACGCGGTCAAGGGCTGCCGTTGGCGTCATCGTCCCTAGGCCGCGGGTGGCACCCAGCAAGGTGTCGAAGACGACGATGGCTGGCAGTGCCAGCGCCAGGACGCGGAGGAGTTGGGTTCCCGTGTCGCTCCCGTCCAGCAGCACGTCGGAAGCGACAGGCGCCGCGGCAAACAGCACAACAGCCCCTAGCAGCGACAGTGCCAGAACGGGTCGAAGGGCTATACCCAGCAACGATCGGATCTCGCCGGCGCGACCGATCTCGCGCAGCCGTGCGACCCAGTAGACCAGTCCGATCGAGGTGCCGAGACGAGCGATGGTGGCGACCAGCAGGACGACCGATGTCGCTGCGAAGTAGAGACCGGTGTCCGCTTCGGAGAACGACCGCGCGACGACAACGGAGAGAGCGATCCCCAGACCGGCCGCTATCGCGGCGGCAGCGACATTCTGCGAGCCTCCGCGGCCAATGCGGTGCAGGTGCGTCGCGGGTTGTTGGTCGCTCATCGCCGCCACGAAGGCGTTCGACCCCACCACTGCGCCAGCCGCTCGTCGAGCGGGGCGTAGTGCGCATCCAGCCTCGCCCGAAGTTCGTCACTCATGGGGGCGCGGGAGCGGGCGTTGTGATGTTCCATGACCACTTCTTGGTCGGCGATCCCCAAGAAGGCGGTCACCTTGGGCCAGTCCTTCTCGGGCGCTGACCAGAAGTCCGCGCTGTCGATGACGAGCATATGCTCACGTCCGACGGCTCGTTCCATGCGCTCCAGCTGGTCGATGTACTCACCGCGCCGAACGTACGCCAAGTGTTGGTGGGCCAGGCTTCGAGTGATCTCGCCGCTCCGAAGTCTTTCCTCCTCGCCATCGAGGCGCTCTGGTTCGAGGTCCAGGGCGCGTTCGAATGACTCGGTCTCAAAGCCACGCGCTAGTTCGTGCGCGTGGGCTGAGTAGGCACGCTCGACGGGGTCGCGGAGGAGGGCGATGACCCGGACGCCGGGAAGAGTCTTGGCGATTCGTTGCGCGGTGAGCGGGTGCCAGAGGTAGTAGGGGCTCGACTCTCCGACGGTCGTTCGCCCGTCGCCGCTGCGCTGAAGGTTCTCGACTGCGCTCCGCAGGGGGAAGTGCGCTCGGTACCAGTCAAGCGGCTGCTCGGGCTGGAGGTCGAAGTAGTGCACGCCTTTGCGCATGGTCGGGCCGAGGAACGCCCGGTGCTGAGCGAGCACCTTGAAGAGGGTGGTGGTGCCGCATCGTTGACCGCCCACAATCAGCATGTCAGGGAGCACTCGTCGCGATGCAGTTCGTTGTCCGAACTGGTCGGCGGCAACGAGAACGGCCTTGCGGCCGGCGCCTTTGACGGTGCTGCTCACAACTCACCGACTCCTCGTCCTAGATGACGGGAGCCGCGCTGAGCGAGCTGCGTTGACAGGTAGGGAAGAAGCCACTCTCCCACTGATCCCAGCCTTGCCCCGGCTTGTGACTGGTTGTCGTCGAGGTAGCGCCCGGCAAGTTCGAGGAGGTAGCCGGCTGTGGTGAGTTCTGCGACCGCACGCTCGCGCACGCCGAACGGGCGCAGCAGCCGCGCAGCGTTGTCGAACAGGTCGACAGGAAGCGCATGCAGGTCACGAACCGAAGCGGCATGCGACATCAGGAAGAGGTGCAATGCGTCATAGCCGAGCGGTATCCCTGTCGCGAATCGTTCCCAGTCCCAGACCGAGCAACCAGATGTGGTGACGGACATGTTGGTGTGTCGCCAGTCGCCGTGCCAGGAGCCCCACTGCAGCGAATTGTCACTCGCATGCTCAACCCAAAGCTTGGCCAGTTCTGCGAAGGCCACCACATCCTTGTGCGCCTGCCCGGCCGCGGCCACTCTCTGCCGCCACTGCTGGGCGACGGCGTCGAGCGCCGATTCCTGGCCTATCAACCCGAGGCTGACCGAGGCGACCTCGACCTGTGCGGCAACAACGGCTGCTGCATCTCCGAAGCTGGGGCCCTCGGTGGGAACCGGTGACTGGATGACGTAGGGGTGAGACTGGTGCTCGCCAATACCGAGGAGGCGCGGCACGCGAACCGACGTAAGGTCAGCGACAGAGCCAAGTGCGGCCGCCTCGTTACGCACCAACCGATCGGTCAACGGGTCGATGCCGCACTTGACGAAGGCCACCAGATCGCCATGCGTTGTTGCCAGGACCAGAACGGGTTTGCGGTTGGCCCGAGGCGGGCCGAGATGGACCCCGTAAACGTACTCGGCGTCCGGTAGCTGCTCGATTGCGACGGCCAAGATCTCTGGGTCCGGGAGACGGACAGCGCGTACACCTGATGCCAGCGCGAGGCGGGCAGCAACCGTCCGAGCCCGTGCGCTGAACGACGACTTGTCACGCAGTGCGTTCAAGATGACTCCAGCCGCCCGATGCGGGCGGGTCGGCACCACCAGACGTGGGTGCTCGACGGAGGGCAGCACCAAGAAGGTGCTCGGTGGTGAAGTCTGGCCATGGCCACCGCCAAGGACGTCGGCTTCCCAGAGCTGGCTGAGCGCGCCGGTGTCGACGGTGGTCACGGTGAACCCCACTGGGGAGTGAGACGGCGGAAACCGGAGTCACTCACCCGCGCAGCCACCGGGTCCGGGTGGCCTTCGTGTCGATCACGGTCGTTGCGCCACAGCAAGGCAACCGAGATCATCAACAGCGACAGTGTCGAGCTGATACCGACGTAGACGAAGATGTAGAAGAGCTGGACCAGCACGATGGTGTGTGCCGCAAGGCCGATCGGTGTGATGTCACGCCGGAATCGCCAGAGAATCCCCACGAAGAAGCCCATGAAGGCCACGAGCCCAACCACTCCCTGAGAGTAGAGGACGTTCCAGGCGTGACCGGTGCTACCGATGGTGCGGTTACCGCACCGGGGGCATTCTGGGGTCGCGCCGATGGCGATCGACTCGTCGCTGCCCACGGTCTCGCGCGTGCTCCCATAGCCGATCAACGGTGAGCTGAACCCGCCGGCAATTGAGGCCTCGGCGAGTGAGCTACGCACTTGGTTGCTGTTACCGGCGTCAGCCCGACTCGTTACCACCGTGCCGAGCGGTGTCACAGCCAGAACCAGCAGGCCAACAGCTGCGAGCGCCAGGAGCGCACCAATCAGCCACGGGCGACCAGCGAGGGCAAGACGCACGACGGCGTAGCAAGTGGCAAGGGCCAAGCCGAGCCAGAGCCCGCGGTTGAGCGAGTAGACGATGGGAACGACTGCGACACAGAGAGCGGCGATGCCCCAGAGCCGGCGCTTGGCGGTTCCGTAGACGATCCAGCCGACGATGAACCAGATGATGAGGATCGAGAGGTTGTTTCCCCACGCATTCGTGAACTCGAAGGGGGCGTTGGGACGTGGGTCTCCGGTTCCGATGACGTCCTGGATCTGCGCGACCTGTGGGTGGACCATGGTCAGGATGCCCCGCGGTATTCCATGGAAGACCAGCCCAAGAGCCAGCTCGACCGGCGACTTCCATGCCAGCGTTGGCAGGGCCAGACCGACGTAGCCACCGACCAGTGTCATGACGAAGAGAATGCCGAGCCAGCCGACGATGCGAAGCCTTGGCACATCACGTTCGGACAGGTTGCCGACATAAAGGAGCACCACCGTCGCGCCGAGGTACTGCAAGGTGCGCAGCACGTAGGCGTCCAGCCCCTGCGCGAACGTTGTCGGCAGTGTGTCGGGGGCGTTCACGCCAAGGACGATGGCGCCGATCATGGACCAGCCGACGAAGAGCAACCAGAGGCCAAACCACGGTGGCACCTCGATGTGCCTGCGACCCTTGAGCTCCCAGGCCATCGGAATCGCGGCAAGGGGAAAGACTAAAGCTCCGAGTCCGAGCCCCCACCAGATCGGGTAGCCGACGAGCGCGGCCATCAGCGGCCACCCCGCCGGCCATCTGGCCGGATTCCACCAGGGGGTGGTGGGTGGTTGGGTTGCGCCAACCGACACCTGGGGTCGCTTCGACCACCGGGGCATCGGAGGAGCTGAGGTCGATGGCATCGTCAGCGCGTCGGTGCCGTGCTGCCTGGTGAGCTGCTGACTGGGTCTTTGCCTGGGTCCTTGGCTGGGTCCGGTGTTGACTGTGCGGCGATGGCCCGTGGCGGCGCCGAGTCAGGAGGCCCGAATGCCGGGACGGTGACGGCACCAGGGACGGTCGTGCCCACCAGGTTCCACTGCCGGACGCCGTTCTGGACCGAGTCGCGAACTGTGCGGCCGATCTCGATGACCGGAAGCGCCGCTCGGGCATGACGACCGAACAGCTGTGCGTCAGCCGCAACGTCGTTCGGGCGCGAACGAATCAGCAAGAAGTGAGTCTGTTTGGCGAGCGTCGCGAGGACCGGGGTGATCCCGCTGCCCTCGAGGTCCTCGATCCGCGAGTCGAGCCCGTGCCCGGCTGCGAGCAGGGACAAGCCCTGCACGTCGGGAACTCGGTGAGCCGCGCGCTCTACCGTCAGTCGCCCACGGAGGACTTCGGTGAGTCCATCGGTGGCCGGCATGCCGAAGAGGTCGGCGATCTGCGACGACTCGTCGGCGACCAGCAGCGTGGTGCTGTACCCGGCACGTGCGAGGGCGACGGCGAGGTTTGCAGCGACCACGTCGGCGCCGTAACCGGCGCTCGGTGAGGCGATGACGAGTGTCGCCGGCTCGTCGCCGAGGCCGCTGAGGATGGCATTGCGCACCTGCCCAAACGCCTCGGCTCCCGGCGAGCGTGGCTCGAAGAGTGGGGCTGGGCTTTCGGCTGCTCCTGGTACATCGGCCAAAACAGCAAGGCCGAGCCTGCGCTCCACGGTGTGCCAGTCGTAGCACCTGCCGTCGCGTCGCTCCAGCAGCAGGAGGCTCATCAGGCCAACGAGAAGGCCGAAGGCGAGCCCGCTGGTCAGGACGAGTCCCGCGTTGGGGCTGGCGGGACGCTTGGGGAGCAGTGAGTCGCTGATCACCTTGCCGGGGTCGACCCTGGTGCCGTCGACGGAGGCCTTCCTGGTGTTCAGGGTCTGCAGAGCGGTCTCAAGTCCGGTCCGCTCGTCAGCCGTTGCGCTCGGAAGCTGTGACTCCAGCTCGGCAATCTGCTGGTTGAGCGCCCGGGACTGCTCAGCCAGCAGGTCTTCGGCGGTCTCGCGCCGGTTGCTGAGGTAGCCGTCGGCGTAGGCGGCAGCCCCGATCTGGGCCCCTTCTGCGGAGTTCGCGGCGAAGCTGATCCGCAGGACGTTGGTGTTCGGCGGAACATCCACCGTGACGTTCTGCACGAGCTGCCCCACGATCTCCGGCGTCTGCAGGTTGACTTTGGCTCGTGAGGAGACCGCCTGGGAGGTGACGATCTGGGCTTCGGTGTCGAGGTTGACCCCCGAGTTGGTCCTGGCGCCGTCGACGGCGCTGTCGAACTCGATACCGATGGGGTTCACCAGAACCGACGACGTGGCGACGTAGGTCTTGGGTGCGACCAACAAAAAGGCCGCAGCCAGGGCTAGTCCCAGCACCGCTCCCAGAGCTAACACCCACCATCGGCGTCGGAAGGCTCCCGCATACTCACCCAGGGTGGCGCCCCCGTGCTGACCACTGACCTGTTCCACGTTTCTCCCCTTGCCGAGTCGGTACCGGAAGGTTACGGGTGCTACCAGGCGACTCGTACCTGGCCGACGCCGGATTCACCCGAGTGGTCGCCGACGTGATAACGCTCAGTAGTCGTGAAGTAACTGTCAGCACGGGGGCATCGGCCGTTGGTTCCCTTTCTGCCCCCCAGCCTTCCGTCGACGGCGGCCACGCTCTGTAATGGACCCTGATGCTGGCGTCGGGTGCGTCCGCAATGTGGGGCAGGACCTATGTGGGGGGTAGCACGGTGATCGGTCGAGGACGCTGGGTGGCAGCGACGGTAGCTGTGGTCAGTCTGGCCACTGTGGTCGGAGGGCTCCTTGGCCCGGTCAGCGCAGCTGGCGCGGCTGGCGCCGACCAACAGCTGGCGAGCACCAACCCAGAGAACGACACCCCCCGGGTGCTGGACGGTCGGGTGCAGGCTATCCAGCGAATCGGTGACACCGTCGTTGTGGGCGGGACGTTCACTCAGGTCCAGGGAGCCGCACCGAACGCACCCATCCTGTCGCGCACCGGGCTCTTCGCGTTCGACGCCATCACCGGTGCTGTGAGCAACGCCTTCAACCCTCAGCTCGCTGCCAAAGCCGGATCGATTCCTGGCGTCGACACGTTGGCTGTTGCCCCGGGTGCGCAAGCAATCTTTGTGGGTGGCGACTACCGCACCATCAACGGCAGCGGCCCGGCCCGCCTTCAGGCCGTCAAGCTCTCCGACGGAACACGGCTGACCAGTTTTACGAACCCGGTTTTCAACAGCCGGGTCTACGACCTGAAAGTAGTGGGCGACCGGCTCTACGTTGCGGGGTCGTTCACGCTGGCGGGATCTGCCGAACGTAAGGGGCTGGCGACGCTCGACGTCACAACCGGCGCATTGACGACCGCAGTCTCGTTGCCTTTCACGGGCACAGCCGCGGGTGTAGGCGTCACCACGGTGCGCAAGATTGAGCTCACCCCCACCGGTGACCGTCTTGTTGCGATCGGAAACTTCAACGCCGTTGGCGGCACCGCGCGTATGCAGCTGGCCATGCTCAACACCTCGGGTGCATCTGCCATCCTCGATGGTTGGAGCACGACTCGCTTTGGCGGTGCTGACTGCAGTGCCTACTTCGACACGTACATGCGCGACGTTGACGTCTCTCCAGATGGTTCGTTCTTCGTGGTGGTCACGACTGGAGGCTGGGGCGGCAGCACTACGAAGCTCTGCGACAGCGCCTCGCGGTGGGAGACCTATGGTGCTGGTGCTCAGCAGCCAACGTGGGTCAACCACACCGGCGGCGACACGTTCTGGGCCCTTGAGGTCACCGGCCCGGTCGCCTACGTCGGTGGCCACTTTCGCTGGATGAACAACCTGCTGACCACAGACGGCAGGTCGGCTGGGGCGGGTGCTGTCGACCGCGAAGGGTTGGCGGCGCTCGACACCCGCAACGGCCTGCCCTTCTCGTGGAACCCGACGCGCACCCGCGGTGTCGGCGTCTTCGATTTCAACGTCACTCCCACTGAGTTGTGGGCTGGGTCGGACACGGCAGTCTGGGCCGGGGAACGGCGCGATCGGCTTGCCGCCTTCCCATGGGAGGGCGGGCTGCCACTGCCGAACGACAAGCAGGGGTCGCTTCCTGGCGACGTCGTCCAGCTCGACGCCGACACCGTCGCTGGCATCGATGCGACGTCGCGCTACCTCGCTGGGACGTCGAGCCCCGCAACGGTTTCACTGGCGACAGGCGGTGTCGACTGGTCGAAACTGCGCGGTGCGTTCATGGTGAACAACACGCTGTACACCGGCTGGAGCGATGGCACCCTCAAGCAGCAGTCTTTCGACGGCAACGTGTTTGGGCCGCAGTCGAACGTTCCGCTCTACGGCAACCAGTTCGGCAGCGACCTCACCGCTACCAGCGGGCGCGTCACCAGCATGTTCTACGACAAGCGCACCGGACGTCTGTACTACACCCGCGCTAACACCACCAAGCCGAACGGGCAAAGCAACTCAGATGGTGGGCTGGTTTACCGCTACTTCACCCCTGAGTCCGGGATCGTCGGTGCTGAGCGCTTCGACGGGCTCAAGCCGGCTTCGCGCGTGGCGATCGACGCTGCAAACGTGCGCGGCACCTTCCTCGTCGGCGACTTCCTCTACTACGTGACGTCAGCCGGAGCCATGCGCAGCGTGCCCTTCTCCACCGCTGGAGCGTTCGGTACGACCCAGTCGGTGAACAGCGCGAGCAACTGGGCCGCGAAGGGGCTCTTCCTATCGACGCAGCCGTCGATCCAGGCTCCCAACGCGGCACCGACGGCTGCTTTCACGCAGACCTGCGTTGGGCTCTCTTGCTCCTTCGACGCTACATCGTCGACTGATGGTGACGGAACGGTTGCCACGTACTCATGGAACTTCGGTGACGGTTCCCCCACCGAGGCAGGTTCTACGCCAAATCACGTCTTCCCGACCGGTGGCAGCTTCCCGGTCACGCTCACCGTGACCGACAATGACGGTGCGCCAGACGATGTCACAGCCAACGTCGTGGTTGCCCCGATCATCAGCACCGTGGCGTTCCGCGACGCCGCCAAGTACGAGGGCAAGCAACTACGTGTGCACGAGTGGCAGCTTCCCGGGTCGATCCAGCAGGGCGACACGATCGTGATGGCGGTGTCAGGGCACCGGATGGCCGACCCGGGCTCGATTCTCGACACCGACCAGGTGCTGCTCCCTGGCTGGAGTGAGGTTGCAGATGTCTTCGACACCGACAACCCGACGGTGATCTACACGAAGACAGCAACGGCGCAAGACGCCGGCCGCACCGTATCGGTGCGGTGGGTGGACGGCACTGGTACGAACATCTCCGTGCGAACCATGGCCAGCATGGCTGTCTACTCAGGTGTCGCGGCAGTGTCACCCGTGCAGTCAGGCATCGAGGGGTCCACGACCAACGTCTTCGCGCACACTGCACCCAACGTCACCGTTCCTGGCAATGGCGATTGGGTCATGTCGTACTGGTCAGACCTCTCGGGCACCACGATGTCCTGGGCTCCGCCTGCTGGTCAGGTGGAGCGGGTGGACGGCACGTCCTATGTCGACCCAGCGACGCCAACGACGGTCCGGGTCTCAGGTCTGCTGACCGATGACGGTGCGCCGACCGTTGCTGGCGTGCGATCTGGGCTCACCGCGACCGCATCCGGCAAGTCGACGTCGGCAACGATGGCCTCGATCGTGCTGCAGTCGCAGTAGGGGATCTGCCATGACCATCGTCTACCACATCGAGACACACCGGAACCCTCGGCAGATCGAGAGCCTGGTTCGAGCGATCTGCGGAGGTGCACCTGACGCTCTTGTAGTCGTCGACCATGACCGATCATTCGATGCACCCGATCCCCGAACCCTTGCTCGCTTGGGGGCCGAGTTGCGGCTCTCCGACGGTGGCTACGGTGACATGACGCACGTCGACCGTTGGCTGTCCACTGCTCGATGGCTTCAGGCCGAAGGTATCGAGTACAGCTATTTGACCAACCTCACCGGGCAGGACTACCCGGTGCGTCCGGTGGCGCGGGTCCATGCCGACCTCGCAGGGTCTGGCGTCGACGCGTACATCCAGACGTTCTCGGTTCTGGACCCGGACGAGACCAAGTGGGGAGTGGCGCGTGGTCGCACGCGCTATGAGTACCGGCACCACCGATTCGGCCAGCTCCGTCCTTGGCAACAGTGGGCCCTGCGTCCAGTTCAGATCGTGAACGCGGTCCAGCCGTGGGTGCGCATCACCACCTCAACCGGCCTGGCCCTGGGACGACGCGAGTGGGCGCCGTGGGGCAACGACCTCGTCCTGCGTGGCGGCTCCTTCTTCTGCACTCTCTCTCGTTCTGCCGTTGACGCCGTTCTGCGGTTCGACAGCTTCCGGCCTGATGTCGCAGAGTTCTTCTCCTGGTCGATCGCACCGGACGAGGTCTACTTGCAGACCGCTCTCGGCTGGGCGGTTGCCCACGACCCTGGGGCCAGCAACCTGGTTATCGAGAACGACTGTCGTCGCTACTTCGACTTCTCCGGGAGCACCTTCAACCATCCACGGACTTTCACCAGCGACGACTTGCCAACGGTGCTCGCCAGTGGCGCCGACTTCGCTCGCAAGTTTGATGAGGCCCGCTACCCCGGCGTCCTAGGAGTTGTCGACCGGAGCCTCGACGAGGTCGAGACCGTGATGCCACGCTCGGTCGAACTGGCCAGCTAGGCCGCCACTAGTCTTGGGGCCCCCGGTGCTTTCGGCCCCGGGCTCTTGACGCGTGAGGTGGAGGGTCGATGTCTCTCGCTGGACTGGTCTCCCTCGTTGCCGCCGACCCATCCATTTCCCAGGCGTTGCAGGAAGATTCTGATGGCGCACTCGTAGTTCCGGCGGCCGCGACCGCCCTGACCATTGCGGCATTGGCATCTGGTGTTGTCGGCCGACCTCGACCAGTACTAGTCGTCACGGCCACCACCCGCGAGGCCGACGACCTGGTCGCGGCTCTTGGTTCGATCCTCGACCCAGCCACCGTCGCGGACTTCCCATCATGGGAGACGCTGCCGCATGAACGTCTGTCACCGCGCTCGGACACCGTTGGGCGTCGCATCGCGGTGCTGCGGCGCCTCGCACACCCCGACAGTGACGGTTCGGGGGCTGGCCCGCTATCGGTGCTCGTCGCGCCGGTTCGTGCCTTGCTTCAGCCCTTTGCTGTTGGGCTCGGTGATATCGAGCCGGTTCGGCTGCAGGTTGGCGACGAGATCGATGTTGCGCGAACGGTCGAACAGCTCGTAGAAGGCGGCTACGTCCGCGCCGACATCGTCGAACGTCGTGGCGAGTTCGCTGTCCGCGGTGGCATCCTCGACATCTTCCCCGCGGTCGAGGAGCACCCACTTCGGGTTGAGCTCTGGGGAGAAACGGTCGAGGAGATCCGCTGGTTCAAGGCGGCCGACCAGAGGAGCCTGGAGATCGCCCCGCACGGAGTCTGGGCGCCCCCAACTCGCGAGCTGCCGTTGACCGCTGAGGTGCGCGCCAGAGCAGTCGCGCTGCTTCCGCTGCATCCCGGGCTGGCTGACGTCTTGACGCAGCTCGCCGAGGGTATTGCCGTCGAAGGGATGGAATCGCTCTCACCGGTGCTGACTGAGGGGATGCAGCTTCTGGTCGACGTTGTGCCAGCGCAAACAGCTGTCGTCGTCGTCGATCCAGAGCGGGTCAGGGCGCGCAGCATCGAACTGCACCGCACCAGTGCGGAGTTCCTGGCCGCGTCATGGGCAAACGCAGCGGCCGGCAACGTCACGCCCATCGACCTGGGGGCGGCGTCCTACCGTGAGCTGAGCGACCTTGAGGCTGCGGCGCAGCTACGTTCGCTGCGCTGGTTCGGCGTCGGCCCTTTCGGCTCACTCGATGAGGACGCAGTGCCATCAACGTTGCGTCCGTCAGAGGAGTACCACGGTGACACCACTCGTGCTGTCGCTGCCATCGCTGCCGCTGCAAAGGATGCGTGGCGCGTCATCTTGGTCACGGCAGGGCATGGACCGGCTGAACGGTTCGCCGAGCGATTGCGTGAGGAGGATGTCGCCGCCGATGTTGTTCCTGAGGTGGACGCCACGCGTTCACCATCGGTAGTGCAGCTGACGACCGGAGTGATGGAGCATGGGCTGGCCAGCGAGAAGCTCAAGCTGCTGGTGCTTACCGAGACTGATCTCGTGGGACAGCGGTCATCGACCAAGGACATGCGGCGGATGCCGTCGCGTCGGCGGGCGGTGGTCGACCCACTCCAACTGTCACCCGGCGACTTCATCGTGCACGAGCAGCACGGGGTCGGCAGGTACGTGGAGATGACCAGCCGCGAGGTGCAGGGAGCAACGCGCGAGTACCTCGTGATCGAGTACGCGCCGGCTCGAAAGGGACAACCAGCTGACCGGCTCTTCGTGCCAACGGACCAGCTCGACCTAGTGACCCGGTATGTGGGCGGCGAGGCGCCGTCGCTGCATCGGCTCGGTGGTGCTGACTGGGCGAAGACCAAGGGACGCGCCCGTAAGGCGGTGAAGGAAATTGCCGCAGAGCTCGTGCGGCTGTACTCAGCTCGACAGGCAGCGGCAGGACACGCGTTTGGCCCCGACACTCCCTGGCAGCGTGAGCTCGAGGATGCGTTTCCCTATGTGGAGACCCCCGACCAGATGGCGTGCATCGATGAGGTCAAGCACGACATGGAGCAGCCAGCCCCCATGGACCGTCTGGTCTGCGGCGATGTCGGCTACGGCAAGACTGAGATCGCCGTGCGTGCGGCATTCAAGGCCGTGCAAGACGGCAAGCAAGTGGCTGTGCTCGTGCCGACGACCCTGTTGGTGCAGCAGCACACGAACACGTTTGTCGAACGCTTCGGTGCATTTCCGGTAGCGGTGCGCGCGCTTTCCCGTTTCCAGTCCGACAAAGAGGCCGCGGCCGTCCTGAAAGGCCTTGCCGATGGCAACGTCGACGTCGTCATTGGTACGCACCGGCTCCTGCAGGCGACTGCCCGCTTCAAGGACCTCGGGCTGGTGATCGTCGACGAGGAGCAGCGCTTCGGGGTTGAGCACAAAGAGCATCTGAAGGCGCTGCGCACCCACGTCGACGTCCTCACGCTCTCAGCCACCCCGATCCCACGCACGCTGGAGATGGCGCTGGGCGGAATCCGTGAGATGTCGACGATCCTCACTCCGCCAGAGGAACGACACCCTGTCCTCACCTTCGTCGGTGCTTACGACGAGAAGCAGATTGCAGCGGCGGTGCGCCGTGAACTCTTGCGCGAGGGTCAGGTCTTCTACATCCACAACCGGGTGGAGTCGATCGAACGTGCTGCGGCACGAATCCGCGACCTAGTTCCCGAGGCCAGAGTCGAAGTGGCCCATGGACAGATGGGCGAAGATGCCCTTGAGCGGATCATCGTCGACTTCTGGGAGAGGCGCTTCGACGTCTTGGTCTGCACCACCATCGTCGAGTCGGGACTCGACATCAGCAATGCCAACACCCTGATCGTCGAGCGTGGCGACATGTTGGGGCTGGCGCAGCTGCATCAACTCCGGGGGCGGGTTGGCCGGGGTCGTGACCGGGGCTATTCCTACTTCCTCTACCCACAGGAGAAACCGCTCACTGAGGCTGCCCACGATCGGCTGGCCACCATCGCTCAACACACCGACCTCGGGTCTGGCATGGCGGTGGCCATGAAGGATCTGGAGATTCGCGGGGCCGGCAACGTCCTTGGCGGTGAGCAGAGCGGCCACATCGAGGGAGTCGGGTTCGACCTCTACCTGCGACTCGTTGGCGAGGCGGTGGCCGTGCTCAAGGGAGATGTAGACGGCGAAGCGCCCGAGCCATCGGAGACCAGGGTCGAGCTCCCCATCGATGCCCACATCCCGCACGCGTGGGTGCCGTCCGAGCGAGTCCGCCTGCAGGCCTACCAGCGGATCGCCGACGCGCACGACGATGCGTCGCTAGCCGAGGTGCGGGCCGAGCTGGTCGATCGCTTCGGCCCCCTGCCGGAGCCGGTAGAGCGGCTCTTCGACGTGGCCCAGCTACGGACTCTGGTGCGCACGGCCGGGCTCTCCGAGGTCGTGGCGCAGGGGGCGAAGATCAGGTTCTTCCCTGTGGAGCTGCCCGAGTCGGCGAGCCTGCGCCTCTCCCGCCTCTACCCGGGCACCATCATCAAGCCCACAGTCCGTACCATCCTGGTGCCAAGACCTTCCACAGCGCGGGTGGGCGGTGGGCCCTTGCGGGACGCCGCACTGCTGCAGTGGGCCACCGACCTCATCGGGGCTGTGCTGGAAGGCGACAAGGCAGCATGACGTGTGTGCGTGTTCCGACGAACAGAACGGTGAGGCCGATGCGTGGTGGTAGGCGGCTCCGAATCGCGTTGGCCGTGGCGGCCATCAGCGTGCTCGCCCTTTCAGGTTGTGCAACGCAGAAGGCGGGCTCTGCGGCCGTGGCTGGAGATGAGCGCCTGACCGAAGCGCAGCTCACCGACCTCTTCGGCGAGCTTGACGAGCTCTACAACGTGAACCCAGATGCGCAGCGGCTCCCCAACGACCAGCTGACCCTCAGCGTGCTCTCCTGGTGGGTCAACGAGCAGCTGATCGGAACGCTCGCCAGGGAGGAGGGTCTGACCGCGACGCAGGCACAGATCGACCAAGTTCTCGGTGCCGACCAGAAGCAGCGCGATGCCATCTCACTGGGAAACGGGATTCCCCCTTCCCGTCTGGATGCGGCCGCCGAGGTGTTCGTACTCAGCTCAGCGCTCACCGACTCGCTTGCGGAGCCGGGGGCCACCAAAGAGGAGACCGATGCGGCGTTGATGGCGCGGCTGCAGGAGACCGCCGATGACCTCGGGATCTCGATCAGTCCGCGATTCGGCACGTGGAACTCCGCGACGGTGTCGGTCCAGCCCCGCAATCCAGAACGCCTCTCGAGCCCGGCCGGCGGGGTGGCGGAACCACCAGCTCTCGACGTCCCCGGTCAGGGGTAGGCGTGTCGGGCCGGCTCTCGCTGCTGGTCACCACCCACCGGGTTGCCCCGGGCTTGCTGACGCGTTCGGCGTGGCAGGTGCTCGACGACGCAACGACCAGGTTCTCCCGTCCGGAGCATCCGCTGTTGCCAGCTCTTGCTGATGCTGGGCTGTCCGTCACGACCGAGAACCCCGGTCCACCCGCCGCTTTGGCCCGCATGTTGCTCGATGCCGCTGAGCGCGGCTCGGTGGTGTGGCTCGTCGGGGATGACGGTGACCATGCCCTGACGGAGGCGTTGGCCCCTGCCATGGCCTCTCGTGCAGAGGGTGGTGCCGAGGTCGAGCTCGAGGTCGTGCATGGTTCGTACGACCTGCCGGGCGCCCGCCTGCTCGACGTCGTCGCAGTGATGGACCAGCTCCGCTCACCAGGCGGTTGCCCCTGGGACGCTGAGCAGACTCATGCATCCCTGGCCACCTACCTCGTCGAGGAGACCTTCGAGGCGCTCGCCGCCATCGACGACCAAGACCCTGATGCGTTGCGCGAAGAGCTCGGGGACGTCCTCCTCCAGGTGGCATTCCACTCCCGCATTGCCGAGGAGTCAGAGGAGCGCGCCTGGTCGATCGACGACGTGGCATCTGGGTTGGTCGACAAACTGGTGCGCCGACATCCGCATGTGTTTGCCGACGGCGATGCCGCAACCGCGTCCGACGTCGAGAAGAACTGGGAGCAACTGAAGGCGCAAGAGCGGCCGCGCTCCTCGGTCGTCGACGGTGTGCCGCTGGCGCTTCCTGCGTTGGCGCTCAGTGAGAAGCTGCTGAGCCGCAGCATCAAGGCCGGACTCGATCTTGAGGTCGATGAGCCTGAGCTGCCAGAAGACCTTGACGAGGCTGTGCTGGGAGCGCTGTTGTTCGGCGTGGTCAGCGCGGGCCGGCGAAGGGGACTCGACTCCGAAACGGCGTTGCGGCGGTTCGCGCACGGCTTCGCTGAGCAGGCGCGCCGTGCCGGGCTGGCTGCTACCGACGGGTAGTCTGCAAAGAACGTCCGACCATCTCGAAGGAGCTTTTTCGTGGCGACCATCGACGCCCTCATCGCGCGCGAGATCCTCGACTCTCGGGGCAACCCGACCGTTGAGGTCGAGGTCGCCCTTGACGACGGAACAATGTCTCGAGCTGCCGTCCCATCCGGAGCGTCCACCGGTGTGCACGAGGCCGTAGAGCTGCGTGATGGCGATCCGGTTCGTTACCTCGGCAAGGGCGTGGAAAAGGCCGTCATCGCCGTCGACGACGAGATCGCCCCACAGTTGTTGGGTTATGAGGCGAGCGAGCAGCGGCTCATCGACCAGGTGATGCTCGACCTCGACGGCACGCCGAACAAGGCCCGGCTCGGCGCCAACGCGATTCTGGGTGTTTCGCTGGCTGTGGCCAAAGCTGCTGCTGAGTCAGCGGACCTGCCGCTCTTCCGCTACGTCGGAGGGCCCAACGCGCACCTTCTTCCGGTGCCGATGATGAACGTGCTAAATGGGGGCGCCCACGCCGACACCGACGTCGACATTCAAGAGTTCATGATTGCGCCGATCGGAGCTGCGACCTTCAGCGAGTCGGTGCGGTGGGGTGCTGAGGTTTACCACGCGCTGAAGGCGGTGCTGAAGGATCGCGGGCTCGATACCGGCCTCGGTGACGAGGGCGGGTTCGCGCCCAACCTGCCGAGCAACCGAGACGCACTCGATCTGCTGCTGGCTGCCATTGAGCAGGCCGGCTACGTCGCTGGGCGCGATGTCGCGGTCGCCCTCGACGTTGCAGCGAGCGAGTTCTTTACCGATGGTGCATACGTCTTCGAAGGCCAGGCGCGAGATGCTGCGTGGATGACCGACTACTACATGGCAATCGTGCGCGACTACCCGTTGGTCTCAATCGAAGACCCCATGGCAGAGGATGACTGGGACGGTTGGCGGCACGTTACCTCTGCCATCGGCAACGACGCGCAGATCGTTGGCGATGACAACTTCGTGACCAACCCCGAGCGCCTGCAGCGAGGAATCGACGATGGCGTCGCCAACGCCCTCCTGGTCAAGGTCAACCAGATCGGCTCGTTGTCTGAGACGATGGATGCCGTCGACCTTGCCCACCGCAATCGCTACAGCTGCATGATGAGCCACCGTTCGGGTGAAACCGAAGACACCACGATCGCCGACCTTGCAGTGGCCACCAACTGCGGTCAGATCAAGGCCGGCGCACCGGCCCGATCAGAACGGGTGGCCAAGTACAACCAGCTTCTCCGTATCGAGGAAGAGCTTGATGATGCTGCCCGCTATGTAGGGGCCTCGGCTTTCCCGAGGTTCACCGCCTAGCCATGGCAACCACCGACAACGGCAACCGCTCACGGGACCACCTTCAGGTGGTCGACGACCGTCCGCTGTGGGCCCGGCTCACCGGTCGTGCCGCTGTCCTGATCCTGGTCGCCGCGGCGCTGGTGATGTCTTTGGCTTTCCCCGTCCGCGAGTACCTCGCTCAGCGCGCGGCTATCGCCGCGGCGGAGGAGCAGGCGGCGACGCTCGGTGCGCGGGTCGACAATCTCCGGGATCAAGTGGGTCTTTGGCGCGAGGATGCCTTTGTCGAGCAGCAGGCGCGGGAGCGACTGCACTACGTGATGCCTGGCGAGACCGGGCTCGTGCTGCTCTCGCCAGGAGACGTGGAGCAAGCGCGAAAGCCTGAAATCCGTGAACCCGTCGAGCCTGAAGTGGCGTGGTTCGACACGCTCTGGGGTTCGGTGAAAGAGGCGGACAACCGGTGAGCGTTGCTGATCGGTCGGCGGTGACCGAATCTGATCGCGGTGCCGTGCAACGTCAGCTCGGGCGCGAGGCGCGAGGCATGGTTGCAGTCGCGCACCGCTGCGCATGCGGCGAGCCGGACGTCGTCACCACTGCCCCGCGCTTGCCAGATGGCACGCCGTTCCCGACGACGTACTACCTCACCTGCCCGCGCCTGACAGGCGCAGTCAGCACGCTCGAGGCCGAAGGCCGCATGCGGCAGATGCAGCAACGCCTGGGTGGCGATGCCGGATTGCAGGCCACCTACCAGAACGCGCATGAGAACTACCTGTCCGACCGAAACGGACTCGGCGACGTTCCAGAGATCACCGGGATCTCGGCCGGCGGTATGCCCGACCGCGTCAAGTGCCTGCATGTGCTCGTTGGCCACGCGTTGGCATCCGGGCCGGACGTCAACCCCTTCGGGGATGAGGCTCTGCATGAGATCATCGATCGCGGCCTGGCGCGGGGACGTTCTTGTGCCGAGAGGAGTGCCGACCTGTGACTTCGCGACGGGTTGCCGCGATCGACTGTGGAACAAACTCGGTGCGATTGCTCATTGCCGAGGTTGACCCCGGTTCGGGACTACTGGCGGATGTCGCCCGTGAGATGCGCATTGTGCGGCTCGGTGAAGGCGTGGATGCCACCGGCCTGCTGAATGCCTCGGCCCTTGAGCGCGCGTTCGGCGCCGTTGACGAGTACGCACGACTCATCGAGGGCGCAGGCGTCGATGCCGTTCGCTTCGTCGCTACCTCGGCGACGCGGGATGCTAAGAATCGTGCCGACTTTGTCTCCGGAATCCGCGGCAGGCTCGGGGTCGAGCCAGAGGTGATCTCTGGTGATGAGGAGGCCGCGCTTTCGTTCACCGGGGCTACGAACAACCTGGAGATCGCCGGCGCCGCGACTCCGTGCCTGGTTGTCGATATCGGGGGTGGGTCGACCGAGTTCGTGATGGGTGAGCCGGGGCGTCCCCCCTCGTTGTCGGCCTCGGTCGACATCGGGTGCGTGCGCATGACCGAGCGCCACTTCCTCGACGACCCCCCGTGGCCTGCGGAAGTCAGTGCCGCCCGAGATGACATCGACGCGGCAATCGCTGAGGTCGCCAAGACCATGCCGCTGCGCCGTGCTGGCTCCATGGTCGGGCTGGCGGGGTCGGTGACCACGGTTGCGGCGCTGGCGATGGGCATGTGGGAGTACGACTCGGCCCGCATCCATGGCGCCGTCATCACTGCTGCAGATACCCACCGGGTCTGCGAAGAGTTGCTCTACTCCAACCACGAGAAGCGGTCGGCGAACCCGGTGGTGCACCCGGGCCGGGTCGACGTCATCGCTGCAGGATCTTTGGTGCTGTCGGCGATCGTGGCCTACACAGGTCTTGCGGAGATCCTGGTCAGCGAGCACGACATCCTCGACGGCATCGCCGCGGCGCTCGCCGCAGAGTAGCCCCGAGCCCGCCGAGTGAGACAGGATGTGCGCGGGGTTACACCACAGGCGGAGGACCAATGGCTGAGCGAGTGACGTTTGCAAGCAACGGCGGGTCGTGTGGCGGGCTATTCGCCGTACCAGCATCCGGACGTGGACCTGGCGTCGTCGTCATCCAGGAGTGGTGGGGTTTGGTTCCCCATGTCGAGAGCCTGGTCGATCGGTTCGCCGAGGCCGGCTTCGTTGCGCTCGCTCCTGATCTGTATCACGGCGCCAAGACCGACGAGCCAGACGAGGCCATGCAGATGATGATGGCGCTCGCCATGGATCCGGCCGCTCAAGACATCGCAGGTGCCGCGCGATTCCTCTTCGAGAGCGACCCGACCAATGGCAGCGGCATCGGCGCCGTCGGCTTCTGTATGGGCGGGTCTTTGGCTCTGTGGTCGGCGACGCTGGCGCCGCAACTGACGACCGCGGTTGGTTTCTACCCGGCGCTGCCCTGGGACCGCATGAGCCCAGATTGGCCCAACTACGGAGGCAAGGCGGCGATGATCCACTGCTCTGAGCAGGACGGCACATCGACGGCCGCCGGAATCCAGCAGGCAAAGACCGCGATTGAGAATGCCGGCGGCACCATCGAGCTCTTCGACTACGCCGGCACCCAGCACGCGTTCTTCAACGACGAGCGTCCCGAGGTCTACGACGCGGCCGCCTCTGCCACGGCGTGGGACCGCACAACGCAGTTCCTGCACGACCGGCTCTCCGGTTGAGCCCAGGAGCTGCGGCAGCGAGCAGCGACGCAGCAGGCGTTGCCGTTGCTGCCGCAGCAGCGACGAGTCTGGCTCAGCTCGATGACTCCGTCGCCGAGTGTCGGGCGTGCCCGCGTCTGGTCGATTGGCGTGAGCGCGTTGCGGTCGAGAAACGACGCTCTTTCGCCGCCGAGGAGTACTGGGGGCGTGCGGTGCCAGGGTTCGGCGACCCAGAAGCCACCATCGTGGTGGTCGGGTTGGCTCCGGCGGCGCACGGTGCTAACCGGACCGGCCGGATGTTCACCGGTGACCGCAGCGGGGACTGGCTCTATGCCGCACTGCACCGGGCTGGTCTCGCCAGCCAGCCGACGTCGGTTGACAGGGGCGATGGGCTGCAGCTCACCGGCGTCCGCGTCACCGCCGCTGTGCGATGTGCCCCGCCCGGCAACCAACCGGCACCGGGGGAGCGGGACACGTGCGCCCCATGGTTGGATGCCGAGCTGCGGCTGCTGCCCAAGGCCCGGGTCGTGGTGGCCCTAGGTGGGTTTGCCTGGACAGCTGCCTTGGCGGCACTGGGCAGGGCGGGGGCAGTGCTGCCGCGGCCGCGTCCTCGATTTGGCCACGGAGCGGAAGCGCGGATCGGGAGGTGGACGCTGCTCGGGTCGTTCCACCCGAGTCAGCAGAACACCTTCACTGGGCGGCTGACCGAACCCATGCTCGACGACGTGTTCACCCGAGCCAGCTCTCTGGCTGGCCTCAGAGCATAACTTGATGTCACGTTTTTGCCTTTACGTCCTTTTAGGGGGTTGCGGCGCTTCGCGGGCTACCCCTGCCGGAGTACAAGCACAAGTCCGTGGGGTCGGTCGCCGGGCTTGGTCTCTACAAGGGTGTCGCCAACGTCTACGGGATCAAGCTCAAGGGCGTTCCGGCTTGGTTCCTGCACCGGACCCACCACATGAGCAGGGCGCCGACCCTGAACCGCAAGATCTCGGTGATCGTCGACGCGATGATGGCACTCCTCTTCAAGCGTGAGACCGTCTCGCTCTGGTCCATGCACGAGCCGTTCACTGAGTTCCAGGCTGCTGCTGCCCCACCGGCTCGCCGCATCCCGCCAGCCGCCTGACCCGACGCCGCCTGAGTCCGGGGGCTGGGCGCCCGACGCACTAATCTGAAGGCTGGCCCGGATGGCGTAACTGGCAGCCGCTGACCACTTAAAATGGTTTGCCGAAAGGCGTGTGGGTTCGAATCCCACTCCGGGCACCTGGCTGGGCGGCGTTTTGGGGCCCGTTTTCCGCTCCGGGCTGGACTCACACCCGAAATGAGTTACCGTTGTTGTACCGGCCACCGGCCGGGGTACCTGTTCGAAGACGACTCGCCTCACGAAAGGGCCGATCAGTCCGGATGGAATCGCGTAACCCCGTCATCGCTCGTATGGAGAAGGAAGCCAAGGCCAACGGCGGCTACGCCGGAATCGGAACGGCGACCGCCACCCAGACCGCACCAGCTGGCTACGACGTCCCACCGGCGATGCCGGTCGAGATGACCCCGGCAGCTACCCCCATGACTGTCAACGACGTCGTGGTGCGTACCGCCACGATGTTCGTCCCACTGCTCATTACCGCGTACTTCGCCTGGACGCTGCAGGTTGGTATCGGCGTTGTACTGATCGCCATGCTCGTTGCCCTCGGGTTAGGGCTCTGGGGAGCCTTCTCGTCGAAGGTGCGCCCGGCCGTCTACCTCGCCTACGCCACGGTCGAGGGCGTCGTCGTCGGCGGCTTCAGTTTCTGGCTTCAGGAGTACGTCAACCAGAGCAACCTCGCAGCCGGGGACCCAAACCCGCCGAACATCGTGCTGCAGGCAGTCATCGGAACGCTCGCTGCATTCGCGGCGATGCTCTTCCTCTACGGCACGCGCATCATCAAGGTCACCGGCCGCTTCAAGAAGATGATGGCTGTGGCATTTATGGCCTACTTCGGGATCGCCATCGTCAGCCTGATCGCCTCGCTGTTCGGTGTCGGTGATGGCTGGGGCTTCTATGGAGTCGGCGGCCTCGGGTTGTTGCTCTGCGCAGCAGGTGTAGCGCTTGCCGCGTTCTCGCTGGTGCTTGATTTCGACGCGATCGAACAAGGCATCAAGCTGGGCGTGCCCGAGAAGGAGTCATGGCGCGCGGCGTTCGGTCTCACCGTCACCCTCGTCTGGCTCTACCTGGAGATCCTCCGGCTGCTGGCGATCCTCAACCGCAGCTAGGCGCACCCGGTCACAGCAAGCCACAGCAAAGGGGCCGCCGAGCCGTTCACACGGTCGGCGGCCCCTTTGTCTGTGGGCCAAGGTCGCCGCCTCAGCTGTTGATAGCCGCTACTGCACGCGCCGGGCGGCTCGCACCTTGTCGTACTCGTGGACGACGGCGGTGGCGTAGCTGTGCGGGATCTCGTGCTCGTCCTGCAACCAATGGACTCGCTCTTCGAATCGGGTCAGAGCCGGCCCGTCCTGCACCATCTGGAACCACTCGTCGATCGGCTTTCCCGTTGCATCAGGCAGCCGGGCGACCAGATTCGCGTGGGTCTCTTCGGAGTGGTGCAGAGAGGACATGGCAACTCCCGATGCTGGGCGAGAACGTGGCTCTACCGTGCCTGAGTGTGCCCCGGGCCGCAAGACCCGAAAGGTCCCGAGATAGCGTGCGCGCGTGCCCCAGCTGGAGGATGACCAGAAGACGTTGGACCGGCTCTGTGGCCGGCTCCGCTCGGCCCCTGAAGCGCGTTTGGTGCGGACCGATGAACGGCTCTCCGGCGACTCGGTGGCCGACGCCGTCCACGAGGCCGCGGTTTGGGCAGCCGCCGCTCAGGGGATCGACCAGCAGGTGCCGCGGCTGCACCCGCTCGCCAGCGCCGACCAACTCAGTGTGGTGGGTGGCGACTTCCTTGACTGGGTCGCTTCGGCCGACGGCCGCGCGGCGGCCTTGCAGGAGTGGCGTGGCTTGGTCGAGCGCCTCCGCGTGGCGGTCTGAGCTCGGCCCGGCTAGCGGGCGCTCGTGGCAGGTGCCTGTTGGCGCTGAAGCCGCAGCAGGGCCCGGACGCGAGACCCGCGGTCGGCGCTGACCTCGGCTCCGCCGACCTCGGCGGCCTGTGCCGCAGCATGCGCGAGGTCGAGGTGGGTCGAGCCCCTCTCCGACTCCGGCGACGGCGCGAGTGCGTCGGCCAGGCTCGGCACGATCGCCTCGGCGAAGTGTCGGTAGCCCGTTGCCGACGGGTGAAACTGGTCGGGGCCAAACATGGTGTCGGGGTGGGCGTCGAACTCGGGCCCGAGCAGGTCAGCCAGCGCGACGCTGCGTGCTCCTGCTGATACCGCAGCCACTGTTTGGGCAGCTGCCAGCGACCTGCTCCAGCGTCGGGCGACCCAGCGCAGGGGGTGGGGGATTGGGCGGATGGTTCCGAGGTCGGGGCAGGTGGCGACGACCACCTTGACGCCGTTGGCGTGTAGTCGTTCGATCGCCGAGGTGAGCAGAGCGACCGAGCGACCGGGGGGTACCCGGTGAGTGACGTCGTTGGCGCCGACGGCGATCACGGCGACGTCGGGCCAGTGCGGCTCGATTTGGTCGATCTGTGCCTGGAGGTCGCCGCTCTGAGCACCGACAACCGCGAAGCATCGAAGCTGCACTACCCGACTGAGTGCGGCCGCAAGCCCGGCGGCGGTGACGGCAGCTGTGGTCTCCTCGGGGCGTTCCACCCCGAAGCCGGCAGCCCCAGAGTCGCCCAGGACGGCCAGTAAGAGGGGCACTCCACCGGCGCCGTAAGTCCCATCGGCGACCGGTGGCGTCGTCATCGGTTCACCGATGCGGTGTCTGGCGAGGCGCGACTGGCCGAGGAGCACTCCGTAGATCGCTCCGCCGGCTCCGACCAGTCCGGCGCCCCCGACGGCAGCAGCGGAGGCGATCGCACGCGCCCGACTGGCTCGGCTCACGGCTGTGCCTCCTCTCGCTCGCGCATCGGGCGCCTCGTCCTGGACCCTCTACCGTAGTCGACCGGCCGCTATCGCGGGTTTACCTCCGATGGCCGAGCAGTCTCGGTAGCCTGGGCGGACGTCCGATCCTGAGGCACCAGCAGGGCACCTCGTCCGTGCGACCCGAAGGCTGCAGGTTGCCGCCATCGCGGTGTTGGGCTTGGCGATCTTGTGCTGTGTGGCAGCGTTCACTTCCGCGTCGAACGACGCAACTTGCACCTGGCTGGTGCTAACCGCCACTGCAGTCATCGGTGCGGCCATCGGTGCGGTTGGCGCGGTCGTCGGCCGCCTGATGTTGGCGGCACGCAGGGATGACGAGGAGCGAGCGCGCGAAGCGCCCTCCAAGTCGAGCCAGGACTGGTACCAGTAGTCACCAGTCGTAGGCTGCAGGCGTGGAAACCTACGACTCAGTCATCGAGCTCATCGGCAACACACCGCTCGTTCGGCTGCACAAGGTCACCGAGGGTTCTGGCGCTCCGGTCTACGCCAAAGTCGAGTACTTCAACCCCGGTGGGTCGGTCAAAGACCGGATCGCACTGCGCATGGTGGACG
The DNA here is from genome assembly GCA_027118455.1 of Actinomycetes bacterium. Lineage (GTDB taxonomy): Bacteria > Actinomycetota > Actinomycetes > JAHEKZ01 > JAHEKZ01 > JAHEKZ01. The sequence continues at coordinate 28,621 of JAJAYZ010000003.1, forward strand.
CCGCTGAGCGCGAAGGCCTGTTGAAGCCTGGCGGCACGATCGTCGAACCAACGTCCGGCAACACGGGAGTAGGACTCGCGCTCGTTGCACAGCAACGCGGATACTCCTGCGTCTTCGTCGTTCCCGACAAGGTGAGCCTGGACAAGATCAATGTGCTGAAGGCATACGGCGCCGAGGTTGTGGTCTGTCCCACGGCGGTACCGCCGGAGCACCCCGACTCGTACTACAACGTCAGCGACCGGTTGGCGCTCGAGATCCCTGGCGGATGGAAGCCGGACCAGTATGCCAACCAGAACAACCCGATGTCGCACTACGAGCAGACCGGTCCAGAACTCTGGCGACAGACCGACGCGAGGATCACGCACTTCGTCGCAGGTGTCGGAACCGGCGGAACGATCACCGGAACGGGTCGCTACCTCAAAGAGGTCTCGGACGGTCGGGTGCAGATCGTGGGGGCTGATCCTGAGGGATCGGTTTACTCCGGCGGCACCGGGCGCCCGTACCTTGTAGAAGGTGTCGGCGAGGACTTTTGGCCGACGACGTATGACCCGGCGCTGGTCGACGAGGTGATTGCGGTAAGCGACGCCGACTCGTTCGCCATGACCCGGCGGCTGGCCCGTGAGGAGGGCCTGCTGGTCGGAGGCTCGTGCGGGATGGCGGTCGTTGCCGCTATTCGAGTGGCCCAGCGGCTCGAGCCAGAAGACATGGTCGTCGTGCTGCTGCCCGACTCCGGCCGCGGGTACCTGTCGAAGGTCTTCAACGACGAGTGGCTGGCGCAGTACGGGTTCTTGCCAGAGCGGGGCGAAAGCCAGTCAGTCGGCGACGTCTTGCGCACCAAGGGCGGTGAACTCCCGACCTTCGTGCACACCCACCCGAACGAGACGCTGGCCGAGGCGATCGAGATCTTGCGTGAGTTCGGCGTCTCGCAGATGCCGGTCGTCAGGGCCGAGCCTCCTGTTATGGCTGCGGAGGTGGCCGGATCGGTGATCGAGCGCGACCTCCTCGATGCGCTGTTCACCGGACGCGCCAAGCTCTCCGACCGCGTCGAGGACCAGATGTCGCCGGCTCTCCCGAGCGTTGGAGCCGGTGAACCGGCGTCGGCAGCTGTCTCCGCTCTGGAGAAGGCCGACGCCGTGGTTGTCCTCGAGGACGGCAAGCCCATCGGGGTACTCACCCGCCAAGACCTGCTCGGCTTCCTCGCCACCTAGAAGCCGATCCTGTTCGGATTGCGCTGGTTGGCTGGGGCTATAGACCCAGCCAACTACCGCACTGTCGTTCAGGCGGGGTAGGCGACGCCGGCTGTGGCGTGGCAGTCGTATCCGTTCGGCACCTTCGCCAGGTACTGCTGGTGCGGCTCCTCGGCGTAGAAGAAGTCGGGTGCCGGCAGCATCTCGGTCGTGATGGAGCCGAGGCCGACCTTGGTCAGGGCCCCTTGGTAGACGTCACGGGACGCCTCAGCCGCGGTTCGTTGGCCATCGCTCGTCCAGTAGAGCGCCGAGCGGTATTGAGATCCGAGATCGTTGCCCTGCCGGAAGCCTTGGGTCGGGTCGTGGGTCTCCCAGAAGATCTTGAGCAGCTCGGCGTAGGAGACAACAGCTGGGTCGTAGACGACGCGGACTGCCTCGGTGTGGCCAGTCATCCCGGTGCAGGTCTCGTCATAGGTGGGGTTCGGGGTGATCCCGCCCTGGTAGCCGACCGCGGTGGTGTAGACCCCGGGCAGCTGCCAGAAGCGTCGTTCAGCTCCCCAGAAGCAACCCATCCCGAAGAAGGCCTCAGCCATGCCGGCGGGGACCTCTCCGGCGATGGGAGTGGCCAATACCGCGTGCTGAACTGGTACCGGGAACCCCCGCTCGGGCCGGCCGGGGAGTGCCTGCTGGGGGGTGGGCAGCGTGGCCGCCGTGCGTGCGAAGAGCACCGAGTCCTCCTGTCGTTGACCTATTTGGCTTAACCATCGCCCCCCACCTGCCGATTCCCCCCGAGACACATCCCATGGGGTTCACGGAGGGTGACAATGCGGAGCATGCGGCTGCCCGCGCTGTTGGTGGGCGTCGTGATGCTCTCGTCTGCCGTTGGCCTCGCCTACCAAGCCACCAGGGCGGCCAGCGATGCCGCCAGCGCACAGAACACCGAACTGCAGACCGCAGCGGCCAACGCCGAGGTGCTCCTCACCGCTCAGTTCGAGCAGGCGGGCGCCATTGGTCTGCTGACTGCCCAGGACGACGTGTTCATGGACTTCTTCAAGACACCAGGTAGCACCGAGGCTAAGGTCGCGGCCGACATCACGACGCGCCAGGACATCGTCGATCTCCTTGTGTACCAACAGACACTCTTTCCTGGATCGATCGCGCGTTCTGGTTACGTCGACGCCAAGAGCGGCCAGGAGATCGCCGAGGTCGTCAATGGTCTTCCGTCACCTCCCATCACTCTTGAAGGGGGAGCTGACAAGAACCTCCCGTTCTTCGCTGATGTCGTCTCCTTGCCCACTGGCTGGCTTTACCAGTCAAACCCGTACTTCTCTGACGAGACGAACGAGTGGGTGGTGGCCAACGGTACGACGGTGATGTACGACGGAGACAAGCGCGGAATCATCTACTTCGAGATTCGCCTCGATGCCTTGCGCGGACAGGTTCTCGCCCGAGATGGAAACGCCGCGATGCGTGCCGTGACCGAGCGCACCGGGCTGGTGGTGATCGATAGCCGCTCGACGCAGGTATCTGCGACCGACTTCGGTCAGACTGACGACCGGACCTTCACCGGCGAGATCCGCAACTTCGGGATTTCGGGTCTGACCACGATCGGCGACGAGCGCATCGCCTACGTGCGCATGGAGCCGTCCGAGACTTTGCAGATCGTCAACGACAACGACTGGTTCATCACGGCGTCGGAGCCTTTGGTCGTCACTGGTGTGGCTGCTGCCGTCTCGCCCCGGCTGATTGCTCTGCTTGCGCTCGGGCTTCCATTGGTCATCTACGCCCTTATCTCCTACGTGCGTCTCACCAGGAGGAAGCGTCGGGATGCCTTGGAGACGAGCGCAGAGCGCGACCACCTGAACGCTCGACTGACTGACCTCTCCGACGCACTGGATCAAGCGGCCGCTGGAAACCTTGCAGTCAGCCTCCCGGTCGACTTCGACGACGAACGACTTGCTGTTCTTGCCCATTCGTTCGAGAACACCTTGGAACGGCTGCGAGCGCTGGTCGCGCAGGCTCAGGGTCACGGGGTCCAGCTCGCGCAGGCTGCTGGCCAGATGCGGGCGACTGCCCAGGAGCAGGCTGGTTCGGCTGGCGAGCAATCAGCTGTTGTGACGGAGACGACGGCGACGATTGAGGAGTTGGCGGCTACGGCGGCTCAGATTGCTGAGACGGCTGGGTCGGTGGCTCGGGTGGCTGCTGAGACGTTGGCGTTGACTGATGAGGGTCGGGGTGCGGTGGCTGAGTCGGTGCTGGCGATGGATCAGATTCGTTCGGTGGTGGATCAGATTGGGGTGTCGTCTGCGGGGTTGGGGGAC
>JAJAYZ010000004.1 GCA_027118455.1 Actinomycetes bacterium
ACGGAACGCTGACCTTGTGCCAGTGCTGGTCGCTGAGACGTCGTCCCTGCCAGGCGGTCGGGCCGCGACCGGACTTCGTCAGCTCGCCCAGGTGGAGCCGAACGGCAACCGAACCTGGCCGCACAGCTCGCGAGGTCGCTCGCACCCACGCCGTTGCGGTGTACCTGGCCTCGGCTTGGGTCGACCGCACCAGAGGTGGCGCGTCGGTGAGCCCTACGGTGGCCGCCTGATCCGGCCGAGTCGTACCCGTTGCCCCCAACCAACCGCTCAGCGACCGCCCGAACGCCGACCCATCAATCACGCGGGCAGACCTTGCTGCCGAAGGTGCCGCCAGCGCCAGTGGCAGCAGCCCGACAGCGAGAACAGCCACGACGACTGCCGCCACAGGGCGATGCCTGGCCGCTGGCATCACGGAGCCTCTCTGGGTCGGTCAGTGCTTGTGGCGATCAGTCATTGAACTGCGACTGCGCAATGTCGAGCCCATGTTCCATGAGCGCCGTCACTGCGTCAGCGACACGGGTCACCAACTCCGGAACCGCCTCTCGTTCTGCCGCCGCGAAGTCACGGAGCACGAAAGCGGCCGCGTCCATCCGCCCCGGTGGGCGGCCAATCCCCACTCTGGTCCGGTAGAAGTCCCCGGTGCCGAGGGATCGCCGCATCGACTTCAGCCCGTTGTGCCCGTTGTCGCCGCCGCCAGCCTTAAGGCGCAGAGATGCAAAAGGCAGATCAAGCTCGTCGTGCACCGCGATGACCCGATCAGGCGCCACCTTGTAGAACGAGCAGAGCGGCGCGACAGCCTGACCGCTCTCGTTCATGTAAGTCGTTGGCTTGACGAGCACCACGCGGTGGTTGTCGATCCGGCCCTCCCAGGCAAGAGCCTTGGCGCGCCGGTGCGCCTTGAACCTGCCTGGTCCAGCCAACGCATCGACAACCTGGAACCCGATGTTGTGGCGGTTGCCCGCGTACTCCGGCCGGGGGTTGCCGAGGCCGACGACGATCCAGGGGCGATCGTCCCCGGCCGACCCCTCCCCAGCGGGCCTGCGGCCGATCAGATTGCGTCTTCCGCCGGCGCAGCAGCTGCCGCTGACGCCTCAGAGGCTGCTGCCGCTGCCGCCAGGTCCGCTGCCTCATCGGCTTCTGCAGCGGCTGACTGGGCGCCGAGGACGTGAAGCAGGACCAGATCAGCATCGGCGACGAGCACGACACCCTCGGGCAGCGCGACATCGGAAGCGCGCACACTGCTGCCAACCTCGAGGCCCTCGACGTTGACGGACAGTTCCGACGGGATGTTCGTGGCGTCGGCCTCGATCGCGATGGTGTCGTGGACGTGCTCGAGCAATCCGCCTGGCGCGATCTTGCCGTCCGTGCGTACGACCACCTCGACGGTCACCTTCTCGCCGCTGCGAACGGCGACCAAATCGACGTGCTCGATGCCATGACGCACGGGATCGCGCTGCACCGACTTGGGAAGCACCAGCTGCGCACCACCGTCGAGACGCAGGGAGAGCAGCGCGTTGGACTGCTTGAGGGCGAGCATCAACTCGTGCGCTGGAAGCGCCAAGTGCTGGGTTGCCTCGCCGTGGCCGTAGACGACGGCGGGGACCTTCTTGTCACGGCGGAGGCGGCGGGCCGCGCCCTTGCCGAACTCGGTACGACGCTCGGCGGTGATAGCGATCTCTGGCACGGCTTGGCTCCTGACGGGCAACAGTTGCGGGCGGTGTCTTGGCGGGGGCGATGTGCAGATCGTGCTGCACTCGCGCTCACAGCGCCAGCACCGCGCCGATCACGGGTGCCTGCCCCCTACAGCTTCCAAAAGAAGGAATCCGTAGCCGGCCCAGCACTCCCTCGCCGAGACTCCCGAAAGTCTAGCCGGGCTTTCCCATCTCTTCAAAACCAGGCGCCGGGCAGGCATTGATGGATCAGATCGGGTCGTGCGCCCCGACCCCGGTCACGACGTCGTGCCAGGCCAACTGCGACGCTTGGTCCAGCAAACCGAACTCGCCGCCGACGACCGAGTCAAAGTAACAGGCGAAGGCGGCGTCGTGGTCCTCCAGCCAGTGACCTACCGAGGTCAGCCAATCGGCGCGCTTGGCTCCGTCGGTGTCGCCATGGGCCAAGAGCGAGCCCGTCTCGGCGACACCGAACGGCAGACCGAGGCCGCGAGTGGTGGCCAGTGCGTGACCGTAGATGTCCTCCGGCTTTGCGTAGGGGCTGGTCGAGCTCGAGAAGCTGTAGCAGTCCCAGGCCAGAGCCTCCACGACATCGCTGCCGGGGAAGTAGTCCTCGAAGGTGCGTCCCGAGCGCGGGTTGACCGTCCAGCACATCAAGATCACCGTGTTGTAGAGCCGCGGATTGTTGGCGGCGTTGGCGAGTCCCGCGATGTGCCGGTAGGCATCGCGCCACTGCTGCGCGGTGAATGAGCCGTCCTCGACGTCGTCCTCTGGCTCGTGCCAGTACGTCCACCAGATGTCGCGGCCCTTGGGTGCTGTCGCGAACCAGTTGGCCAGGTAGGCATCGTGCTTGCCGGCGATGACATCAACAGGGCTGGCCTTGAATGACACGACGATGGGGCCCCCGACCTGACCTGCTCGACCCGGCCAGGCGCTCGGGAGTCCCGGATAGAAGACCCGAACAACTTCCATTCCCCCGTAGGTCGCGTTCGAGTCGGCGACTGCCTGGGGCCAGGTGCGTCCGTTCTCGTAGACGCTGGCCCCGAAGAGCGTGTCCGCCGCGGGAGCGGGCGGCGATGCGGTCGGCGTCGGCGTCGGCGTCGGCCTCGATCCCATCACCTTCTGCAGACGGACGCGGTCGACCTTGAGACCGTGGCCATCGCCGATGTGGTGGGCGGTCAGCGACAGCTGGAGGGCACTGTTGTCTTCCTGGGCTCGCGCTGTGAACGTCACCCGACGCCAACTGTCGCGTCGGGCCGTGAAGGATTCACGGTGCTTCGCAGCGACAGCGCTCTGCTTCCACTCGTAGAGCTCAAACACGCCCTTGATCGGCCGGCCGGTTGCCCGAACCCAGGCCGACGCCTGGTACTCCACGCCCTGGACCGAGTGGGGAGCGCTCAGCCGCTCGTCCCGCAGGTGCGCGGTCTGGTACTGCCGGGTGCGCATAGCAGCTGACTGCCGGCTGCCCCACACGCCACCTGATGAGATCTCCAGCGCTCCATTGTTGCCCTTGGAACGGGCCCAGCTGGTGAAACCCCTGGCGAACCCGGAGTTCTTGATCAGGTTCACCCCCAGCGATGTCCGGTTAACCGCGTCCGGCGCCCCAATCGGCGCCGCAGATGACGGGACGACCATCGCCGCCACCCCTAGGCCAGCGGTGAGTGCGAGCGCGAGGGTGACCCCAACAACTCGGGTGTAAGGACGAGGGGTTGTGCGGGTCATTCGGCTGCTCCCGGCTGTGCGTCTACCGGCACATCGGGGAGGAACCCGTAGGCCTTGACGGCAGTGGCTCGCAGTTGGGCCAATTGGGTGGGTCAAAGCGGACTACGCCGTGCGGGCGCTAGTCCGAGTGGGGGAACTTCGTGCGTCGCTGAGCGGCGACTCGAGTCGAAGGCGGTTAGGCGTTGCCGTCGAAGAGGCTGGTGACCGATCCGTCGTCGAAGACTTCGCGGATGGCGCGCGCCAACATGGGGGCGATCGGAAGGACGGTCAACTTGTCGAAGCGCATTTCCTCGGCGATCGGAAGCGTGTCGGTGACCACCACTTCAGAGACCCGGCTGTTCTTCAGCCGATCGATCGCCGGCCCGCTAAAGATTCCGTGGGTCGCGGTGACGATGACCTCTGATGCGCCTTGGTCGAAAAGGGTCTCGGCCGCCTTCACGATCGTGCCACCGGTATCGATCATGTCGTCGACCAGGACGCAGATCCGCCCCTTGACGTCACCGACGACCTCGAAGACCTTCACCTCGTTCGGGACGTCTGGGTCGCGCCGCTTGTGGATGATCGCCAGAGGGCTGCCCAACCGGTCGGTCCAGCGCTCGGCAACCCGGACTCGTCCGGCGTCCGGCGAGACCACCGTGATCCTGGAACGGTCGGCGACCCGGCTGGCAACGTAGTGCGCCAACGTTTGGAGCGCGAAGAGGTGGTCGACCGGTCCGTCGAAGAACCCCTGGATCTGCGAGGTGTGCAGATCGACAGCCATGAGTCGGTCGGCACCGGCCGTCTTGAAGAGGTCGGCCATCAGCCGTGCCGAGATCGGCTCGCGACCACGGTGCTTCTTGTCCTGGCGACCGTACCCGTAGAACGGAGCCACCACTGTGATGCGCTTGGCCGAAGCCCGCTTGAGCGCATCGACCATGATCAGCTGCTCCATGATCCAGGTGTTCACCGGTGTGGTGTGCGACTGGATGACAAAGGCATCCGACCCACGGACCGACTCCTCGTAGCGCACGAAGATCTCACCGTTGGCGAAGTCGAAGAGGGACGTAGGGGTCAGTTCGGTGTCAAGCTCGCGAGCAACGTCATCAGCAAGCTCGGTATGCCCGCGACCGGAGAACAGCATGAGCTTCTTGGAGTTCGTGGACTCGATCATGAGCCAGTGCCTTCCGGTTCGTCGCGACCGTCGCCTCTTCCCACCCGACCATCCTCCCCTGCCAGCGGCGCTGTGTCATCGGTGGGCTGTTCGCGGGCGGCCTGCTGGGCCCGCTCGGCGGCGCGCGCCGACGCCGAACCTCCCCGCTTGCGCAGCACCCAGTCTCGAATCGTTCGCTGCCTGGCTCGCCCGACACCCATGGCACCGGCGGGAACGTCGTCGGTGATCACTGACCCTGCAGCGGTATAGGCACCATCACCGATGGTGACCGGAGCCACCAGCATCGTGTCGCTTCCAATCCGCACGTGGTCGCCGATCACGGTTCGATGCTTGGCGACACCGTCGTAGTTGACGAAGACGGTGGCCGCACCGATGTTCGATCCGACGCCAATCTCTGCGTCGCCAACGTAGGACAGGTGCGGGATCTTCGATCCCTGGCCGACCTGGGCGTTCTTGGCCTCGACGAAGGCACCGGCTCTGGCGCCGGCACCAAGCTCGGTACCGGGCCGAAGGTACGTGTACGGCCCGACGCTGGCATCGGGACCGATGACCGCGTGGTCGGCTGTGGTGAACCGCACGGTCGCGTTGGGGCCAATCGTGGAGTCGATGATCTGTGACCCTGGCCCCACCTCGGCACCGGCCGCCCCCGAGGTGGTTCCCTCCAGCAGCGTCCATGGATGGATGATGGCGTCGGCCTCAAGGACGACGCCCACCCCGATCACGGTGGTTGCGGGATCGATGATGCTGACGCCGGCCCGCATCCACCCGCTGTTGATGCGGTCACGCATCACCGAACGGGCTTCGGCCAGTTGCGCCAGATCGTTGACACCCATCACTTCGCGCATGTCATCAACAACGACGGCGTCGACCCGTGCGCCACTGTCCACAAGGACTCCGATGACATCGGTCAGGTACTCCTCGCCCTGGCTGTTGTCGGTCGACACCTGACTCAGCGCAGTGCGCAACGCAGCCGCATCAAACACGTAGATACCCGAGTTGATCTCGTCGACTTTGAGTGTCTGCGCGTCGGCGTCCCGGTGCTCGACGATGGCCAGGACGCTGCCGTCGGAGCTGCGAACGATCCGTCCGTAACCAGTGGGGTTGGCCAGCTGCGCGGTCAAGACCGTCGCCGACGACTCGTGCTCATCGTGCGCAAGCGCCAGCCTGTGGAGGGTTTCGGCGGTCAGGAGAGGCGTATCCCCGCAAACCACCATGACTGTTCCCGACAGATCGGGCAGCTCGTCCAGAGCGATGCGGACCGCATGACCGGTCCCGTTCTGCTCGGCCTGCACGACGACGCCAGCCGTCGGCGCAATGTCGGATAGGTGGGCGGTAACGGCTTCCCTGGCATGGCCGACGATGACGACCGTGTGATCTGCCTCGAGAGGCTCGGCAGCGGTAAGCACGTGCCCGAGCAGGCTGCGTCCGAGGAACATGTGCAGCACCTTCGCGGTGCTCGACTTCATCCGGGTGCCCTCACCTGCGGCGAGAACAATGACGGCGGCCGGGCGGCTCAGGGTCACGGCGGCTGGCTCCTGGCGGGGGACGGCGGCTCGGGCAGTAGAGCCGAGCGCAGGATACCCAGCGGCCGGGGGCGGAAAGAGCCCAGCCATGCATGTGCGAGCTCCCGGGGGAGGATTCGAACCCCCATTCACGGGACCAAAACCCGTTGTCCTGCCCTTAGACGACCCGGGAATGGAGTCGGGAGTCAAGCCTAACCAGCCCACACCAACGTCGACACAGCGCCACGGTGGACAGGTTACGGAACCGTAGGTTACGGTGGCGTAACTTGAAAAGGAGAACTTGTGACAGCTGAGCTCGCAGACCTTCACAACCCACCGCCCGACCCTTCAGCGGCCGACGCACCAGAGGGCCAGAACGCGGTTCACCTGTTCTGGCTCTACTACTTCATCATCGTTCCGCTTCTGGCCGTCGTTCTGGCCATCCCGCTGGCATGGGGCGGGTTCGTTGGGCCGGTCGATATCGCGCTCCTGGTCGCCTTCTACTCGATCAGCGCCGCCGGTATCACCGTTGGCTTCCACCGTTACTTCACCCATGGCGCCTTCAAGGCCAAACCGTGGGTGCGCGTCATGATGGCCGTGGCCGGCAGCCTGGCCATCGAAGGCCCCATCGACCGTTGGGTAGCCGACCACCGCAAGCACCACGCATTCAGCGACAAAGAGGGAGACCCGCACTCACCGTGGCGGTTCGGCGAGTCGCTTCCCGCATTGCTCAAGGGACTCTTCTACGCGCACATGGGTTGGTTCTTCGACGTCGAACAGACCTCACGACGCAAGTACGCTCCCGACCTCATGGATGACCCAGCGATGCGTCGGGTGTCAAACAACTTCGGGTGGATCGTCGTCGCGTCGGTCTCCCTCCCCGCAGTGCTCGGCGCGCTCCTCACCTGGTCGTGGTGGGGATTTCTCACCGGGCTCTTCTGGGGTGGCTTCGTGCGCATCGCCTTGGTGCACCACATCACGTGGTCGATCAACTCGATCTGCCACGTGATGGGCAACCAACCGTTTAAGTCACGTGACCGCTCCGGCAACGTGTGGTGGCTGGCCATCCCATCCTTAGGTGAGAGCTGGCACAACCTGCACCACGCCGACCCGACGTGCGCTAGGCACGGCGTCGAGAAAGGCCAGATCGACATCAGCGCTCGCCTCATTGCCTGGATGGAACGGGCCGGCTGGGTGTGGGATGTTCGCTGGCCCAAGGCTGAGCGACTCGACACCCGCCGGGCGTCATGAGCGAGCAACCCCAGGAGCGGCGACGCTCCCGCATGACCAGCGCTGCCCGCCGCGAGCAGCTGCTCCAAGTCGGTCGCTCCTTGTTCGCCGAACGCGGGTTCGAGGCCACATCGGTGGAGGAGATCGCCGCCAAGGCTGGGGTTTCCAAACCGGTCGTCTACGAGCACTTCGGGGGCAAGGAAGGCCTCTACGCCGTCATCGTTGACCGGGAGATGCAAAGACTCCTGGCAATGGTGGAGGGAGCGCTGACCGAAGACCATCCTCGGCGGCTGCTGGAGCAGGCAGCGCTCGCTCTGCTCACCTACATCGAGCAGGACACCGACGGCTTCCGCATCCTGGTGCGTGACTCACCGGTCGCACAGTCGACGGGAACGTTCGCCAGCTTGATTGTCGATATCGCCGGACAGGTCGAACACCTGGTCGCCGGTGAGTTCAAGGCGAGGGGGCTGGACGCGAAGTTCGCCCCGATGTACTCCCACATGTTGGTCGGAATGGTGGCCCTGACCGGCCAGTGGTGGGTCGACGTGCGCAAGCCGAAAAAGGCAGATGTCGCCGCACACCTGGTCAACCTCAGCTGGAACGGGCTGAGGGGGCTCGAGGCAAAGCCGCGGCTCTCCGCCGATGGCTGAGGCTTCCCGCCTTGGGCCGGATGTCGGTCCATTGATAGCCGCAAGGCACGCACTAGCGTGCTTCACATGAGCGATCAGACCCCCCAAGACCCGTACGCCGTTCCGCCAGCCGGAGGGTTTCCACCGCCGGCGCCGCCTGAAGCAGCCGTACCCCCCGGTGGGTACCCGCCACCGCCGCCTGCTGGCTACCCGGCCCCGACCTATCCCGCTGCCGGCTACCCAGGTGGCCAAGCTCCCAAACAGGGAGCCGGAGCGCTGTCCATCGTTGCGCTGGTTATCTCCATCGTTGCGCTCATCATCTGTTGGGTTCCCTTCCTTGGCGGTGGCGCGGCACTGATTGCGCTCGTCCTCGGAATCGTTGCGTGGGTGTCGGCCAAGAAGTCCGGACGTCCGGCTGGTCTGGGTATAGCGGCCACGATCATCGGCATTCTCGCCTTGATCGTGGGGATCATCGTGAGCATCGCCTTCCTCGTGCTGCTTGCCAAGAGCTCCGATGCCGACACGGTTTGTCAGCGGAGCTCAACCACCCAAGCCGCGTACGACCAGTGCGTGCAGGACGAGGTTGGCAGCTGGTTTGGGATCGATCCGAACTCGTGACACAAGGGGAGACCGCCACGGCAGGAGGCGATGAGGTTGACGACCTCGTTGCCGCCTGGCGTCGTGAGCGCCCCGACCTGGACGTCGCACCCCTCAAGGTGCTGAGTCGGGTCACCCGCCTCGCCCGTCACCTCGACAGGGCCAGGGGCCAGGCCTTTAGCCGCCACGGCCTGGAGGGCTGGGAGTTCGACGTCCTTGCAGCACTTCGTCGATCAGGTGAGCCGTACCGCCTCTCCCCTGGGCGGCTTCTGCAGCAGACCCTCGTCACATCGGGCACCATGACCAACCGGATCGACCGACTCGCGGCTCGGGGTCTGGTGGAGCGCCATCCATCGCTGGACGACCGCCGCAGCGTGATGGTGCAGCTCACCGATCAGGGCGCCGCCAAGGTGGACGCCGCCCTGATCGACCTCCTGGCCCATGAGCGGAACATCTTGGCTGGGCTCGGAGGAGAGGACGCCGACCTCCTCGCCTCCCTGCTGCGTCGTGTTCTGACGCCGTTCGACCACCCAGGCCCGATCTGACCCGGCCCCGACTGACCGGCCGATCAGTCGGCTGCCACGTAGCGTCCGTTCCGCAGCACCGGAACAACATCGTCGGAGTCGACCTCCTCGGCCAGGCGCACGTCCTCAGCAAACCCGCGCTCGGTGAGGTCGCGGCCCGAGGGGACCTCGGCCAGGGACGCCCTCGCTCGGAAAGCCGCAGCGGCCGCCAGAACCTCTGGAGTCATGCCGGACTCGCCACCTAGGTCGGCCATCCCAGCTGCGATCGCACCTGCGCCGATGAGGTCTTCGTAGCAGACCCGCATGGCACCGTCCGGCCACTCTTCACCTGCCGGAACGAGGCCGATGGTGGCGAACCTTCCGGAGAGCCAACGCGCGAGGGCCGACGCGTTCCGCAGCGACCCTGCGACCACCGTCAGGCCCGACATGAGGGCAGCATGCGAGATCACCGATCCGTTGTCGGACGGCATGATCAGTCGCTCACCGTCCTGCACGCCGAGCAGGCTTGCTGGCGACATCGTGCGTCCTTCGCGCATGTTCCTGCCGCGGACCAGCGTGGCCCCGATCGCCCTGGCCAGCTCTTCGGCGCGCTCATGACCCGTGTGCGGCCAGACCGCCGCACCCCGCGCGACGGCAACGGCAACTGACGTTGAGAACGAGAACACATCGACGAGTACGACGCATTCGCAGGACTCGGACAACATCCGCAGGCCCTGAGGGCCCCACTCCAAGGAGACGAGGGTCGACGAGCTCACGCGTCCACGACCCGAGCCCCGCCCACCGGGCCGACTGCCGAGGTGACGGTGCGGCACGTCCCCGAGGCAGTAAGAGCAACAGCTAAGTCAAGGGCGTGTTCGTCATCGCGGGCTAGGAAGGCGCAGGTGGGACCCGAACCGGAAACAAGAGCACCAAGTGCCCCGTACTCGTCGCCAACGTCCAGGGTCATGGCCAGGCCCGGCCGGAGGGACACTGCGGCGCGCTGCATGTCGTTGCCGAGCGCCGCTCCCAGAGCGACGGCGTTGCCTGCCCGCAGAGCACTCATCAGCGCGTCTGACACTCGGGGTTCAGGGAGCACCGATGCTGCCCGCAGCCGGTCGAGTTCGGTGTAGACCTCAGGCGTCGGCAGTCCCGTCTCGGCGAAGGCAAAGACCCAGTGGAAGTGCCCGCGAGCCAGGACCGGCGTCAGCTTCTCGCCACGCCCCAAGCCCATGGCGGTGTGCCCGACGAGCGCGAACGGCACATCGCTTCCGACTGCGGCGGCCAGCTCAACGAGCTCGTGCCGATCGAGCCGGGCATCCCAGAGCCGGTCCAGAGCCAGCAGTGCGCCGGCAGCGTCTGCACTGCCACCAGCCATGCCGGCGGCCACCGGGATCGCCTTGTGGACGTGCAGGTGTGCGTGTGGCTCGATCCCCAGGTGGTCGGCGAGCGAACGCGCCGCGACCACCGCCAGGTTTGAGTCGTCGGTAGGCACGGTTTCGGCTCCTTCGCCCTCGACGCTGACGGTGAGGTGGTCACCGGGCAATGCCGTGACGTCGTCGAAGATTGATACCGCGTGGTAGACCGTGGCCAGATCGTGAAACCCGTCAGCGCGCGCGGATCCGACAACGAGTTGCAGGTTCACCTTGGCTGGCACCCGCACCGTAACCGGACTCACGCGTCACATCCTCTCGTCAGCCAGGCCGTCGCACCGAGCGAACCGGGCCAGTCTGTCAGCATCCATCACCCATCCGCATCGCGGCGATGCTCAGCGATGGCTGCGAAGGCCGCGATGTCGAGGCGCTCGCCACGCAGCGAGGGATCGATACCGGCTGCGCGCAGGGTTGCATCGGCAGCTTCGACGCCACCGGCCCAACGCGCCAGGGCCGAACGCAGGCTCTTGCGCCGCTGGGCGAAGGCGGCATCGATACAGGCAAAGACGTCCTCCCGGGATGCGCTGGTCTGAGGAGCTGGATGCCTACGGAAGCCGACCAGCCCCGAGTCGACGTTGGGGACTGGCCAAAAGACCGAGCGCGGGACGCGCCCCTGCCGGGTCACGTCGGCGTACCAGGCGGCCTTGACGCTCGGGACACCGTACGTCCTGCTCCCCGGTGGTGCGGCCAGTCGCTCAGCGACCTCCCACTGCACCATGACCAGTCCGTGGTCGAGCGAGGGGAACTGGGCCAACAGATGCAAGATGACCGGCACCGCCACGTTGTACGGGAGGTTGGCGACAAAGGCGTCCGGCGACAGTGGCAGCTCGGCGAGCTGCAGGGCGTCGGCTGCAACGACGGTGAGCCGGCCCTCAGCCGCCGGCAGGTAGGTGCCGGCGGTGGCAGGCAATGCCGCAGCCAGCGTCGTGTCGATCTCCACCGCCAGCACCCGCGCTCCGGTCTCGAGCAGTCCCAGGGTAAGTGAGCCAAGACCGGGGCCGACCTCGACCACCACCTCATCGGGGCCGATCCCGGCCAGGCGCACGATGCGTCGCACCGTGTTCGCGTCGACGACGAAGTTCTGACCCCAGCGTTTGACGGGACGCACATTGAGCGTTTCGGCCAACTGGCGAATCGCCACGGCGCCGAGGAGCTGCGCATCGGCGCCAGGTTTTGTCACGCCGATCAGTCTGCCCTCAGCTGAAGAGCAGCGGGCCACAGACCGGCCACTGGCCGGCGCCGGAGCGCTCGTAGAGGACCTGAGCCCGGTAGGTCTGCTCGTCCGGGGTGGCGTCAATCGGGTTACCCGTCCCGCCGACGGTGGCCCACGTCGAGAGCGAGAACTGGTAAAGCCCGTAGTACCCAGCGGGGTTGACCGCCCGCGGGTTGCCCCCAGACTCGCACGCTGCCAGAGCGCCCCAGTTAAGACCCTCTGCTCCGGTTGCCGGAGCAGAGAAGGGCCGGACCTTGGTGCCATAGACCACGATCTCGCGCACTGGTTGACGCGTCACCCGGCGGTCGAGCTGACGCTGACGAACGGTGACACCGTCGTGCCGAACGACGCGGGTGATGATCACTCCGCGGCCGTCACGGCCCCGCTGAAGAACTTTCTCGACGCCCTCATAGCTGGAGGGATCTGCTCGGCGCACAACAGCGTGGTCGATGGTGAACGCTCGGCGCACTGTGCTGGCGTCGACCCGCGTAACGACGATTTGCATCCCGGTCTCGACCTCTCGACCGAGACCGACGTTGACCAGGTCGTCTCGGCCCAGCCGGACGCCGGCTTCGCGGAGGAGGGTAGCCACCGACTGAGCGGTGGTGACCACCGTCGTGCGCCGTTGGTCGTGCACCACGGTGACCTGGTCGGGTAGTTGAACGCCGACCCGGCCGCCGGTGAGGGGAAGACGCTCACTTCGTGATGCTGAGAACTCGGCGTCGGCCATCCGCACGCCGAACTGGTCCAGAGCGGCGTTGACGGTGAGCTCGGTCGTCCAGATCTGGGTCGGCTGGCCATCGATGACGACCTGCAGCTGCCGAGCGTGCCGGACCGTGACGGTCGGCACCGCGTCCAGCGATGTGACCGGATCGGGCTCGACGAGGTCGCGGTCGGTCACCGCCACACCCTGCTCGCTGAGCAGCTCGGCGACAGTGTCGGCATGCGTCTCGACGCTCACCACCTGGCCGTCGACGCTGAGCTCTACCCGGCTGTCACTGTTGGCGAATCCGGAGACGCCGAGAAGGAGGGCCACCACCAGGGCACCCTCAAGAACGACCTTCAGCCGACGAGACACCCGGACGACGCTAGCGGTGAGCACCCTCAAGAGCGAACCGTCGTCCCCAGGCTCATCGCCCAACCGGGTCAATCTGCCGCCAAAAGGGTGAATCTCACGTTGAGGTTTAGCATCCAGCTGAGCCTCGCAGCAGCCTCACCAGACTCACCAGGGGGAGAAAGCCCGCTCGGTGTTGACGGTCACCGTTCGGGCCAACTCTTCGATGGCGACTCCCCTCACCTGTGCCATCGCCCGCAAGGTCACCGGGATCAGATACGACGCGTTGGGGCGTCCACGGTGCGGCAACGGCGCGAGGAACGGTGCGTCGGTCTCCACCAGCAACAGATCGGCTGGAGCGACGGCGAGAGCCTCGCGAAGGTGGTCATTCGCCTTGAACGTGACGGGCCCGGCGAACGACATGAACCAGCCATGCTCGGCGCATTGGGCTGCCAGTTCCGTCCCACCCGAGAAGCAGTGGAAGACGACGCGGTCCGGGGCGCCCTCACCATGTAGGACACGAATGACGTCGTCGTGGGCGTCCCGATCGTGGATGACCAGCGTCTTGCCGAGCGCCTTGGCCAGCGCGATGTGGCGTCGGAACGACTCCTCCTGCGCGTGTAGACCCTCCGGGCCGGTGCGGAAATGGTCAAGGCCAGTCTCACCGATCGCGACCACCCGCTCGTCGGCAGCCAGCGCATCGATCTCGGCGAACGCCTCGTCGAAAGTGCCGGACGCGGCCAGCCGCGGTGCCTCGTTCGGGTGCAGGGCAACAGCGGCGACCACCTGCCGGTGCTTCGTCGCCACCTCCACACCGAAGCGCGAGCTCGCGACGTCGTACCCGACCTGGACGACCCTGGTCACCCCGACCGCCGCCGACTGCCGCAGCGCCTCATCGACCGAGAGCCCAGGGCCGTGCTTGCCAACGTCGTACGCGATGTCGAGGTGACAGTGACTATCGGGGACCGGGCTCGGGAGCGGCTCGGGAAGCTCTGGCCAGCTGCCGACACCGGGTCTCGGGGACGCTCGGGACGCTTGGTACGGATCGGACACACCGCCATCGTGGCAGATCACGAAAGGGTGAACTGTCTGGACACAGCTACTGAAGCGTTCGGACGAGCCGTTCGGCGTCATCAAACAGTGACCGCTGCGCGAGCCTCGCCGAGATCACGGCAGCCATGAACGCGGCGCCGAGCAGCATGTACATGACGACGATCTGGTAGCGAATCGCATCCCAGGGGTCGACACCGGCAAGGATCAGCCCGGTCATCGCGCCGGGGAGCGAGATCAGCCCGACCACTTTGGTGGTGTCGACGGAGGGTACGAGCGCCGTCCGCATCGCGGTGCGGTACGGCTCCAGGAACGCCTCGCGTGGCGACAGACCGAGGGCCAGCCTGGCTTCAATCCGGGCGCGCTGGTCATCGACGACGTCGGCGGTGCGTTGGAGACCAAGTCCGGCCGTCACCATCGCGGTGCTGACCACCATCCCCCCAACGGGGATGACAACGCGCGGCACCGCGTCGATGGTGCCCAGCACAAGTAGGAGGCCCATCGTCATGGTGACGGCGACCCCGATGCCCCACCAGGCATGCGATCGGGCCTGCGGGATGCTCCGGGCACGCCCACCGGCGACGAAGCCTGCGATGACCACCATGATGACCAGCCAGCCGAACGCTGCCGGCAGCCCGCCTCTGTCGAAGACGAACAGGAGCAAGGCACCGACAAGAGCTAGCTGAACGAGCGCCCGCAGCGCTGCCACCGCGACCTCGCGCTCGAGACCGAGGCGCTCTCGCCACGAGATGAGAATGGCGATGAGCACGAGCGTCGCGGAGGCGGCGACACCCAACCAGGTGGGGATGTTCGCTGTCGTTGACCCCATCGTCAGCCTCCTTCGAGATAGGTGACCCGAGCGGGATCACCTCGGTCGACCAAGCGCCCGCTGTCGAGAACCAGCGCATCATGGGTCAACGCTGCGGCCCGCTCGAGGTCGTGGCTGACCAGCACGACAGACAGACCTAGGCCAACCAAACTCGCGATCACGGCGTCAACCGACTCAGCCGCCTTGCGGTCGAGCGCGCTCGTCGGCTCGTCGAGCAGCAGCACCTCAGGCCCAACGGCCAGAGCTCGCGCTAGCGCGAGCCGCTGCTGCTCACCCCCGGAGAGGTCTGCGGGGCGCCGTTCTCGCTCAATGTGGAACAGCGCAACCCGGACAAGCAGGCTGTCCACCTCTCCATCGGTGAGATCGGGCTTGCCGACTCTGACCTCGTCGTCGATGCGGCCGGTGAGCATGGCCGGGTGCTGCGCCACCATTCCCACACGACGACGCAGCTCTCGGACGTCGAGCTCAGGAAGCGGAATTCCACGAAAGCGGATGCTTCCCGATGTCGGCTCCTCCAGCCGATTGAGCATCCGCAACAACGTCGACTTCCCGGAGCCGCTCGGGCCGACGATCGCGGTGACATGTCCTTCATGGACGTGGTCGCTGACGTGGTCGAGGATGGAGCGTCCACCAGCGACGAATGTGACCTCACTGAGCGTGAAGAGCTCTGGCGCCGGGCCGTCGGTATGTGGCATCAGGGAGCGACAGGTTCGAAGGACGCGGTGAAGTGGCGCAACATCTGTGGCTGGTCGACGATGCGGTAGCCGGGGAGTTCAGACGCGCGCTGCACCACCTCTTCGCACACCTCGATCACATAGTCGATATGGCTTTGCGTGTAGGTGCGTCGAGGGATGGCGAGTCGTACGAGGTCCATCGGGGCCGGTTGCTCCGACCCGTCTGGCTGACGGCCGAACATCACCGTGCCGATCTCACAACCGCGAACGCCACCCACCTCGTACAGCGCGACGGCTAGCGACTGGCCCGGGTACTGCATCGGCTCGAGATGCGCCAGCAGTGCCCGTGCGTCGAGGTAGACGGCGT
The DNA here is from genome assembly GCA_027118455.1 of Actinomycetes bacterium. Classification (GTDB taxonomy): domain Bacteria; phylum Actinomycetota; class Actinomycetes; order JAHEKZ01; family JAHEKZ01; genus JAHEKZ01. The sequence continues at coordinate 15,621 of JAJAYZ010000004.1, forward strand.
GGCCGCCGATCGGCATCACAACCGGGATCCCGGCCCGGTCGAGTGCTTCCCCTAAGTAGGCGGTCGACTTGATCCGGTAGCGGAGGTAGTCGTGGTCGATCACTTCGCTCAGGCCTTGGGCGATGGCCTCGAGGTCGCGGCCGGCCAGTCCCCCGTAGGTGGGGAAGCCCTCGGTGAGGATGAGCAGGTTGCGGCACTGTTCGGCGAGAGCGTCGTCGTCCATGGCCAGCCATCCCCCGATGTTGCCCATCGGGTCCTTCTTCGCGCTCATCGTCATCCCGTCGGCGACGGCCGCGATCTCACGGACGATGTCGCGCACATCACGATCCCCCATCCCAGCTTCCCGCTCGCGGATGAACCAGGCGTTCTCGGCGAACCGGCAGGCATCGAGAAAGAGTGGCACCTCGTACCGATCGCAGACCTCACGGACGGCGAGCAGGTTCGCGAGCGAAACCGGTTGCCCTCCCCCGGAGTTGTTGGTGATTGTCATCATCACGACGGGTACGTCAACTGAGCGCTCGGCAAGAAGAGCTTCGAGAGCCGGCACATCCATGTTGCCCTTGAACGGATGGTCGGACTCCGGGTCCGTTCCTTCGGCGATCACAAGGTCAACGGCGGTGGCCCCGCTCGCCTCCACGTTGGCCCTGGTCGTGTCGAAATGCGTGTTGTTAGGCACCACCTTGCCGGCACCACCAAGAACCTCGAAGAGAATCCGCTCGGCGGCGCGTCCCTGATGGGTCGGGATCACATGCTCGAACGGGAAGAGGTCCTGGACCGCATCGCGGAAGACGAACCAGGAGGGTGAACCGGCATATGACTCATCCCCGCGCTGGATGGCCGCCCACTGGTCGCGCGACATCGCACCGGTACCAGAGTCGGTGAGCAGGTCGATCAGGACGTCCTGCGCCCTGAGGTTGAAGAGGTTGTAGCCGGCCTCGACGATCGCGGCATGGCGCTGGTTCTCGGTGGTGAGGTGCAGCGGCTCGACTGAGTGGATCCGGAAGGGCTCAATGATCGTGCGGGGCTGCCAACGGCGGGGTTCCTGCGTCATGTCCGCAGGCTATGCCTCGCCTGCCAGCCGGGCTAGTTCCTCGTCAGCGATGGCGGGGTCGAGCTTGGTGAAGACCGGTGTCGGCGGCACCAAGGGTGTACCGGAGGCGAGCGGCTTTGACTCCCACCGCGTACCTGACTCGTAAGCCGAGGCGTAGTCGCCCATCAGGACGTTGTAGTCATCATTGCCGGGCTCTGACACCGATCGGATCTCCGGCATCGCCGACCAGATCCCGGATCCGCCGAGGGTCTCGTGCACCTTCTGCGCAGCGTGCGGGACGAACGGCGTCAGGATCGTGTTGAGGTCACGCACCGCCTGAAGCGCGGTGTGCAGGACGGTCCCTTGGCGCACCGAGTCTTCCTTCAGCTTCCAGGGAGCCTGATCGGAGATGTACTTGTTCGCCTCCGCGACTGTACGCATCGCCTCAGTGATCGCCGCCTTCTGGCGTGACTTTCCGAGAAGATCACCGACGATTCCGAAGCTGGCCCGCACGGTCTGCAGCAATGCACGGTCAGCATCTGTTGGGTCGATCGACGGAGGGATGTGACCGAAGTTCTTGGCCGCCATCGACACCGAGCGATTGACCAAGTTGCCCCAACCGGCAACCAGTTCATCGTTGTTGCGGCGAACGAACTCAGACCAAGTGAAGTCGGCATCGTGGTTCTCGGGCCCTGCCGCGGCCACGAAGTAGCGAAGTGCATCGGCGTCGTAGCGCTCAAGGAAGTCGCGTACGTAGATGACCACCTGGCGGGACGACGAGAATTTGCGGCCTTCCATCGTGAGGTACTCGCTGGACACAACCTCGGTGGGAAGCCCCATCTCACCAAGCCGCCCAGGGGTTCCCCCCTTGTCACCCTGCCCGTTGTACCCGAGCAGGATCGACGGCCAGACGACCGAGTGGAAGACGATGTTGTCTTTGCCCATGAAGTAGTACGAACGAGCCGCCGGGTCTTGCCACCAGCGGCGCCAGGCGTCGTCGTCGCCCGTGCGATGGGCCCACTCGATGGAGGCAGACAGATACCCGATCACTGCGTCGAACCAGACGTACAACCGTTTATCGTCGCGATCCTCCCAACCGTCGAGGGGGATCGGAACACCCCAGTCGAGATCGCGGCTGATCGCCCGTGGCTGTAGCTCGCTGATGAGGTTCCCGCTGAACTTCAACACATTGGGGCGCCAGTCGGTGCGAGTTCTGAGCCAGGCTTTCAGCGACTCGGTGAACGCCGGGAGGTCGAGAAAGAAGTGCTCCGTCTCCACGAACTTGGGCGTCTCGCCATTGATCCGCGACCGCGGGTTCTTCAGATCAAGGGGATCGAGCTGGTTACCGCAGTTGTCACACTGGTCGCCGCGGGCGCCGTCGTAGTGGCAGATCGGACACGTGCCCTCGATGTAGCGGTCAGGAAGCGTGCGGCCGGTGGACGGCGAGATGGCACCCATCGCCTGCTTGCTGAATACGTAGTCGTTCTTGACCAGCTGCTTGAAGATCTCCTGCACGACCTCGGCGTGGTTGCGTGTTGTGGTGCGCGTGAAGAGGTCGTAGCTGAGGCCAAGGCCCTGCAGGTCTTCGACGATGACCTGGTTGTAGCGGTCAACCAGCTCACGGGGGCCGACGCCCTCTTTGTCAGCCTGGACTTGAATCGGTGTTCCGTGCTCGTCCGTCCCGCTGACCATCAGGACGTCGTGGCCCGACATGCGCATGTAGCGACTGAAGACATCCGAGGGCACGCCGAATCCAGAGACGTGGCCGATATGACGTGGTCCGTTGGCGTAGGGCCAAGCCACCGCGGTCAAGATGCTGTCAGACATGGCCGCATCCTAGGTGCCGTGCACTTTTGCTCTCCTAGCCGTCGGGTGGTGGGTCGGGGTTGGTGTATTGCCAGGGCTCGGTTTGGTAGATGCGTCCGGTGGGGGTGGTCCAGGTCATCTCACCGGTGGGGTCGAGGGTGACGGTCCATCCTGCGGTGTGTTTGAGGCGGTGGTGGCGTCTGCAGAGGACGGCGAGGTTTGCTGCTGATGTGGGGCCCACCGGCCAGGGCACGGTGTGGTCAAGGTCGGTACCGGCGCTGTCGGCGGCCCGTCGGCAGCCGGGGAACCGGCAGGTCACGTCCCGGGCTCGGACTGCCCGGTCGAGCGCTGCTGACGGCCGGTACCCCTTCTCGGCCAGGTCGGTCAGAGTTCCGGTGGCCGGGTCGGCCAGCAACCGGCGCACCGTGACATGAGAACCCAAGCCGGCGCCGGCAACCTCACCGCCCTGCTGGCACCGTGACCACTGCGATCACCACGGCGGCCACCAGCGCTGTCGGGGCTGGTTCTGGGGGGTCCGATGAGTTGGGCGATCTCATTGGCGGTGAGCGGTCCCGCCCCTGGAATCCAGCCAGGCTCATCACTGTGTCCGGTGATCGTGTCGGCCGGGACGACGACGTGCAGGGTCACCGCCGCTGGTTGAGCGCGGCCGAGGAGCAGATCGACGAGGGTGTCGGCGCGGCGCTGATCCATGCTCCGCGCATCGCCAGCGCTACCGTCACCGGACCCAGCGTCCTGAGCACCGAGCTGCTGGGCGGCGGTGGTCAGCGCTTGTTGGGTCTGCCGGCCCTGCACCCCGGGCAGCAACGCCCACAGCTCACTCATGCCGTCGTCGCCGGGTGTGATGACCACCCTTCGGTCGGCCAGGGCGCGTTGCCTGCGTTGCTCGGCGGCGCCCGGGTCAGCGGCGATCACCTCCCGGCGTAGCCACTGCCGCACCTGCGGCGCTGTTCGCTGCCGGCCCTGCCCGGTGGCGTAGCCGACCGCGCGAGCGGCCACGGTCTTCGCGGTGGCCGGGTCCAGGTAGCCGACCTGTTCACCGATCACGGTGACTTTGCGGGCGTCGATCTGGCCGGCTCGCCACGCCTTGGCCACCGCCGGGAGTTCCGCGGCCCGGCACGCGGTGTCAAAGCGGACCGATGCGGCCATCTTCGTCCACCCCAACAACACACCGATCTCGTCGGGGACGAACTCCTCCCGGCACTCCCGTGACCACATCGGCGCACCGCGCTGGGTGACTTCGGCTTGGTCGGCGGCCCGTGCGCGGCGTCCCATCTGCACCATCGCGTCGGCCTGGACGGCCTGCAACATGTTGATCGCCCGCTCGCACCCGATAACCCGATCACGGAGCTCGTCATCGCCCAGCTGCGCAGCCGCGATCACAGCGTCGAGCAGGTCATCGACCTGCTCGATAATGCTGACCGCGGAGAGACCGGCGGTGGAGGAGTCCACGACCTGCACTCTGCCACCCAGGTCCGACAAGTCCACCGTGACAAGGATTGAGTTTCCCCAGGCCCCACCTAGGCAAACTCAACCGTCCACAACCACACACCCCACCTTCAGAAACGACACTCGACACCCAGGAACCGACACCCGGCGAGCCGCGGCAACGTCAGTTGATGGCGGCGTTGTACACCCGCCGCCGTGACAGCCCCGTAGCGGCCGAAACGGCATCGACTGCGTCGCGGCGCGAGCTGCCGGACGTCTCAAGTGCGCGAACCGCTTCGCGGAGCTCGTCGTCGGTCATCTCCGCTGCCGCTGCGGACGCACCAGTGACAATGAGGGTGATCTCACCGCGAACGCCTTCTCCAGCCCACTTGGCGAGGGCGGCGAGGCCGCCACGCTTCACTTCCTCATACGTCTTGGTGAGCTCACGGCAGACTGCGGCCGCACGGTCGTCACCCCAGAGCTCAGCCATGTCACTGAGCACCTCAGCCAGCCGGTGGGGCGCCTCGAAGAAGACCATCGTGCGTGATTCGTGAACCAGCCCACGCAGTCGCTCTCGCCGCTGACCGCCCTTGCGTGGCAAGAAGCCCTCGAAACAGAACCGGTCGACCGGAAGGCCTGATACCGCCAGCGCCGCCAGCACCGCCGACGGGCCAGGAGCCGTCGTGACGCGGATGTCGGCCTCGATGGCGGCCGCGACGAGTCGGTATCCCGGGTCACTCACCGACGGCATCCCTGCATCAGTTACCAGCAACACCGTCTGTCCCGCAGCCATGCGGGCGACCAGGTCTCGAGTCCGCGCACCCTCGTTGTGTTCGTGGTACGAGACCACCTTGCCAGCGATCTCAACCTCGAGAGCGGCTGCCAGACGGCGTAGTCGCCTGGTGTCCTCGGCCGCCACCACGTCGGCACCCATCAGCAGGGCCCGGAGCCGCGGTGACGCGTCCGAGACGTCACCGATGGGGGTCCCCGCTAGCACGAGGAATCCGCTTTCCTGGTTCGGCACCTCCCGATCCTGACAGGTCGGCGCCGCCAAGCCTCACGCAAAGGGACAGTCGACGGGCTTTACGATGCGCAGGTGACCATGACCGACGCCAGCCTGCCCAGTGGCGGCATCGAGCCGGCGGTCAGCGAATCGGCTGAGGTCGAGGAGCACCGCGCGCGGGTCCGGCGCCGCCTTCTTCCCCCTGGGCCGACCGACCGGCTGGCCGGCTGGGTCGGTGCACTCGTCGTCACCGTGCTCGCAGGCGTTCTTCGCTTCTGGCAGCTCGGCCAGCCACACGCCTTCGTCTTCGATGAGACGTACTACGCCAAGGACGGCTTTGGGCTTCTGAACTACGGGTACGAGCAGGACTTCATCGACAAGGCCGACGACAAGATCCTCAACGGCGACCTCAACGTCTTCGCCGATACCGCCTCCTACGTCGTCCACCCACCACTGGGGAAGTGGATCATCGCAAGCGGCGAGCAGCTTTTCGGCATGAACCCGTTCGGGTGGCGAGTCGCAGTCGCCGTACTCGGCACGTTGAGCGTCCTGCTGCTGGCTCGTCTCGTGCGACGCATGACCGGCTCTACGGTGCTCGGAACGATCGCTGGGTTTCTGCTCGCCATCGACGGCCTGCACCTGGTGATGAGCCGCACCGCACTGCTCGACTTGCCACTGTCGTTCTTCCTGCTGGCCGCCTTCGGGGCGCTCGTATTCGACCGTGAGCACGGACGTCGTCGGGCAGCTGCACGGCTGGAGGGCTTCGAAGGAAGCACCTTTGGTCCAGGCCTGGGCTTTCGGCCGTGGCGCATCCTGGCCGGAGTGCTGCTCGGAGCAGCGTTAGCCACCAAGTGGAACGCCCTCTTCTTCGTCTTTGCGTTCGGGTTGCTGACTGTCTGGTGGGACGTCTCCGCACGTCGGGTTGCCGGTGCCCGCAGCCCGTGGCTCGGCTCGCTCTCGCGCGATGCCCTGCCAGCGTTCCTCTTCATCGTGCCCACTGCCCTGGTCACCTACATCGTCACCTGGTCGGGATGGCTCTTCACCAGTGGCGGCTACAACCGGACCTGGGGAAGCGAGAACCCGTCCACTCTCTTTCGGTGGGTGCCGGACTCGTTGCGTTCGCTCTGGCACTACCACGCAGAAGCGTGGCGCTTTCACACCGGGCTCAACAGCAACCACCCCTATGAGTCGCACCCCTGGAGCTGGCTGGTCCAGGGTCGTCCCGTTTCGTTCTATTACCAGGAGTACGGACGCGGTGAACTCGGTTGCGACGTCGAACGGTGCGCCCGAGAGGTGCTCGCCGTCGGCAACCCCATCATCTGGTGGAGCTCAGCTGCAGCCCTCCTGGTGATGGTGTGGTTGCTCATCAGCAAGCGCGACTGGCGAGCCGGAGCAGTGCTCGCGGCGCTCGCCGCCGGTTGGCTGCCCTGGTTCTGGTACGCCGACCACAACGAGCGCACGATGTTCTCGTTCTACGCGGTCTCGTTCCTGCCGTTCCTGATCATGGCCATCACCATCTGCCTCGGGTTCATCCTCGGCCCCAAAGACTCCTCCCCACGCCGCCGAGCTGTCGGCGCCACCGCCGTTGGGGGCTTTCTGCTGCTTGCGGCCATGGCCGCTGTCGCCATGGCCCCGCTCTGGATGGCTCAGGTGCTGCCGTACGAAGACTGGCTCAACCGCCTCTTCGGCATCCGGTCCTGGATCTGACCAGCCGCGGCAAGCCCAGACCCGTTGCCAGCTGGCTTCCCGCCCAGACTTAGGCTCGTCCCATGACTGCTGGCGCCACCCTGTGTTGGACCTCCCGCTTGGCTGCCGCCACCTTCGTCGCCGCGCTCACCCTGCTGCCAGTCACCGCAGCATCCGCTCATAGCGAGCTCGTCGAGTCCACACCGGCCGACGGCGCGGAGCTGAAACAGGCTCCGACACAGGTGCAGCTGGTGTTCGACGAGGCCATCCAGCAGCAGGGCGGCGACATCGTCGTCTCAGTTCGCGCCAGCACCGTGAGCGATGCCACCACGTTCGCCACCGAGGCAAACGTCGCCACCATCGGACTGACCGGACCAGCTCAACCGGGCAGCTACACAGTGAAGTACCGGATCGTGTCAGCAGACGGGCACATTGGGAGCGGCACGTTCGGTTACAGCGTCACCGGGACCTCACCGGCATCACCGGATGCGACCACTTCACCACCTCAAGATGCCGGTGACACCGGCGACACGGGCAACTCCGGGGATTCCGAGGACTCCAGCGGCACTGTCGTCTGGGTGCTGGGCCTTGGCGCCATCGGCATCGCCTCGGTGGCTGCCATCATCTCCGTCGCCGTGAGAGGGCGGCGTGACCGCTCCGACTGAGGCTGCGCGCCGCTCAACGGTCTGGCCCTGGACACTGGCGGCCCTCGGGCTCGTCGTTGTCGGTCTGGGCGTAGCCTTCACCGTCGGCGGCGACCGCCCTCAGACTTCTGACGATGGACTGCCCGAGGCATCCCTCTTTGTGCAGTGGGCGTTGCCCATCACCCGCTCGGTCGTCGAACTACTAGCGGCGGCCACCGTCGGCCTGCTGCTCGCTGCTGCCGCGCTGCTGCCATCCCCGAAAGGCCTACTGGCTACCGCGCCGGCACGTGCTGCCCGGCTCGCGTCGTGGGTCGCGTTGACGTGGGCGGCTCTCACACTCGTCATCGTGGTGCTCTCCTACGCCCAGACGTTCGCTACAACGCTTTCTGACTCACTTGGCCCTACCAAGCTGCTCAGCTTTGTGAGCCAGTCCCCCCAGGGGTCGGCGTGGCTGGTAGCTGCGTCACTGGCTGCATTCGCCGGTGTCGTGGCGCGCGAAGCTGACCGGCCCTTGGGAGCCTGGGTTGCATTGCTGCTCGCCATCGGGGCAACGCTGCCACCGGCGGTCACCGGGCATGCAGCCTCTGCGGGTAGCCACGACTTGGCTACCTCCTCACTGGTGGTCCACATCGTCAGTGTCGTGACGTGGGTCGGTGGCCTGCTCGCGCTGGTCTGGTACGCGCGCACCGAAGGTCGCTACCTGCCGCTGGCCACGCGTCGTTTCAGCCCGCTGGCCCTTTGGGCCTTTGTTTGCGTCGGGGTCAGCGGCGCAGTGAACGCCCTGATCCGGCTCGGCGACATCAGCGCCCTGTTCACCACTTCGTACGGCGCGCTCGTCCTCATCAAAGTGATGGCGTTCTTCGCGCTCGGGCTTCTCGGCTGGGCGCATCGACGGCACACGATGCCGCAGATCGAGAAGGGAACGCCACACGCCTTCCTGCGACTCGCCGTCGTCGAGGCTTCGATCATGGTCTTCACCATCGGCATCGGTGTTGGCCTCGCTGCGACGGCGCCACCGGGGAGCGGCGCTACCGCAGCTCCACCACCGGCCGAAGTCCTGCTGGGCTTGCCGGTGCCTGATGCCCCGACCGTCCTGGCGATCCTGACCGGCTGGCGGCTGGACCTCCTCGTCGCGACGGTGCTGCTCGCGTCAGCGATCCTCTATGGACGCGGAATCCTCATGATGCGCCGACGCGGCGACCGGTGGCCCGTCGGCAGGGCGATCGCCTGGTACGCAGGCCTCGCCATCGTCGCGTTCGGCACCCTCTCAGGTCTGGCGGTCTACGGCCGGACATCATTTAGCCTGCACATGACGCAGCACATGACCTTGAGCATGATTGCACCACTGCTACTCGTGCTCGGCGCACCCATCACGCTGGCACTCCGCGCACTACCGGCCTCGCGGTCCACTCAACCTTCCGGTGCGCGCGAGTGGCTGCTCGCCGCGCTGCAGAGCCCGTTCGGACGCGTGCTCACCCATCCCGTCACTGCGTTCGTACTCTTCATCAGTGCGCCCTACATGATCTACTTCAGTGGGCTGTTCGAGACTGCAATGCGTCAGCACTGGACCCACGAGCTCATGTACGTGCACTTCGTGCTCGTTGGCTACGTCTTCTACCAGTCCCTCATCGGCATTGACCCCATTCCCTACCGGGCCAACTACCCGATGCGGATGGTTGCGCTCTTTGCGTCGTTGTCCTTCCACGCGTTCTTCGCGGTTGCCCTGATCAGCAGCGACGCCATCATCGCGAGCAGCTACTACGAGACGCTGAACCGCCCCTGGTGGCCCAACTTGCTCGAGGACCAAACCAGTGGGGCGTCCTTTGCCTGGGCGTTCGGTGAGCTGCCTGGGCTTCTCGTTCTCATCGTGCTGCTCTTTCAATGGTCGCGCCATGACGATCGCCAGGCGCGCCGCGAGGACCGCCAAGCTGACCGCGACAACAACGCTGAGCTCGTGGCGTACAACAAGATGTTGGAAGCTCGCCGCAGCGCTCCCCCTCGTTAGACCACCGCCAGGCGATCACCCAACCGCTGGCCGCGACACCCCGATTCCGCCAAGGGCGTCAGCGCCGAAGCGGGCCATCTCACGGTCGAGATCGAGCGGCGCGATGTGTGCGCGGTCGGCCAACATTTCGTCATCGATCAGGGCAGCTGGCACTAACCAGGAGACTTCGAACTCCAGACCGTCGGGGTCTTCGGCGTAGAGGGCCTTGGTCGTCGCGTGGTCGGACGACCCGTTGAGCGCTCCCAGTTTGGCGAGTCGATCTGCTGTTTCGGCGAGCTCTGCGAGGGTATCGACCTCCCAGGCCAGGTGGTACAGCCCGACCGTCCCACGTCCAGCGGCTGAGGGGCCCGCTGCCTGGCCGACTCCGAAGAGCCCAAGATCGTGGTCGTTGCTCGAACCCGGTGCGCGGAGGAACGCAGCACCAGGCAGCTCCGGCATCCCGGGAATGGGCGCAAAGCCAAGCGCTTCTGCGTAGAAGGCCACACTGCGCTGCACGTCTCGTACATAGAGAACGGCGTGGTTGAGGCGGTAGACGGCCATGAAAAACCTTCGCAAGGGTCGAGGACGGATGTGCGATCAATAACTTACATGAATGTTCAAGTATTCCGCTAGGATAGCGGCATGGCCTCAACCTCTACCGCACCAACTGGCACTCGCTGGCTCAATGCTGACGAGCAATCCGCCTGGCGCGCTTTTCTCGCGATGCAGAAGGTGATCCGCGAAACCCTCGAACGTCAGTTACGGCAAGACGCCGGCATGCCTATGACGTACTACGTCATTCTCGCGATGCTTTCCGAAGCTCCCGACCGGACTCTTCGCATGACCGAGCTCGCTGAAACGGCCGGCACCTCGCAAAGCCAGTTGTCCCATGCCGCAACCCGGCTGGAGGAGGCCGGGTGGATTGAACGCCGCCGGTGTCCCGGCGACAAACGTGGCTATCTCGCGGTCTTGACCGATTCGGGGTTTGAGACGTTGACGGCCGTAGCGCCCAGCCACGTCGCGAGCGTGCGCTCGGTGCTCTTCGACGTACTCAGCACTGAGCAGGTCAGCCAGCTTCGGGCGATCGCTGATGCAATTACCAAAGGCCGCGAGCAACTGCGATAGCGCTCAGGAGCCCTGAACCTTCTGCGTCCGGTATACGTTTGCCAGATGTGACGTCGCTTTCCCTCGATGGCGAGCATGCGGTGCGCGAGCTCTACCGTGAGCACGCTGCGCCACTGCTGGCATTCGTTCGGGCGCAGCTGGGCGGAGACAACGAACGCGCTCAAGACATCGTTCAGGAGACGCTGCTGCGCGCCTGGCAGCACCCCGAAGCATTACGGCCGAACCGCCCCGGAGGTTCGCATCCGCGGGCGTGGCTCTTCAGGGTGGCCCGCAACCTGGTGATCGATAGTCAACGCGCTCGCTCAGCTCGACCTCAGGAAGTCGGCGAGCTTGACGACCAAATGGCGATAGCCGACGACGGCTACGACCAGGTCCTCACCGCCTACGAGATCACCGACGCCCTCGTTGGACTGAGCGCCGACCACCGTGCCGTGATTTCTGAGCTCTACTTCCGCGATCACTCGGTCGCCGAGACCGCACAGGTCCTCGGCGTGCCACCGGGGACGGTGAAGTCCCGCTCCTACTATGCGCTGCGGGCGCTCCGCCTGGCCTGTGAGGAGCGGGGGATCATTCCATGACCTGCACGAGCATGCGTGAGGATGCCGCAACTGCCCTGCTCACCGGGGACGCCCTCGCGGCAGCAACGGCCGACCACCTCAGCCGCTGCGTCGCCTGTCGGCGTGACATTGACTCTCTTGAGGGCTTGCCGGCCCTGTTGGCCCTGCTGGGCTGGGCCGCCGACCCCACGATCACGCTGAGCCCTGACGCCCAGCTCCCCATCGACCGACTTCTCGAAGCCGCTGCCCGCATCCAGGTTCGTCGTCGCCGGCGGACGGTTCTCGCGGTAGCGGCCGCGGCGGCGGTGCTGGTCGTGCTCCCAACGGCGCTGTTCCTCAGCCGAGACCCCGCCACACCGCCGACGGCCGCGACCAGCGAGGGGACCGGCACGGCCACGCCTGCTGTGTCCGTTCAGCGCTCAGCGTCCAACCAAAGCACGGGGGTTGAGGGCGAAGTCACCCTCAATGCGACCTCGGTAGGTAGCGATCTCACCTTCGCGCTACGGGGCGTACCGCCAGGCACAGAGTGCACGCTTGTGGTGGTCTCCGCTGATGGCAGCCGAGAGTCCGCCGCTCGTTGGCTCGCCGACTACGAGGGAACCGCACACGTCAGTGGCGCCGTGAGCACTCCACTCGCCGACATCGATCACGTTGACGTGAAGACCCGGGATGGGCCCGTCGTCCTCCGCGTTCCAGTGAGCTCAACGAGCGAAAGCTGAACGTCGTCCAAACCACCCCGAGTGAACCATCAGCTCGGCCCGCACGTTGTAAAGGTCATGAGACTCCGAAAAACTGCCGCCCTCGCCTTCGTCGCAACAACCGCCCTGACGATGACCGCCTGCTCGCAGTCGGACAGCCCAGCTACGGCTCCACAGCCCAGTGCCAGTGGCCAGTCACCAGAACCGAGCACGTCCACTTCCCCAGGGAAGACCTCCTCCGGCAAACCCTCCACGAGTGCCGCAGCAGACCTGACCATCTCCGGGTTCGCCTTCTCAGAGCTCTCGGTCACGGCCGGCACCAAGATCACGGTGACCAACGAGGACACCAGTGACCACACCGTGACCGTGAAGGGGACTTCTACCGACGTGAATGTTCCCGCTGGCGGAACTGCAACGTTCGACGCTCCGGATCAACCAGGCAGCTACGACCTCACCTGCGATTTCCATCCAGCCATGTCAGGGACCCTGATGGTCACCGGCTGAGCCCAGATCGGGCTGGTGGCGATAGGACCTGCTGTCCCGACTCCCGGCCACCCCTTCAGCCCCTCAGCGGGGAGTGATCCACGGACAAGGGTGGAGCTGAGGGGATTTGAACCCCTGACCCCCTCGTTGCGAACGAGGTGCGCTACCGGACTGCGCCACAGCCCCTGACTGGCCACCCGAGATCGATCCGGGCGGACGCAGGACGCCGCTGAGGATAGCAATGGGACGACCGGGGTTCGAATCGGCGTCTCTGCGCAACAAGCGGAGCGCCACCTGAGGAGGAGCTAGTCGCCGACCGCTCGACGTTCGGCGTCACCCTGCTCTTCCGATGCTGGCGGAGGCGCCACCTCTTGCGCGAGGAGGGCGTCGAGCTCTTCATCGGCAACTTCGGCGGCGAGCAGGTCTTCATCTGAGAGGTCGTCCTCGAGGAGACGGCCCGAACTCCAAGCGCCTGGGCTGGTGAGGTCGATGACCTTGATCGGCCGGACCGCCTTGGGTGCGGTGACGTAGGTCGGCAGCGGCAACGGATTGGGCCGCCACGTCTCGTCACCCTCATCGGCCGTCGGTCCGTCGGCGCCCTGCTCGACGCTGTCGAACGTGACCCCTGCTGGGCGTGCACCCTTGGTCTCGACAACGACAGCTCGCGACGGTCCTGACACGAAGCCGGACGCCGAACGTTCGAACTCCCCACCAGTGGAGGGAGCTGTCACCGGTTCAGCAGCGCGACGGGCTCGGCCCGAGCGGCGTTGCTGCTGCTGGAGCGCCTGGATCCGCAGGTGGACGACGAAGGTTCCCAACAGGACGACAACCGGCAGAGGTGCCCACCAAGGCATCGGCGTCACTGCGGCGACCAGCATCAGGAGCAAAGTGAGCCCAGCCATCACGGCCAGCGTCCGAGCCCGGCGTTGGGCGAGCGTGCGTTGCGGGCGTTGACGCCTCGCAGGACGCGCTGCCGGCCGGGCTTCGCTGCGAGGGGCCGGGCGTGGCGCTGGTGCACGACGAGCGTCGGCAATCGGCACAGCGCTTTCGATTCGAGGCGCCTGACGCTCACGGGCGGAGAGCGGAGCCGGGGCTCGGTCGGCGCCTGAGTCACGTACCTCTTCATCCGCGGCTGCCTGCTCCTTGCGCGAGAGCACCCGCATCGCTTGGCCGAAACGCTCGGCCGACCGATTCTCCGACGCCGTGTCGTGGTTACGGAGCCACATCGGGATCAGCACAGCGGCCCACATGATGGCTATCGCTGCATAGATCAACCCACTGGCGCTCACGGGACCTCACGGTACGTGTGGGTTCGATGACTTTGCGGTAACACGCTCGGTGTGTCGTCATCCCTGCGTTCGATGCCACCGGTTGAGCACGCCGTCGGGAACCTCGCCAGCGAGCAACACGTAGACCAGATGGTCGCGCCACTGGCCGTCGATGTGCAGATATCTGGGCCGCTCCCCCTCGAACCGGAAGCCGAGCTTCTCGGTGACCCGCCGACTTGGGCCGTTCTCCGGGCGCATCGAGATCTCGACCCGGTGCAGTTGCAAGGTCGCGAGCGCATGGTCGGTGGCCAGAGCCACCGCTGTCGGGATAATCCCGCGTCCGGCGAACTCCTCGGCAACCCAGTAGCCGATGTGCGCACCGCGGAGCGAGCCATATTGGACGCCACCGATGGTCAGCTGCCCGACCAGCTCGCGGTCGTAGGTGACCACGAACGGAAGCACTCGCCCCGAACGAGCTTCGCGGCGGAGCGCAGCGACCATGGCGTGGAATCCCAGCGGTACCTGACGCTCGGCCGGCGCCGTTGCCTCCCAGGGCTTGAGCCAGGCAACGTTCCTGGCTCGCACCTGCCGCCAGGGGCCGACGTCGCGATGCCGGATGGGCCGAAGACCGACGCGCCCGTCGGAGAGGGTGACCGGCCAGCCCCGGGTCAGTGGTCTCCCCCAGCCAGCTGGTCTCTGGTGTGTGCCAGGAGCGGTCCGACCACAGAGACTCCGTCGCGCGCGCCACCGACCGAGCCGGGAAGGTTGACGACCAGCGTCCGGCCGACCGTTCCTACCAAACCGCGAGACAGGGCAGCGGTGGAGATGTCCTGGTCTCGCCCCATGGCCCTGATGGCTTCAGCAATCCCCGGTATCTCGCGCTCGATCACCAGGGCGGTTGCCTCCGGCGTCCGGTCGTCAGGGGCAAGTCCGGTCCCCCCGGTCGTCAGTACCGCGTCTACTCCCGACGCCACAGCGTCGCGCAGCGCGGCCACGATCGTCGCCTCATCGTCGGTCACCACCTGAACGGCGGCGTCGAGGACACCCCACTGCCGAAGCTCCTTGGCGATCGCCGGACCCGAAAGGTCGTCATACTCCCCGGCGGCTGCACGCGTGGAGACGGTAATCACCTGCACGAGCAGGGGTGACTCACTCACGGTGCCAGTCTCCGGATGCACCGCCGGTCTTGGAGTCGACGCGCACGTCGGTGACGACGGCCGCCGGGTCGACAGCCTTGACCATGTCGATCAGTGTCAAGGCAGCGACGCTCACGCAGGTGAGGGCTTCCATCTCGACGCCGGTGCGGTCGGCGGTGCGCACCGTTGCGCTGATCGCAACTCGGTCGTCAAACACTTCCAGGTCAACAGCCACACCGTGAATCGCGATGGGGTGGCACAGCGGTATGAGGTCGGGCGTGCGTTTGGCTGCTTGGATTCCAGCGATTCGCGCGACGGCCAGGGCGTCACCCTTCGGCACACCACTCCCCCGAAGCAGCGCGACAACCTCACGTGACACGAGGACGTGGCCAGAGGCCGATGCTGTGCGCACCGAGACGTCCTTGCCGGAGACATCCACCATCCGCGCGGCTCCGCGGTCGTCGAGATGGGTGAAGTCGCTCATGGCGCTAGCCTGCACGCCGCTCGAGCATGATGACCGTGACAGCATCGCCAGCTGACAGATGCGTAGTCTCGTCCGGCACGACGATCAGCGAGTTGGCGTTGGCAAGGCCGGCCAGCAGGTGTGACCCCGGGCCACCAACCGTGCTGACCACATAGCGTCCATCCTCGACGTCGAGGTCCCCTCGCAAGAACTGCCGTTTGCCGTCCGGAGACTGCACCGCGCTTTGGAGAACAGCCCGGACGGTCGGACGGTGCAACGGTTCGAGCGCCTGCATCCGACGCAGCACCGGGCGAACGAACATCTCAAAGGAGACGAAGGCAGAGACGGGGTTGCCTGGGAGGGTAAAGATCGGCGTGCTGTCCGGACCGATCGTGCCAAACCCCTGGGGCATCCCCGGCTGCATCGCGACGCGGTCGAAAGCCACCGTTCCCATCCGACCCAGCGCTTCCTTCACGACATCGAAGGCGCCGACACTGACCCCGCCGGTGGTGATCACGAGGTCGGCACGGATCAGCTGGTCCTCGATCGTGGTGATGAGCTGCTTGGGCTCATCTGGCACAAAACCGATGCGGTACGCGGTAGCCCCAGCGGCATTGGCAGCTGCAGCGAGCATGAAGCTGTTGGAGTCAGGAATTTTTCCGCCGGCGATCGGCTCGCCGGGCTCGACGAGCTCGCTGCCTGTCGACATCACCACGACACGTGGTCGCGGTCGGACCAGAACGCGCGCGCGCCCTACTGCAGCGAGCAGCGCCAACTGGGCCGGGCCGAGCCTCGTTCCCGACGGGACGATGAGCTCGCCCTGGGAGGCGTCTTCGCCCTGGAACCGCACGTAAGAGTTCGGCTGAGGTGCCTTCGTGATCGAGACCTGGACGATATCGCCGTCGGTCCACTCGACAGGAACGACAGCGTCGGCACCAGCTGGCATCGGACCGCCGGTCATGATGCGAGCGCACTGGCCAGGGGAGACGGCCAACGCCCCGGAGTAACCAGCCGGAATATCGCCGACAACGGGCAGCACAACTGGCGCCGACTCGGACGCGCCAGCAAGGTCGGCCGAACGAACGGCGTAGCCATCCATCGAGGAGTTGGTGAACGGCGGCAGGTCCCAGGTGGCCGTGACGTCCTCACTGAGCGTGCAGCCATGCGCGTCGAGCAACCGCAGCTCGAGCGGCGACAGAGTGTCGACGGCGGATAGGCAGTCAGCGAGGTGCTGGTCGACGGTCTTCATGACGTGGCCTGGTCTCCGGTCGCACTCGCGTCACTCGCGGCCCGCTGCCGCTCGGCGACGAACTCTCCTAGCCACACCACGAACTCCGGTCCGAGGTCGTCGCGGTCACTCGCGATGCGGACGACCGCCTTGAGGTAGTCGGCTCGGTCTCCCGTGTCATAGCGACGACCACGGAAGACAACGCCGGATACTCCACCTCCGTCGGCAGCCGACATCGTGGCGAGAGTCTCGAGCGCGTCAGTGAGTTGGATCTCTCCCCCGCGCCCTGGTGGTGTCTCACGGAGCACGTCGAAGACAGCAGCGCTCAGTACGTACCGACCAATCACCGCAAGGCTGCTCGGTGCTTCCTCCGCTGGAGGCTTCTCGACCAAGCCGGTCACCTGAACGACGTCGTCCTTGTCGGTCGCCGTTGCCGCCGCACACCCGTAGAGGTGAATCTGGGCCTGAGGTACCTCCATCAGCGCCACAACACTGCCACCGCGCTGCTCCTGCACCTCGAGCATTCGCGAGAGCAGTGGGTCACGCTCGTCGATGAGGTCGTCGCCCAGCAGGACGGCGAACGGCTCGTTGCCGACATGCTGCGCAGCGACGAGAACCGCGTGCCCTAGCCCGCGGGGATCGCCTTGCCGGATGTAGTGGATATGAGCGAGGTCGGTCGCCTCATGAACGCGTGCGAGGCGTTCCTGGTCACCTTTTGCCTCCAGCGAGATCTCCAGCTCGACGTTGCGGTCGAAGTGATCCTCGAGCGAAGTCTTGTTTCGTCCGGTCACCATCAGGACGTCGGTGAGTCCAGCCTGGACGGCCTCCTCGACGACGTACTGAATGGCTGGCTTGTCGACGACGGGCAGCATCTCTTTCGGTGTCGCCTTGGTTGCTGGCAGAAATCGGGTACCGAGCCCTGCCACCGGAATCACGGCCTTGGTCGGGCGCCGAGTGCTCATGGCCCGAATCTATCGGTCGGCCACCCGCTCGGAGGCCACCGCCATGGCCCAACGGTTCCGTCCGGCGGCCTTGGCCGAGTAGAGGGCCCGGTCAGCGGCTTGGATGAGCTCGCGAGATGAGCCCCCATGCTCAGGGTAGACGGCACCGCCGATGGAAACGGTGACGCTGACCGGAGCCTCGCTCTCGTCACCGGTGAAGGTCTGCGACCTGATCGCAGCGCAGATCCGTTGGGCCAGGTTTTCGGCTCCCGTCGCCGTCGTCTCAGGCAAGACCACCGCAAACTCTTCGCCGCCGTACCTCGCCAGAGTGTCGACCTCTCGGATCTCGGCCTGCACCCTGGACGCAAACTCGCGCAGCACGGCGTCGCCCCGCGGGTGGCCGTGAGCATCATTGACCAGCTTGAAGTGGTCGAGGTCGAGCATCAGTACCGAGAGCGACCGGTCGAACCGGAGTGCCCGCTCGACCTCTCGGTTCAGGCTCGTGAGCAAGTAGCGGTAGTTCCAGACGCCGGTCATTTGGTCAATGGTCGAGGCCCGGGTGGCCTCTGCGTGCAGCAGCACGTTCTCGACGGCGATGGACGCGGGGCCGGCGAGCGCCTGCAGCGATGACTCTGCAGCTGCGTCAAACCCCTTGGGGTCAGTCGGTGCGAAGAGCGCGATGACCCCGAACACGTGCGGCGGCCGGCGCAGCGGAACTGCGAGCACACTGCCGGTCTGTGGCTCATTCGCACTGGGCTGAAGCTCTGGCCCTGAGCCGAGCTCCCCACGCACCGACAGCCCCGAGGCCGCAACAGCTCCGAGCAGCCCATCGCCGACGACCACAGCGCTCGGCACTGTCAGCGAGCGGGTTCGCATGCCGTGCTCGGCATGCAATGTGAGCCCACCGTGTTCATCGCCAAGCATGACCACACCGGCCTCGGCGCCAACACTGGTCATGGCTGTTTCGAGCACCACAGGTACCAGGGTCTCGAGGTCGAGTGTTGCCGACAACGCCTCACCGAGCCTGTCAAAGTTAGCCCTGAGCGCATCACGGCTTCCCTCGAGCTCGGTGACGTAGGTGAGCAGCTCGTCAGTCATGTGGTTGAACGCTCGAGCCAACCGACCAACCTCGTCCGAGCGACGAACTTCGATCGACTTCGTGAGGTCGCCGGAGGCCACCGCTTCTGCGGCATCGGTCACCTCCTCCAGCGGGCCGGTAAGGTCGCGGGCAATGGCGACAGCGGCGACCACAGCAACGACCAACGAGACCAATGCGACGAGGAAGACCGTCTGCACCAACACCCCGCCGCCGGGTGTGGGAGTGGCGACAACAACGTCGAAGGGCATTCCTGGTCCAGCGGGTGCCACCGCCGCCGTCACCGCGTTCGCGCTGACCAGTCCGCCGTCGACCGGCGCAGTGGCGGCCAGGGTCGGCACCTCAGACAGATCTGTAGACTGATCGGTGGTGCTGGCGACCACACGTCCGTCGATCAGCAGTACGACGTCCGCGGTAAACCCGAGCCGGGCACGCAGATCGTCAAGGTAGGCGGCGTTGACAGCATCGGCTGTGCGTACGGCCGAGAGTCGGGGGGTGTCAGCGACGACGACCTGCAGCTCGGTGCTCAGCGCAGGACCTCCGGCCTCACCTGCGGCGCAGTCACTCCACGGCTGCGTGATCAAACCGCCGGGTAGCTGCCCAGCAGAACTCACGGCGTTGCCCCGGTCGTCGACAACCGATACCCAGTCAGCCAACCCGTCGGCGACCACCCGTCGGGTTGCCGTTGCGGGCGAGCTGGACCCCAACATGCGGCCGGTCACCACAGCAGCAGACTGAGCCAGCTCGCACGTCTGGCTGATCTCGTTGGTGACACCCGAGCGGGCCCCGAGAACGAGGGTGTCGGCTCGGTCGGCGGCTGCCCTGGGCACGGCGTAGAGCACCAGGATCGCGGCAGCCACGAGCGGAACAAGCACCAGCGCCACCAGCACCAGCGCCAGACGTGTCCGCAGCGTCATCGGGCCTCCCCCATCATCATCGGTGCCGCAACCGAGCGGTGACTAGGGCCATGATGGTCAGGTGACCCAAATGGAGCAGCCCGGTGGGGGCCCTCGGAGCGACCCGGCTGACCCCAGCGCTTCGGGCAAGCAGCGCCACCGCACGGTAATTCGCGCCAATCGCACGCGGCGCCCGGCCGCTGAGCGCGCTGCGTTCGCCGAGCGGCTGGCCACCTGGACGCCACCCGAAGAGACCAGGCGTCTCAGCTGCTTCGTCGGGGTCGGCGACGAGCCCGACACCCGGCTCCTCATTGCCGCACTCACAGGCCGGGGCATCGAGGTGCTGCTCCCCATCACGCTCTCGGACTTCTCACTGGACTGGGCGGTCTACACCGGCGATCGCGACCTCGTCGACGCGCGCTACGGGTTGCGAGAGCCCACCGGTCCCCGCCTTGGACAGGCAGCCCTCGCCGACGTCGATGTCGTTCTGGTTCCCGCTCTTGCCGTAGACGCAGAAGGCCGCCGGCTCGGACAAGGCGCCGGCTGCTACGACCGGGCGCTCATCCATGTGTCGTCCCAGACACCGGTGTTGGCTGTTGTCTTCGACGACGAGCGCCTGACCGAGCAGCTGCCGGAGGAGCCACACGACCGACGGGTTGACGGCGTCCTGTTCTAGTCGGTGAGCACCCTTCGGTGCGCTACTGACTCTCCAGGAGCAGCATGTCCGTTGCGCCTTCCAGGGTCGACTCCGGCGAGAACGGCCACCGGTAGGTATCACCGTTCGTCCACGCCTCGAACTGGTCGGTGTAGTGCGGATCGAATACGTGACCGCTCTGGCCCGTGAGCTGCACCCAACGTGAGGCGTCCAGGTCGCTGAGGTCGACCACCATGCGCATGGAAGGGACCCAGTCGACGCCATACCCCTCAGCCGGATTCCAACCAGTTGCGTTAACGATTCCTTCGCCCCCAGCTGTGTCATAAGGCCCGCGGTTGAAGAGCGCCTCCAGCGGGGCGATTCCGCTACTGCCGAAACTGGCATTGGTGAGCTTGAGCTGATGCAGATCACCCCAACGCCAGGCCGCCGGATCCGGGCCCAGTTGCTTCGTGAGCTCGGCCGTGGCGTCCGCCATGGCCGCAGCCATCACCTCGTCCCGCAGCTCCAGCTCGTCGGGTGTCCGTACGTCATCCCACCAAATCGCCTGTCCATCGTTGAGGATCACCTGAAGCACCTCAAACCAGCGATCCCCACCGTCGGGTCGACGGTCACCGGTGAGCTCGTCGCCGAATACACGTGCGAGCAAGTGACGCCACACGGCGTTGTAGTACGCCGCCCCAGCAGAATCGGCATCTTGTCGGTGGTCCCAGTCGGTCAACAAGTCACGAGCGCGCACGGTGTTGGAGTCCAGCAGTAACGTGTCGACCCGCATGAGCTCTTCGATGAGGATGGGAGCAAACTCGTTCGAGGTGTCGCTCATCAGCCCTGCCGCAGACGCCGGCGTCAAGGGGTCGCTCGCCTCGATCAGGTCGACGAGTCGCTGGCTGCGGTAGCCGTAACCCCAGTCACGGGTCAGCAGATAGGGATAGCTCTCATCGATGACGGCTTGGTTGGCGGCCACGATGTACTGCTCAGGCGGGTCGAAGGTCCACGGCAGCTGACCGAAGGGGATGTACCTGTCCCATCCGTACGACGCGCTCCAGCCCGCGACAGGCGTCGCACCGTCGCCCCCTCTCCTGACGGGAATCTTGCCCGGCATCTGGTAGCCGATGTGACCATGGACGTCCGCGTAGAGCAGGTTCTGACTCGGCACCTCGAACCAGACCGCGGCGGTACGGAACTCGTCAAAGTCAGCGGCCCTATCGAGAGCAAGGATGGCGTCAGCGGTGCGCCCGGGAGTGAGTGCCGTCCATTGCAGTGCGAGCGCCACTTCATTGGCGGTTCCCGGTAGGTCGGCGGGGCTGAAGGTGCCATCGAGGATGCGGCGATGCGGGTCACTGACGTCAGACAGAAGCGGTCCCCACTCGGTGGCTCGCACGGTGATCTCGACCGGTTCACTACCGGCCACTTCGATCGTCTCGGTGTGGGTCTTCAGCGGGATGAGCTTTCCATTGCGTACGTAGCGATCACCGTTGAGCGCCTCGTAGGCAAGGTCGGCAACATCTGCCCCGTTGTTCGTGAACCCCCAGGCAATGTTCTCGTTGTGGCCGATGATGACTCCGGGCACACCGGAGAAGGTGAAGCCACCCACCGAGTACGGGCAACCGGCGTTCACCTGTCGGCACTGCAGGTTCATCTGGTACCAGATCCCAGGAAGACTCGGCGCTAGGTGCGGGTCGTTGGCCAACAGCGCCCCGCCGGTCGCCGAACGATCACCTGTCACTGCAAACGAGTTCGACCCGACGCCGGGACCGTAAGCGCCGAGCCACGCGTCGAGCCGCTCTGCTCCGCTGGTCGCTTCGGCAAGGAGTTCGGGCAAGACCGGCGCGAGCGCCGAACTGGCTGCACGCGTCGCTCCGGCGACCCCTGGGCGAAAGCGCCCGCCTTCGACCGACCCACTCGTCACAATCGTTTGGTGGTCCTCGTACGGGTAGGGCGGGTAGAGGTCAGCAACCCTCGACCGCACCGTCGGCAGGAGAAGGGCTCGGTCGGTCTCTTCGTCGAGGTTGGCACGCAGATCCCACGCCATCGCCTTGAGCCACGAGACAGAGTCTGCAGGCGTCCACGGCTCGATCTCGTAGTCCGGGGCTGTCACGGCAAGCAGCGCGTACTCCAGGCTGACCTCGGAGTAGCTGCGGCTCTTGAGGTAGGCGTTCACGCCGTCGGCGTACGCCTGCAAGGCGTCCAATGTGTCAACATTGAGCTGACCGATCTCGGCCTCTGCGACGTCACGCCAGCCCAGCGTTCGGACGAACGTGTCCGTCTCGACCTGCGAGTCACCGAACATCTCTGACAGTCGCCCCGATGTGATGTGACGTCGCACGTCCATCTCCCAGAAGCGATCTTGCGCATGCACGAACCCCTGCGCATAGAAGAGGTCGTGTGCGTTATCGGCCACGACGGTCGGGATACCGCGAGCATCACGAAGGACGTCGACGTCAGAATCGAGCCCTGGCAGGGAGATGGTTCCATCGGTCTGCGGAAACGAGCGCTGCACCAGCCACCCCGCGGTGACGGTAGCCGCGATCAGCGCAATCGCGATGAAGCCGGCGATGAGCACGACAACAGTTGGCCACCGGTGGCCTTTCACCAGCCGCACCCGCGCGTGCCGGCGCTCTCGCGACGACCCTCCCCTGGCGTCGAGGATTTCCGGCTCTGACACGCCTTGGACGCTACTCGACCATCGGTGCCACGGAGGACACGTTCAGGAGCCGATCCACCAGCCGAGAGCCGCAGCCGCGCAGCACACGATCGGCGTTCCCACGACGTTGGCGGCGGCGAGGCCGCGCGCGCCGTCTTCGGCTAGACGGTGCGACTCCCATGCGAACGAGCTGAAAGTGGTGAGAGCGCCGCAGAAGCCGATACCGAGCAGTGCCACGGCGGCGCTCTCGGTGCTCCAGCCGGCAACCAGGAAGCCGAGCAACAGCGATCCCGCCACGTTGACGGCAAAGGTGCCCAACGGAAAGACCGCAAGCCAGCGACGCTGGACGTACACGTCGACCCACCACCGGGTAGGTGCTCCCAGGGCTGCACCGAACGCAACCAAGGCAACCCGGGCGATCGTCATGTCTGCGGTCAGCGACTCGTCGGGTGGTCGTCCCCACCAGCTAGCTGATCGTGTGACCCCACGTACTGCATGACAGCAACGTCCTCGACCGTGACGATTCCCCCTTTAACAATCGCTGTGACCTTGGGGAGGAAGGCACGGATCTTGGCGTCCTCATCGATGATCGTGATGACAACGGGAAGATCATTGGACAAAGAGACCAGGCGCGAGGTGTGCACAATCGAACGCCGCCCGAAGCTCTCGATGCCACGCACCACGGTGGCGCCGGCCAGCCCGGACTCACGCGCCAAGATGACGATCTCGGAGTACACGGGTCGATGAGCGAAGACCTCGTCCTCACCAACGATGATCGTCAGCCGCAGCGCATGGCCACTCAGCTCAGTCATCACACACCTCCCCGATCAGGACGGAGCACCTTGCGCATCGCCTCGGCCGCCCCACGCACGAGGAGGAGTCCGGCTGTCACCGACCCGACCACATAGAGCGCGGCCACATTCGGCGCCCCCGCCTCTACCAGGCGTACGCCTTCGACCGCAAACGCTGAGAACGTGGTGAAGCCTCCCACGAAACCGACGGCCACCAGCGGACGAACCCACCAGGCCGGAGGAGATCCTTCGGTCCACAGGGTCAGCAAGGCGCCGATCACCACGCAGCCGACGAGGTTGGCGACGAGCGTGGCCCAGGGGATGGCCGGCGGGTGCCACGGCACCCCGAGGGAGATGGCCCATCTGGCCAGGGCGCCCGCCGCACCGCCGAGTCCGACGACGGCCGCGATGCGGAGGTCTGCCCAAGTCACGGCCATACGGTAGATGGCTCGGAGTGGCCACAAGCGCATGACGGGGCCGCGGCACCGATGCCGTAGACTTAGCACTCGCCCAAGGCGAGTGCTAAGTCGGCCGACCACACCACGGTCTGCCGACCATTTCAGCACCCGACGTGGGGCGTCCCGAAGGAGTCTGCGTGCCCACCTACGCCTACGTCTGCACCGCGTGCGACCACAGCTTTGAGGCTGTGCAGGCCATCACCGACGACGCGCTCAGCGCGTGCCCCTCTTGCGGGGGAGCGCTGCGGAAGAAGTTCCACGCGGTCGGGGTCACCTTCAAGGGGTCTGGCTTCTACCGCACCGACAGCCGCAGTGGTTCGTCCAGCAGTGGTGGTGGCAGCGGCGGCTCCAAGGACTCCGGTGCCGGTGACGGGTCGAAAGACTCGAGCAGCGGCTCCAAGGACTCCGGCAGCGGGTCGAAAGACTCGAGCAGCGGCTCCAAGGACTCCGGCAGCAGCACGCCATCTACCACCAAGAGTGGCTCGGACTCGTCGGGCTCTGGTGGCTCATCCGGGTCGTCGAGTTCCTCAGGCTCATCGGGCTCGTCCGGCTCCTGATCCGGCCCATCCGCCCTGTGGATTACCAGCGAGGCTGACCGCTTCGGCCTAGCGTCCAGATATGACCGCACGGGCCACCTCTGCTTCCGCACACGCTGATGCTTGGTTCGGCGTCCGCCGCCAGCTCGCTCTGCACCGGCGGATGGTGTCGGCGGCTCTGGCCTTTGTCGCCGTGCTCCTCGGGCTCACCGCACTGGTCCAAACGCCGGGGCAGCAACCGTCGCCCAACGGATCGGGCGCTGCGCCATCGCCGGCGGCACTCCTCGACGGTCAGCTCGCTGTTCCCGTTCGCCTCGCCGACCCCGCTGTGGCCGCAATGCTGACTCCCGGTGACGTCGTGGACGTCATGGTCGCCGACCAGCGCAGCGCCGCACGGTTGGTTGCCGCAGATCTAACCGTGACTGCCGTTCCAGACGCGGAAGGAAGTGGCCCATGGACTCAGACTGACGGTCTCGTGATGGTCGCGGCCACCGAGGACGAAGCCCTTGCCTTGGCCGGCGCCTCAGCCCGCGGCCCGGTAACGGTGGCGGTGCACCCCTAGTCGATCTTCGCTAGCGTTCGCGCATCGGGGAATCGGTACGAGGAGGGCTCATGAAGGGTTTCAAAGAGTTCATCATGCGCGGCAATGTGATCGACCTGGCGGTGGCATTCGTCATCGGCGTCGCCGTCGCCGCGCTCATTGGCTCGATCGTCGACTGGATCATTACGCCGCTGATCGCGGCTATCTTCGGCGAGCCCGATCTCAGTTCAGTCGCAACCTTCACGATCAACGGTGCCGTGTTCAGCATCGGTGCTGTGCTGACTGCGCTCATCAACTTCTTGGCGATTGCCGCCGCCGTGTACTTCCTCGTCGTGCTGCCAATGAACAAGCTGCGCGAGCGCTCCGCCAAGCCCGAAGAGCCAGCCGGACCCACCGACGTCGATCTGCTCACCGAGATCCGTGATGCACTCGTGGCCCGCAAGGACACATTGGGTAGCTAGTCGCCATGGTGGGGGGGGACGTCCTCACGTAGTCGGTCGTCGTTGTCGTCTGGTTCGCGGTCGATGTCGTCCTCGGTCTGCTCCGGAAGCAGCGGGGCGTCGCGCCAGTCGGTATCGCTCACCACACCAGAGTACGGCCGTCTCGGGCTTTCTATCCTGATCGGCATGGTCATCACCCTTCCCGAAGCCGTGTGGCGCGAGTGCGCGGCGGCGCACGAGGCCCGGGTGCGTCCCTGGGTCGATTCGCGCCTGGTCCGGCGCGCTGCGGGCCAGTCCGACCCGGTCGACGACTTCTTGTTCACCTATCTACTCGTTCCGTCCCCACCAGCTCCTCACCTGGCACCCCGGGCTCAGCACGGTCTGTGCGGGACTTACAGTGCACGAGCTCCTGTCCAAGCGCGGGCACACAAGGACAGACGGCGGCGTAACGGTCGATCCGAACCCTTCGTCAATCGGTTGCCATCAGCGCGCTGGATCGACCGACTCCTGCGCGCCACCCTCGACCGAGCCCCGGTCTTCGGCTGCTTCAGAATGCACGAGTGGGCCATGGTCTACCGGACCGAGCCAGCCGACGTCCGCCACTCCCCCTGGCCGCTCAGGCTCAGCCCGGCAGAGATCGCCACAGCAGTCGAAGACGTCGGGGCACGCTGCACTCACTTCGATGCGTTTCGGTTCTTCACTGAAGCCACACGTCCACACAATACCCAGCAGCTGACGCGGGCAGACCAACTCTCCGCCGAGCAAGCCGATGCCTTCATGCAGGCATGGACCTCTACAGGTGGGTCTACAAAGTGAGCCAGCTGATCTCTTCGGAGCTTGTGGCCGACTGCTTCGAGCTCGCGCGCGAGATCCGAACTGTCGACATGCGGGTGTCCCCCTACGACCTGAGCGCTGCAGGACATCGGGCCATCGCCGTCGAGACGCCAGAAGGTCGCAGCGAGTACACCGCGAATCCGCGTGACTTCGCTGCGCGCGCGACGCCATTGCGCCGACGGCTGCTCGGCGATGTCGAAGTGATCGTTGACGCCCTCGAGGCCGTCAGCCCGAACGTTGCGCCAGATAGGCCGAGCCCAGCCGCTGCACGTCATCGCGACTGAGCGGCGGCTCGTGACCGGCGTAGGCGATGGCCGCGTCCAACGAGAGCAGCCGCTGCATCGAGGCGACGTAGTCGTCGATGTTGGACTCCGGTAGCTCGTCGAGCAGTTCACCGTCGTAGAGGACGTCACCGGTGAAGAGCACCCCGGAGTCACGGTCGATGAGTGCGGCAGATCCGGGGGTGTGACCGGGGAGGTGGACAACCTCGAAGACGCGGTCGCCGAGATCGATGACGTCACCATCGGCCAACGGATCGGTGACAGGTGCCGGAGCGATGGTGTACCCGCTGACGTCGTAACCGGCATACGGAAGTGCGTCAACCAGGAACGGCGGCGTGACGCCGTCGGGTGCCTCGGCGGTCAGGGCAGCAGCAAACGACTGTGGGAGGTCGGCAGTGACGAGGGTGGCTTCCTCCGGCTCGGACAACATCACTGCCTCAGCGACATGCGAGGCGCGGCGCTCGAACTCGTGAGCCCCGCCGGTGTGGTCGTAGTGGCCGTGAGTGAAGAACGCCAACACGTCCCCTTTAAAGAGGTCGGGGTAGGCCGATCGAAGTGGGGAAATTCCCATGCCGGCGTCGACGACGAGGTCCCTGTCGCGTCCCCGGACGTGCCAGATATTGGAGCGGAGGAACCCGTTGACGCTGGGTTCGAGCACCCAGGTGATCCCCGGCGCAACCTCGCGCCGCTCGAACCAGGGATCGCGAATCGGCATTTCCACGGGCTTTCCCATGAGCGCCACCCTCCCACATCCGTGACATTGCTCACGCGTGGCGAGCACACCGAACCAGCCCAAGAGCCGTAGCGTTAGTGCGACCGCGTTTGACGATTGACCGCAATCGGTGACAGATCGAGGAGTCCCATGAACCGCACTGAGCTCGTCCAGGCCGTTTCCGAGCGCGCCGGAGTGACCAAGGCGGACGCCGACCGCGTCCTCGCCGCCATGGCAGAGGTCGTTGGTGAGACGATCGCCAAGGACGAGAAGGTCAGCATCCCCGGCTTCTTGACCTTCGAGCGTGCCTACCGCGCTGCCCGCACGGCGCGCAACCCGCAGACCGGCGCTGAGATTCAGGTGGCCGCCAAGCACACCGCCAAGGTAAGCGCCGGCGCGACCCTGAAGAACGTCGCAGCAGGCAAGTAAGCATCTGCAAAGGGACGGTGACCCACGTGGTCGCCGTCCTTTTGCATGCCCAGGAGTGCTCGGCAGGGGAACCATCACCGACCGATCGTCGTCTCATCACCATGCGCCGGATCGCGAAAGTCGCCGCCTCCATTGCCTTGCTAGTTGTGGTCGGCTGCACGAATGAATCGACGACGACATCGGATCCGGAACCGACCGGCACAGCCATCGCGCCGACGACACTCGAGCAGGCCAAAGCGCTGTGGGCGCAGAACGCTCCGGAGTCTTACCAGATGCTGCTGACGCCCACGAACACAACTGTCAAAGATGTACGACACCGGCGCGACGGGCCGGGGCCGTACACCGTGGACCAGCTGTTCACCTACATCGCCAGTTCCGGGGCAGAAGTCATTGACGTGGACTACGACGAAGCGCTGGGCTATCCCCAAAAGATCAGGGTCGACTACACAGTCGGCGCGACCGACGACGAGGCTTGCTACACCATCAAGAACTTGCGGACGGGGTAACCGCCGCCCTCAGCCTGCCGACGCAGTCTTGAGCGCAGCGATATCGATCCTGGCCGTCGCACGGAACCATGAACGACGTCGCCGAGCTGTGCTGGACTGCGGACCGCCGTTCAGCGCGTTGAAGTCGTGGCCGAGGATCCAGAAGTTCGGCGTCATCACCTGCCCGGCCGGAAAGGGTGTTCCCTCAGGGGTGGGTTCAATTCCGGTGATCTCGCCGTCGAACCAGAACCAAATGCTCATTCGCTGCATCGAAGCTCACCTCAGCGTCGGTCCGTTGCCCTCGACCGTAGTACCCCGCGCTCGAGAGCCAGTTGGTCCTCGGCGTAGCCGCGGGCCCACGAGTTTGCGTCGTCACGAGCTACCAGGTCGGCGTGCGCAACTGCCTGCAGCGCGAGCCCATCGAGGAGCGAGATGATCTGCCAGGCGACGGCGTCCGGCTCGTCGCAGGTCATGGCTCCCGAGCCCACGCCGGCGCGAAGGAGGTCAGCGACCAGCGAATGCCAGGCCACGTTCAAGCGGCGTGAGGTTTGCTGCAGCGCTGGACGCCGCGCGGCCTCAGACCAGGCGTCGAGCCAGAGCTGCATCCCCCAGTCCTCATCGGCTCGGTTGTAAAAGGCGAAGAAGATCGCTAATCGCTCTACCGGATCGTCGGAAGCATCGAGGGCTCCCACCGTCCTGGCGAGATCGTCGGAGGCGACCCAGTCGAACGCCTCGGCCAGCAGTTCGTCCATCGACGCGAAGTAGTGGTGGATCAGCCCGCTAGACGTACCCATCTCCGCTGCCACGTCGCGTGCCGTTGTTGCGGCGATTCCCTGGCGGACCATCACCGCCAACGTCGCGTCGACGATGGCGGCGCGTCGCTCTGCAGGGGTCATCCGGGCCACGTCTGCACCGTAGAGATCTATTGCACAGTTGTCCAACAGTCTCTAGGGTTGCCAGATCGTCGGCAGCACGATCCGGCACGCAAAGCCACAGTGGAGGAGCTCCCATGGTCAAGACCACGCCGTTTCACCCACGCCTTACCGAGCTCAACACCACCCAACTGTGGGCGCACTGGGCCGGCCACCTCTCAGCGGCCCAGTACGACATCGCCGGCAAGCACGAGTACTTTGGCGTCCGGAACGCAGTCGGCTTCTTCGACGCCTCGCCCCTCTACAAGTTCGAGATCATCGGCCGGGACGCCGAGGCTTTCCTTGCCGGCGTCCTGGCCCGAGACATTCGCACTTGCCGCCCAGGGCACGCGCAGTACACCATCTGGTGCGATGACGCCGGCTACGTCCTCGAAGACGGTGTCGTCTTCCGGCACTCCGCGAACGAGTTCCTGCTCACCGCCGCCGAGCCGAACCTGTCGTTCCTGCAGAACCAGATCGGGTCGATGCAGGTCTCTATCGACGATGTCTCAGCGCAGTACGCGATGCTCGCAGTCCAAGGCCCCAGGTCGCGGGCGGTCATAGCTGACCTCGCGCCTGAGGTGAACGAACTCGGCTACTTCGGCCACGCGCAGACCAAGATTGCTGGCAGCGAGGTGACGGTCAGCCGCACGGGCTTCACCGGCGACCTCGGCTTCGAGCTGCGCATTCCAGCTGACAACGCCCTGCCCGTCCTCGACGCTGTCATGGAGGCAGGCGAGCCGCACCGCATGCGTCCGTTCGGCGACCAGGCGCTCAACCTCCTACGTATCGAGGCAGGGCTTCCGCTGATCGGAGTCGAGTTCACGTCCAGTCGCTACTCGTACAACGAGCACGAACGCTTCACCCCCGACGAGCTCGGTCTCGGCTGGATGCTCAAGGGAATCGACGACGACACCCGGCCCTTCATCGGCCGGCGGGCGATCATCAACGAGCGCGCGACGGGGTCGTCGCGCTGGACTACGGTCGGCCTCGCCGTCGACGGGAACGCCTTCGAGTCCCTGTTTTACGACGCAGGCTTGATCCCGCCGAAAGACGAACCCCCCGCGTCGTGGGAGACGATGCTCTACGACGACCAGGGCGAACGTGCCGGCTACGCCACCAGCTACGCCTACTCACCGATGATGCAGACACAGATCGGCATTGCGCGCGTCCGCCCTGAACTCACCGCCATCGGCACCACGATCCACGTCGAGCAAACTGTCAACCACGTGTACACCACCGTGCCTGCAGCGGTGACGCGAATGCCCTTCTTCAACCCCGAGCGAAAGACGTCGATGACATGACCGACACCCACCGTTACGACGCGATCATTGTTGGCGGAGGCCACAACGGCCTCGTCAACGGCGCCTACCTCGCCAAGGCCGGAATGAAGACGCTCATCCTCGAGCAACGCCATCTGGTCGGCGGTGCAGCCATCACCGAAGAGCTCTACCCGGGGTTCAGCTTCACGACGTTCTCGTACGCTCTCGGCCTCATTCGGCCCGAGGTTGTTCGCGAACTCGAGCTGGTCAAGCACGGATTCAACCCGATCTACATGCCGACGTCGTTCGCTCCTATGGAGAACGGCGACTACCTGATGCTCGGCCCCGACCGGGATGAGAACATCCGCGAGATCATGCGCCATTCGCCGCGGGACGCCGACGCCATGGATCGCTACGAACACGACGTTGGCCGCATCCTGCAGCTGATGTACCCCCTGTCTGACCGCATCCCCCCAGACATCTTCGGCAAGACCGCAGAGGACGCAGCCGACGTCGCATGGCTCCTCGGACACCTTGGGTCAGCAGAGAAGAAGGTCATCCACGACGCCGTTCGACTCATCACCGGCAGTATCTCGGACTTCCTCGACGACTACTTCGAGAGTGAGATCCTCAAGGGCTACCTCGCGGCGTCCTCGACAACCGGAACAAAAGTAGGCCCGATGTCGGCCGGGTCCGGGCTTGTCTCGCTCATGATGATGCTCGGCGAGCACGACGGACACCTGGGTTCGTGGTCGTTCCACAAGGGTGGTAACGGCGGACTCACACAGGTCATGGCCCGGGCGGCTGAAGCCTTCGGTGCCGAGATTCGGCTGGACTCCCATGTCGATCACGTGATCACCAAGGACGGTCAGGCCAGTGGGGTCGCTCTGCAGGACGGCACCGAGTTCCACGCCGACGTCGTCGTCAGCGCCCTTGACCCACGACAGACGTTCACCAAGCTGGTCAACCCTCGCGAGCTGCCAGGGGACTTGGTCGAAAGCATCGACCGGTATCAGTTCAACGGCACCAGCGCAAAGGTCAACTTCGCCCTGGACGGCGTCCCGCGGTACCCCACACTCGGTGACCGCACCGACCAGTACCGCGGATTTGTCAGCATTGCGCCGTCGATTGAGTACCTCGAGCGGGCCTACGACGCGTCAAAGTACGGCTGGTACAGCGAGCGTCCCTACCTCGATAACTGCTTCCAGTCGTTCCTCGATCCCGACATGGCGCCGCCCGGCAAGCACGTCATGTCGTGCTTCGTGTCCTACGCGCCCTACCACCTCAAGGGCAGCGACTGGGACACCGAGCGCAACAACCTCGGAGACACCGTTCAGGCCACGATCGAGTCGTTCTTCCCTGGCTTCGGCGATCTTGTGTTACACCGGGAAGTCGTCACGCCCCTGGACATCGAGCGAGTGGTCGGCCTGTCGGAAGGCAACATCTACGCCGGCGACTACCTGCTGCCGCAGATGTACTTCTTCCGCCCAGCCCCAGGCTGGAGCCAGTACCGAACTCCCATCGATGGCTACTACCAGTGCGGTTCCGGAACACACCCCGGCGGTTGCGTGACCGGAGCGCCCGGGCGCCTGGCCAGCCAGCAAATTCTCAAGGACCGCTTAAACAAGAGCTAGACATGGCGACAGCTCACTGACCAAGGACGTATGACGGGAGACTGATCCTCATGCGTCTGCGTGTAGTGATCTTGGTCTACCTCGCGCTCTTCGTCGGCGAGTTGTCGTGGTCCGGTGTCACCCCGCTGATTCCTTCTTACATCGAGCAGTATGACCTTTCGGACTTTGCGGGCGGCCTTGTTCTATCGGTCGCAAGTTTGGGAATCCTCATCGCCTCGCTGCCGGCGAGTGCCATCACCCGCCGGGTCAGCCCCCGAACGATGATGCTCACGGCCATGGCAGTCATCGCGCTCGCCGGATTCGCCATGGCTCTGGCACCGGACTACCGCGCCATCGTCTCTGCCCGGTTGGTCTTTGGACTCGGATTCGGAACTCTCTGGGTCTCGATGGCTGCCTGGCTTGATGATGCGGCTGGGCAGAACAGTGCAAAGGTGCTGGCACTGACAACGTCTGTTGTTGGCGTGAGCTCGATGCTGGGCCCCGCCTACGCCGGGTGGGTGGCTGACCGCTACGGGATCAGTGCTCCCTTCGTTGGACTCGCCATCATCACTGCGCTCCTTTTCGCCATGCTCGTCTTTGACAGGTCCGGCACCGGTCTGCGCAAAGATCCGGCCCCGCCCTTTCGCGAGATCGCGCGCGCTGTGCGCTCCGATCCAGACCTGGTCACGATGCTGCTCCTCACCATTGCGGCCGCGGTTCTGTGGATGACCGCGGACCTGCTAGTGCCACTGCGGCTCGACCTCGGCGGGTATGACTCGGCTGATATTGGCATTGCCTTCTCGGCATCTTCGCTGCTCTTCGTGACTGCGGGAGCTCTGACGGCAAGAGGTGCAGACCGCTGGGCCAGGCCAGGCATCGCCGCAACCGCAACCGCCGGGCTTGCCGTCTGCACGGCACTTCCTGCGCTGTTTCTCGGTGTGCCCGTTATCTTGGTCTTCCTCATCGGGGCCAGCATCGCCACTGGAGTTGTCGCGGCACTGACCTTTCCCTTTGGTCTCTTGGCAGTCGGGCGGGGGGCGGTGACTGTCGCAGTGATGAGCGCTCTGGCCAACATTATCTGGGCGCTTTCTGGGATGTTTGGCCCAACCGTAGGTGGCGCCTTCGCTGAGTGGGCAGGTGATCGCACGGCGTTCGCCGTCCTATCGGCGGTCTGCGCCCTTGTCGCTCTCGATGTCGTGCGTCGGGCGCGTCGGACCGCAACCGCCTGGAACATCTAACGCGCTAGGGAAGCGTGCGCGCCTCAGCCTCCAGCGCTTCGGCGTCGAAGTCGTCGAGGTCGAGCATCCCACTGTCCTGCCGCGTCCGTAGCCGCACCTGCGGGACGAAGAGAGCGAGGATGAAGGCAACCGCCATGATCGGAGCCGCCATCAGGAATGTGGCGTCGACGGCTCGTGCGAACGCGCCAAGGACTTCGCTCTGCAGCTCAGGTGGCAGCGCCTGAATGGACGCCATCGACGTGGTCGGGTCTCCAACAGACCCACCAGAAGGCATGATCGACGACATCTCAGTTGCCAGGCGCGCAGCCCACACCGCTCCGAACACGGCCGTCCCGAAAGAGCCTCCGATCGAACGGAAGAAGGTCGAGCCACTCGTTGCCGTCCCGATGTCGCGTGGGTCAACGGAGTTCTGTACTGCCAACACCAGAACCTGCATCACGTTCCCGAGCCCAGCACCCAGAATCAGCATGGCGATGGCGATCTGCCAGTAGGGCGTCGTTCCCCCCAGCTGTGAGAGCAGGAGCAGTCCCACGGTGGCCAACGCGGTTCCGATGAGGGGGTAGGCCTTGTACTTACCCGTCTTCGTGATGAGCCGCCCGCTCAAAATAGATGTCACCAACAGGCCGGCCATCAGCGGAAGCAGTTGTAGTCCGGCCACAGTCGGGCTCGAGCCATACACCACTTGCAGGTAGATCGAGAGGTAGACGATCGAACCGAACATCGCGAAGCCGGTAACGAACCCGATCCCTGAGGTGATCGTGAAGACTCGGTTCCTGAAGAGATCCATCGAGATCATCGGCTCTGGCGCTCTGAGCTCTTGCCAGACGAAGGCAGCTGTGGCCGCGACACCCAGGAGTCCCAGTCCGACGATCTGGGCTGAACCCCAGGCGTACTGGTTGCCGCCCCAGACGGTCACCATGAGCAGACTGGTCACGCCGGTAACGAGCAAAATAGCGCCGAGCCAATCGATGCGATGCTCGGTGCGGTGTCGTGGCAGGTGCAGCACGGAGCCAAGCACGAGGAAAGCGGCTATTCCGAGTGGCAGGTTGATGTAGAAGATCCAGCGCCATGAGAGGTGCTCAGTGAAGAATCCACCGAGCAGCGGACCTATGACACTGGCGATACCGAAGACGCCGCCGAAGAGTCCGACGTACCGTCCACGCTCTCTGGGCGGGATGAGGTCGGCGATGACGGCCATGACCAGAACCATGAGACCGCCGCCGCCTAGCCCCTGCAGCGCCCTGGTGGAGATGAGCTGAGCCATGCTCTGCGACAACCCAGCCAGTGCCGATGCGATGACGAAGATGACCACGGCGGTCTGGAGCATCAGCTTGCGCCCGTACAGATCAGAGAACTTGCCCCAAATCGGCGTACTTGCCGTTGACGCCAGTAGGTAGGCCGTCACCACCCAGGAGAGCTCGTTGAGCCCACCGAGGTCGCTGGTGATCGTCGGTAGCGCCGTCGACACGATGGTTTGGTCCAACGCGGCCAGGAGCATGGTGAGCATGAGGGCGCCGAGAACCCAGCGCAGATGGCGAGTGCCGGACTCCGCGTACGTCGACTCAACGTCCGGCAGAGATGTGGATGGCTTGGCTTCGGATGTCACGAGCCCTCCAGGCTCTCGGCGAGGCGGCGGGTCAGCCGAGTAAGGGTGGCGATGTCTTCCTCACTCCAGTCAGTGACGGCGTTGCTCAACATCGCGAGCCGCTGCTGTCTGGCGTCGGCGACGACTCGTTCTCCCGCCTTGGTGACCTGCAACAGCGTGGCGCGGCCGTCCTCGGGGTCGGGGGTCCTGACCAGGTAGCCGTCGGTCTCCAGGCTGCGGAGGTGCCGGCTCACGGTGGAAGCGTCGAGGCAGGCGTGCTCGGCGAGGTCACCGGCCCGGAGCGGGCCGACCGTGGTCAGGTGTGCCAGCAGCGCGACCACAGACTTGTCGTGAGCCGATCCCATGGACTGCCTGCGCGCGGCCATGACGACGTTCCGCAGGGCGTCCGCCAGTTCGGTGAGGTTCAGTTTAGTTGCTTGCACCATGCAACTTTATCACCTCGGCGGGCCGGCCGCATGTCGGCCGAACGGGGCCAGCTGGCTAGCTTGACTCGATACGCACGTAGTCCACCCAGCCGACGAAGTACTCGCAACCGGTCGCCACTCCCGTGCACGAAGGCTTGCCCCCGATAACAAACGGCACGTCGTTGGAAATGAGACCGACCTGGCGTTGGGTGAAGTCGCTGACAGCACCATCCACTGACAGCGCCACCAGTCCCCCGGACCGTTCGCAACGAACGTCGTGCCAGCGCCCATCGTTGAGTTTGTCTACCGACGAGACGGTCGCTTGCCCCTTGCTGCCACTCCACTGGCAAAGCAGAACGCCGTTGGTCTGCTGAAGGTTCCAGAATCCTCCGGGAGTCCGAGCTTGGCCCTTCTGCATGACGATGCCGGATCGATGGGTCGTCCGGTATCGAATGGTGACCGCGTAGTCATCCGAGCCCGGATCCAGCGCCGAGGTATCGGCCACGCGCACGAGGCGCTGCGGCTGCGGCGGCCCCGTGTTGGGAACAATCCCAGGGAACCAGTAGGAGCGCGAACCGCCAACGCGCGCTCCCGGCTTGACCCGGTTTCCGATGTTCGCATCCAGGTAAGGGGCGTTCGCATTGTTTGCGACCGTCGCAGACGGCGGCTCGTTCAGGGCCCACTGCGCAACCACCGACGCTGAGGAGCTGGCAAGCGCCTTGCGTACCTGCGGATTGAGTTTGGAGCCACCGACGAGGTGTTCCGGGCAGTACACGCTGACGGCAACGAGTCCACTCCCAGTGCGCACCTGCGTGGGCGTGCTGTCGATGCGCCGACACAGCTCCTTGGCGTAGCGCACGGCGCTCGCCTCACTGGTGAATTCCTTGCCCACTCCGTTGTCTTCGAGACGTTGGATGTACTCGGTCCGCAGTTCGGCAGCGACACGCGGCGCTTCCACCCCAGGTGGCTCACTCGACGGTGCAGGGTCAGTAACTCGTGAGGAGCCATCACCGGCAGTAGGCCAGAAGACCCAGGAAGCGACGCCGATGAACGTGACCGTCCCCACGAGGAGGGCCGAGTAAGCGGAGAAGTAGCGACGCCGTGCGCGCTCGGAACCGTCCGCCCGGAACTGGGGAGCGTCGTGATCGGGTTCGCCAAGGGCAGTCTCCGCATCGACATTCGCATCCGAAGAGCCGCCGGGAGAACCGGCAGCGCCTAAGCGCGAGGACGCGGGTCTGATTGACACCAGCGATGTCACGGGCCGAGGCGCATACGCCTCCTCATCGCCGTCCAGGGGTGCTGGAGGGAGCGCATCATCGAGCTGATCTGGCTGCCGCAGTGGCAAGCCGCAGGACGGGCAGGACTCGTCGGTCGGCTCGACAGCGTGACCCCAGGGGCAGGTGTGCTCTGAGTCGCTCACCTCGTCGATACCTCCTCGACTATCTAGTCCCAGCTGAGCGGGAAGGACAGATCTCTCTGCACGGCACTCACATACATCTGCAGCGACGGCAGTCGCACTCGTGCGCTACCTGCGAGAGGCAGTCTCGCCCCGTTCGACACCCCTCGCACATGGTAGATGCCCGCGCGTTCCCGCGACAGGGCCTACACCTACGGGAACCGGGGCCCCTGGACGATGGATGCGCCCCCTAGACTTTCCTAACCTCAACCCGCAAGGGTTCGGGAGGGTCAGCGCGGAACTCCATCGAGTCCCGCACGTCCCGCCCTCGTAGCTCAGGGGATAGAGCATCGGTTTCCTAAACCGTGTGTCGCGTGTTCGAATCACGCCGAGGGCACTACGCCGGACCTGGTGAAATAGGGGTCTGAGCTGGGGAGACATGGACGTGAAGCAGCGTTCAGTACCAACCCAGATACCTCAGGATGTGCCACTAACTGCCAGTGTGCGTGTACTGAGCGTGTACTGGGTGCGGGAGACGTGGGGCGCGGCCCGTCCGCGCGGGACTCCAACACAGTCGCCTACCAAATCATCGTTCCTAGCATCTGAACCTGCGCACAGCACCCTGCGAACGGCAGCAGGCTAGTAGCGGTCCGTGGCTTCGCTGATGGGTTCGATCCCCATTCAGGTATCAACCGTTATTCGCGAAGTGCTCCAGGAGCGCGACGACCTTCTCCATCTCGTCGTTCGCCGCGTTGATCGACTCAACACAGTTGTCTAGCGCCTTGTCGCTGTCCCCCGAGTAGATACTGGCCGGTGTGCCCGCCTTGATGTAGTTCGTCTGACCTCACTCCAGGTTTCGTTCAACACAGCACTGGGTGAATCCATCAGGCTCACTCCTTGGATGCCCATGAATCCGGCTTGACCGCACATAGTGAGCATCGCTTCATCGTCACCCGCGTCTGAGGCATCGCTGAATTCGCTATTGAAGTCGTCGATGTCGGCTAGGAAATCTTGCCACGCCTGTCCCTTGGGGCTCGCGCCCCACTTCATGACGCTTGAAGGATTCTCCGTGGCGCGACCAAGCAGCACCGAGAGTGGAACGGTTTCCGCACCCTGCTTGGGCTCGTCTTGCTGCCCTGTCATCGCACCCAAGGCGCTGAGCCCAACCAGGCCAACCACGAGTACACCGGCGCCCACCAGAAGGGTTTTGCCAACGCTTCGACGCGGAGGTTGCGAGCCACCTGAGTCGACAAGCGGTGCCCGGTGGTCAGTCCACATCTCGCCATCCCAGTACCGCTGCTCGCCAGTTCGTTCAGTGTCGGGGTACCAACCCGCAGGTGTGCTCATACGTTAAACATCGGAGCGGATCTTGGCTCCCTTTACCCTCCAATGTGCTGTCAGGATTGCCCGAGACCGCCGCACGTCTCTGATCGGGACGATTCCCGTGCGCGGGACCTTCGGGTCGCAACTTCAGCCGAGGCGCGCCGGCGCATCACTGATACGGGCTACGCACCATCCTGTGCGTACAGGTGCACGAGTTCCCCCAGGCTCTCCACAAGCGTGACCTGAATCTCCCCTCCCTGGGTGAAGAAGTCAGCCATCTTGTTGTGGCTGTTCTGGTTCCCCAGGACGGCACCGACAACGGCGTCGTGGAGGTCGGGTGAGTCCAGAAACTGTTGCTTGGAGTTGACCTTGGCTTGGGTAAGACTTGGGTTCGCCTGCCATGCAGGAGTCAGGTTTTTGGAGACCTCTGCGACGATGGGGATTTGCAGTGCTGGCCGGTCACCAAACACACACGAGACAGCCAGAGCCTTCCCCGGTCGGTGGCTTCCCTTTGCTGGGGCACAACACGGCACCGGCACCAACGAACCGAAAGGGAGATCAGCTGTCCGCCAGCAGGGAGGCTGCCACGTCCGCTGACATTTGCAACCAGCAAATGTGACGAACAGTCCTTGGGTTTGGACTTGAACCAGGGCCGGTGTTGCCACCATCTGGATGGATGCGCCGTCCAGCATGCTGTGCCGCCCCAAACGGCAGGAACCGTCTGCCGCCCAGGATCGTCGCAGGTCCACGGAACTCATCCGCGCATAAGGCCCGTTATCGGGAGTCTTGAAGTGACACGCCTGGTGGATTGGGCGGGCCCCCTCGACCAACG
>JAJAYZ010000005.1 GCA_027118455.1 Actinomycetes bacterium
GCTGCAGTCCTTGCAGACTGGGACTGCAGCTAACCGTCTCAAGGGCCACGCCCGTGCGTTGCGACCCTTGGCGATGTCTAGGCGCGCACGCGCTTGGCGCGATGAACCGCCCAGTTCTTGGCGAAAGCTACCGTTGCTGCGCTTACGGCGGCAAAAGCCAAGATCTCCGGCAGCGAGCTGTCATCGTCTGAACTGGGGTCGGTGCCACGGACGAACCGCCAACCGGCACTCACCAACTTCTGCGCCACGAGTCCGGCCCCGATGGCAGCGATCGTGACCACCACCTTGGGGGGACCAACTGACTCCTCGGACGTGCCCATCACGTTCCCTCCTCGGCTGACACTGCTGACGGTGCTGACGGTGCTGACCCAGATCCTGTCATGTCAGTGACTGAGTGGGCATCTGACGTCCCGTGCCGAGTTACTCCGAGCGCTGCTGCCAACTGTTCTGGCGAACGGCTCGACACGTACCAGTACGGAGTGGGATCGCGGGGGTCGACCACCGCGACAGCCACGGCGGTCGGGACCCAGCCGCGCAGCAGCACAAAGGCACGCGAGTCCGCACCCGTGCCTCGGCGACGCCGAGCTGCGCTGGCATCGAGCACCTCGACCTTGCCGATCGCGTCCAACGGCAGATGGGCGTGCCCGACGTTCAGCCCAGCCGCAGAGACGGTCACCAGGGTGGCGACCCGAGCCACTCCGAGCGACGCGAGGGTGAACGCAGCGGTGCCAACAATGATGCCGACCGGGGTGGCGATCGCTGAGCCGTACGCGATCGCGAGAGTCATTGCCCAAAAGAAGATGACGGTCCAGAACCACCAGGGGGCGGTAAGCCGCTCGCGGAAGGAGACCACGTCAGGGGTTGGCACGCCCCCAGGGTGGCACTCCAGGAATGCCGATGCGCCGGTAGGGTCCGACCGTGACCGAGCAGCCAGCCCGTCGGCGCCCGATCGAGCCGCCGGCCCACGCCGTGCCCCCGGTGCGTCACGCCGACGCACCGCCACCCGGCACGTCGCTGGGCAGTCACTACCGACAGTGCTTCGGGTGCGGCCCCGATCATCTGACCGGCCTGCATCTGACCCTGACGGCAGGGGAGGGCTGCACGATCCACGCTGAGCTGCAGGTCACCGAGCACCACCAGGGCGCTCCGGGCCTCGCCCACGGTGGGCTGCTGGCAGCGGCCTTCGACGAGGCGCTTGGCGCCGTCACCTGGCTGCTGCGGGTGCCGGTGGTCACCGTCCATCTGGAGACCGACTACCGACAGCCGGTGCCTGTCGGCTCGACGCTCCTGGTGGACGCCGAGTGCTACGCGGCAGCCGGACGCAAGATCTACTCGCGGGCGGTCGGACACCTAGCTGGCCCAGGCGGAGAGCCAGGAGCGCTGGCTGTGCAGGCGAGGTCGGTCTTCGTGTCGGTGCCTCTCGAGCACTTCCGCGAGCACGGCCGGGCATCTGACATCGACAGCTTCGTGGCCAGCCACGACGAGGCCGAAGTCCTCCATGCGTTCGAGGTGAACCCATGACCGCTCACCTCGGCGGCCGGGGCGAGGTCGATGTGCTCGTCGTTCGGATCGACGCCGACCTGCCGCTCCCGACCTATGCCCATCCGGGCGATGCCGGGCTCGACCTGCTCTCCACCGTTGACGTTGTGGTGGCGCCCTCGGAGCGGGTTCTGGTTCCGACGGGCCTGGCCCTAGCACTACCCGATGGTTATGCGGCGTTCATTCACCCCCGCAGCGGTCTGGCGATCAAAGATGGGCTCACGGTCGCCAACGCTCCCGGTACAGTTGATGCTGGGTACCGCGGCGAGATCAAGGTGGCGCTGGTCAACATCGACGCCGAGCGTACGGTCGCCGTTCGACGGGGTGACCGGATCGCTCAGTTGGTCGTTCAGCGTGTTGAGCGGGTGGTATTCCATGA
The DNA here is from genome assembly GCA_027118455.1 of Actinomycetes bacterium. Taxonomy (GTDB): domain Bacteria; phylum Actinomycetota; class Actinomycetes; order JAHEKZ01; family JAHEKZ01; genus JAHEKZ01. The sequence continues at coordinate 1,919 of JAJAYZ010000005.1, forward strand.
GGTGGAGCGGCTGCCGGGGTCAGCGCGCGCGGCTGGTGGATTTGGATCGACGAGCCGCGCGGCTCAGGTCAACCCAGAACCGGCCGACTCATGACTGACCAGCGAACAGACAAGGGCGCCAACGTGAGCGGCGCCGTGAGTGGAGGCAGTCCCGATGTCGCTCCTACGTAAGAAGACGGCAACACCGGAAGAGCAGGCGTTCCAGGCAGCGATCAGCGAGCAGTTCGACCGCGCTGAGCACGGGCCAGGTGACGAGGAGGAGATCGAATCCAGGGCCAGCGCCGCGAGCGACGGCGACGGTGACACTGAGAGCGGACCAGTCTTGGACTTCGGGGCATTGCGTGTTCCTGCGGTCGACGGCATGCAAGTGCGCGCCGAGCTCGATGGCCAGGAGCAGGTCGTTGGCGTCGCCGTGGTGCTGCAGGACACGATGCTTCAGTTGCAAGCCTTTGCGGCCCCAAGGTCAGAAGACCTTTGGGACGAGGTGCGCCAGGAGATCGCCGAAGGCATCCGCGGTGGCCAGGGCAAGGCACGTGAGGTCGACGGCCCCTTTGGTCGTGAGCTGCAGGCTGAGGTCGTTGTCACCGACGAGTCGGGCGGCAGCAGCCGCCAACCCGTCCGCTTCATCGGCACCGACGGTGAGCGGTGGTTTCTCCGTGGTGTCGTCACCGGTCCTGGGGCAACAGACCCGGCCAGTGCTGCGGCCATCGAGCAGATCTTTTCCGGTGTCGAGGTCGAGCGTGGCGCTCAAGCTGCAGCGCCGCGCGACCTCTTGCCGCTGACCTTGCCCACTGACCAGTTGCTCGACTCCGAGGCAGGTGGGGTCGACGATCCAACGGAGGCCTGAGCGGGCTTCGCATCGTGACGGGTAGCCTTGTCTGTCGTGGCCACCGGTACTTCCTCCCCAGCTTCCAGCAGCAACTGGTGGCAGCGGCTCGCTGAGCGCATGGCTCCCAGCGCCCTGGCCCTGGAGGCCGACGAGTTACGCAGCAAGTTCGACGCGCTCAACACGACGTCCATCGCCGACGCGCCGATCGCTGTTCGGGTCCGGGTTGGCGGAACGGTCCGCTCCATCACCCTCCGCTGCCGCGCCCAGGTCCCTGCGCTTGAGGTGGACCTCTACGACGGCAGCGACGCGCTGACACTGGTCTTTCTCGGTCGTCGCGCCATTCGGGGAATTACCCCAGGTCGTGGGCTCATCGCCTCCGGTCGGGTCACGCGCCGCGGTTCAGCCCTGGTCATGTACAACCCGACATACGAACTGCTGCCGGCTGCCGCGTGACCGATCGGGACCGCGAGGAAGAACTCGCTGCCGGTGTCGATCTTAAGGACGCTCTCGGTGGCAAGCTCGGTGTCGCTGAGAGCGGGCTGCCCAGCGCCGTCTTCATCATCACTTACACGGTCAATAGCCAGGTGCTCGAGCCGGCGCTCTGGGCGGCGCTAGCCACGGCCGCGGTGATGACGCTTGTTCGCATCGTCCGCGGTGGCTCACTGAAGTACGCGTTGGGGGGAATGTTTGGCGTCGCGCTGTCGGCGTTCATCGCCTCGCGCACCGGGAACGCCGCGAACTTCTACCTCCCCGGTCTGATCTGGCAGGGCGGCTACGCGGTGGTCTACCTGATCTCCGTCCTCGTCGGCTGGCCGCTCATCGGTGTGATGCTCGGCCCGCTGTTGGGCGAGGGTTTCACCTGGCGAGACCATCCGGAGCGACGGCGCGCCTACACCCAAGTGACCTGGCTCTGGTTCGGCATGTTCACCCTGCGCCTCGCCGTCCAGCTTCCGCTCTATCTGCTGGGCATGACAGTGGCTCTGGGTTGGGTCAAGCTAGCGATGGGCTGGCCGATCTTCGCGCTGGTGGCCTGGGTGAGCTACCTCATACTCACCAAGGCTCCGCCGCCGCGGCCGCAGTCGCCGTCAGCCGATGAAGCTGAGATTGACGATCAACTACGCGATGAGGCTACGGCCGAGGATGCGGACTGAAAGTCTGCTGCACCGCGTCCTCTGACTCGTCTGACGTGACGAAGAGCAGTTCGTCACCTGCTTCCAACGGGTCATCCGGGCTAGGCGTAATCACCTTGCGATCGCGAACGATGGTGACCAGTGCCGTGTCCGGTGGCAGCGTGATGTCGCCGACGCGGGAGCCGACGACAGGGGAGTCCGGCGGAAGAGTGAGCTCGACGAGGTTGGCATCCCCCTGCTTGAACTCCATCAGTCGGACTACGTCACCGACGCTCACAGCCTCCTCGACCAGAGCAGAGAGCATCCGAGGGGTTGAGACGGCGACGTCGACGCCCCAGCCCTCATTGAAGAGCCACTCGTTCTTGGGGTGGTTGACCCGTGCGACAACCCGGGGTACGCCGTACTCCGTCTTGGCGAGCAGCGAGATCACCAGGTTCACCTTGTCGTCTCCGGTGGCCGCGATCGCTACCTGGCAGGTCTGGAGGTTGGCCTCGTCGAGCGAAGAGATTTCGCAGGCATCGCCTTGCAGCCAGGTGGCAGCAGCGAGATCGCTGCGGTAGGTCGTGACCTCGGGGTCGATCAGAAGTACTTCGTGTCCATGGCCAAGCAGCTCTCCAGCGATCGAACGCCCGACTTTGCCGGCCCCAGCGATGGCGACGCGCATCCCGTTAGTGTCCTTCCGGAGGTTTGGCGACGGCAGCTGCTGCCCGGTCCGCGTCGTCGCTGGCCAGCATCGCGTGCACGATGTCACCCTCTTGGACGACGCTGCTCGCGGTGGTCAGCTGCCCCTCGCCTACCCGGGTGATGTAGCCGACCTTGATGCCGCACTCCTGCTCGAGTCGGGCGTAGGTCTGGCCGATCCAGGCCAGAGCCACGGGCAGTTCAGCCAGGCTCACCCCTCCACGGGGGTCGCGGTAGTCCTCATGCAGCCCGCCGGGCATGAGGCGCCGCAGAACCCGGTCGGCGGTCCATCGCACCGTGGCAACGGTCGGGATACCGAGCCGCTGGTAGATCTCGGCGCGCCTCGGGTCGTAGATGCGGGCAACGACGTTGCCAACCCCGAAGTTCTCCCTGGCGACACGCGCGGCGACGATGTTGGAGTTGTCGCCGCTGCTGACCGCCACGAACGCATCAGTGCGTTCGACTCCGGCCTCAAGAAGGGTGTCCCTGTCGAACCCGACACCGGTGACAGTTGAGCCACCGAAGCCGGTGCCGAGCCGCCGGAAGGAGTCCGGGTCTTGATCGACGACGACGACATCGTGACCGGCCCCGTCCAGCTCGATAGCCAGCAACGAGCCCACTCGGCCGCAACCCATGATCACCACATGCACGGGCCCACGGTAGCGGTCCTCGGTGCGCGGATCGACAAGGCGTAGGCTCGGCGCCCGTGGCCTCTGTGACTTCGCTCTTCAAACGCGCTCTCGTTGGCCGTCCGCAGTCGAGCGCCAAGCTGAGCGAGACCTTGCTCCCCAAACGAATCGCGCTGCCGGTATTCGCTAGTGACGCCCTCTCGTCCAACGCGTACGCGACCCAGGAGATCCTGCTCGTTCTCTCCCTCGGGGGGTTGGCCTACTACCACTACGCGCCGTGGGTGGCGGCCGGTGTGGTTGTCGTCTTCTTCGTCGTCGTTGCGTCCTATCGGCAGAATGTCCACGCCTACCCCTCCGGCGGCGGCGACTACGAGAACGTCAGCGTCAACTTGGGGCCGAACTCCGGCGTGGTGGTCGCAAGTGCCCTTCTCGTTGACTACGTGATGACCGTCGCCGTCTCGATCGCTGCTGCCGTCGACAACATCGCCTCGGCTGCTGGCGGGCTCGAAAGGCACGCCGTGCTGCTCGCTGTCGTTCTGATCGCTGTGATTGCCTTCCTCAACCTGCGCGGGGTGCGCGAGTCGGGAACCGCCTTTGCGATCCCGACCTATGCCTTCATGGCGTCGATCTTCCTGATGGTCGGATGGGCCATCGTTCGGATGCTCTCCGGCACCGAGATCCGGGCTGAGAGCGCTGACTACACGTTGGTTGCCGAGAACACGTTTACCGGGTTGGCCTTGGTCTACCTAGTGGCTCGGGCGTTCACCTCGGGAACGACGGCACTGACCGGTGTCGAGGCCATCAGCAACGGGGTACCAGCGTTTAAGAAGCCGAAGTCAAAAAACGCGGCAACAACGTTGCTACTCCTCGGGGTCATCTCGATGACGATGTTCGCCTCGATTACCTGGCTGGCTCTAAAGACCGGCGTGAAGGTGGCCGAGAACGACCAAGACCTGCTCGGACTTCCCGCGGGCGATCAGCAGCAGACGGTCATCGCTCAGATCGCCAACGCGGTCTTCAGCAACGCACCGGCACTGGCTGTGATCGTGACCGGGGTGACTGCCCTCATCTTGGTGCTGGCCGCAAACACCGCCTTCAACGGTTTCCCTGTGCTCGGGTCGATTCTTGCGCGCGACGGCTTCCTGCCCCGCCAGCTCCACACCCGAGGTGACCGGCTGGCATTCAGTAACGGGATCTTGGCGCTGGCCGGAATGGCCATCTTTCTCGTCATCGTCTTCGATGCGAACGTCTCGAAACTGCTCCAGCTCTACATCGTCGGGGTCTTCGTCTCGTTCACCATGAGCCAGATCGGCATGGTCAAGCATTGGACGAGGTTCTTAAAGATCGAGCCCGACCCCGTCGTTCGAGCAAAGATACGCCGTTCGAGGGTGGTCAACTTCGTCGGCGTCATGCTGACCGGGTCGGTGCTGATCGTCGTCCTGCTGACGAAGTTCACTCACGGTGCTTACCTCGCGGTGATTGCGATGGCGGCGCTCTTCGTGCTGATGAAGGCCATCCGGCGTCACTATGCCAACGTCGCCGAGGAACTGCAGGCTGACGCTTCTTCGGAGCTGTTGCCATCACGTATCCACGCCGTGGTGCTCGTCTCCAAGCTCCACAAGCCGGCTCTTCGCGCTCTGGCCTACGCGAGGGCTTCGCGCCCCGCGACGCTCGAGGCGGTCACCGTTAGCGTCGACCCGATCGAGTCGGAGGCGCTGCTCGTCGATTGGGATGAGCGGAACATACCGGTGCCGCTGCGGGTGCTCGACTCTCCCTACCGCGAGATCACCCGACCGGTCGTTGACTACGTCAAGGCCAAGCGACAGGACAGCCCACGCGACATCGTCGATGTCTATATCCCTGAGTACGTCGTTGGCCGCTGGTGGGAGACGTTGCTGCACAACCAGAGCGCGCTTCGACTCAAGACCCGCCTGCGGTTCACGCCGGGCGTCGTGGTGGTGTCAGTGCCCTACCAGCTGCGCTCCTCCCAGCAGGCGGCCGAACGGCCAGAGACTTTTGGCGCCGGGTCGACCAGACGTGGTGAGCCGTCAGCTGAAGAAGCCGAACGGACCGTGGCCAAGGAGACGGATACGTGACGGATGAACCGACCACCCTGCAGGTCGGTGATGTCGTCACAGTCACGATTGGGCCTGTGGCGCATGGGGGTCACTGTGTCGCTCGCCATGAGGGGCGGGTGCTCTTCGTTCGACACGTACTGACGGACGAGCGGGTACAGGTGCGCGTTACTGAGGAGGGTCCCAAGGGGCGCTACTTGCGCGCTGAGGTGGTCGAGATCGTCGAGCCGTCCCCGTTCCGCGTCAACCCGCCTTGCCGGTTCGCTGGAAGCTGTGGCGGATGTGACTTCCAGCACGTGACTGTTGGCGAGCAACGCCGGCTGAAGGCGCAGGTCGTCCGTGAGCAGTTGACCCGACTTGGCAAGGTCGACTGGTCTGACATCGACTGGTCGGGAGAGGTAGAGGCCGTCCCCGACGTTGACCCTGAACTCGCGGGCCTGAGGTGGCGGACGCGCGTCCGCTTTGCCGTCGACGCCGCGGGCAGGGCCGGACTCGTTCGCCACCGTTCACACGAGGTCATCGCGATCGACGACTGCGTCATTGCTCATTCACTTGTCGACGTCGAGGAGATCACCACGACGCAGTGGCCCGGCGTCCAGGAAGTGTCAGTAACGGTGTCGCCGGACACCGACGAGAGGTCGGTCCAGGTGGGCCCGGCCCGAGGCCGGGAGTCGCTGCAGCGCAAGGCAGCAGGTCGGTCATGGCAGGTCTCGTCTGGCGGATTCTGGCAGGTGCATCCGCAAGCGGCTGACGCCCTGGTCGCTGCCGTGATGGACCTCGCGCAGCCGCAGGACGGTGAGCACCTGGTCGATCTCTACGGGGGTGTCGGGCTCTTCGCGGGGGTGTGGGGAAGCCGCACGGGAGGGCGCGTTGACGTCGTCGAGGGCCATCGGACCGCCGCCTCTGATGCCGAGGTGAACCTGGCCGACCTCCCGCTGGCACGGGTGCACCCGATGGCCGTCGAGCGCTTCGTGGTCGATCAAGCCGCACTCCGGCCCGATGTCGTCGTGCTCGACCCCCCTCGGGTCGGGGCCAAGCGCGCCGTGGTGGCGCCAGTGGCGGCGTGGCGACCACGAGCTGTGGTCTATGTCGCCTGTGACCCGGCTGCACTCGGACGCGATGTGGCCTACTTCGCCGAGTTCGGCTACCGGCTCGTGGCCCTTCGGGCGTTCGACCTCTTTCCGATGACCCACCACGTGGAGTCCGTGGCCCTCTTCGTGTTATCTTGATGTCAAGATAAATCCGATCGGGCAGGATCATCTCTGGCACGTCCTAGCGCACGCGTACGCCCACCCCACCCTTGACGAGGAGCACCCAGGTGCCGTCACCGCACAGCAACCCCGACAGTCTTCGGTCCCGTAGCACCCTCCAGGTGGGGGACGAGAGCCACGAGATCTTCCGGGTCGACGCCGTGCCAGGTTCCGAGCGGCTGCCGTTCAGCCTCAAGGTGCTGCTCGAGAACCTGCTGCGCACCGAAGACGGCGCCAACGTCACCGAGGCGCAGATCCGTTCGATCGGCTCGTGGGACCCCGCTGTTGAGCCCAACACTGTGATCCAGTTCACGCCGGGCCGCGTCATCATGCAGGACTTCACCGGTGTCCCGGCCGTCGTTGATCTCGCGACCATGCGTGAGGCGGTCCTGGAGCTGGGCGGAGATCCTGGCTTGATCAACCCCTCGGCTCCTGCCGAGCTCGTCATCGACCACTCAGTCATCGCCGATGTATTCGGGCGCTCCGACGCGTTCGCCCGCAACGTCGAGCTGGAGTACGAGCGGAACCGTGAGCGCTACCAGTTTCTGCGCTGGGGACAGGGCGCCTTTGATGAGTTCAAGGTTGTCCCCCCTGGCACCGGCATCGTGCACCAGGTCAACATCGAGCACCTCGCCCGCGTCGTGATGGTCCGCGATGGGTGCGCCTACCCCGACACCGTCGTAGGCACCGACTCGCACACCACGATGGTCAACGGCCTCGGGGTGGTCGGCTGGGGCGTCGGTGGGATCGAGGCCGAGGCGGCCATGCTCGGTCAGTCGGTCTCGATGCTGATTCCACGCGTCGTGGGGTTCAAGCTGCACGGCAGGCCGGCTGACGGCGTCACCGCAACCGACCTGGTTCTCACGATCACCGAACAGCTACGTGCGCACGGGGTCGTTGGCAAGTTCGTCGAGTTCTACGGGTCGGGCGTTGCCGAGGTGCCGCTGGCCAACCGCGCCACGATCGGCAACATGAGCCCTGAGTACGGCTCCACGATTGCGGTCTTTCCGATTGATGCCGAGACCATCCGATACCTACGGTTCACCGGCCGCTCCGAGCAGCAGGTTGCGCTTGTCGAGGCCTACGCCAAGGCACAGGGCCTCTGGCATGACCCCGAGTCCGATGGTGCACACGAGGCGTCCTACTCGGAGTACCTCGAGCTTGACCTTGGCACCGTGGTTCCCTCGATCGCCGGGCCGAAGCGGCCGCAGGACCGCATTGCGCTGGCGGATGCCAAGCAGGCGTTTCGAGCAGCGGTGAACGACTACGTTGCGCACGACGAGCAAGGCTCCGTCGTGACCGCGGTGGACGAGTCACTGGCGGAGTCCTTCCCAGCCTCGGATGTGCCGGCACTGCCACCGAACGGCCGTGAGCACCAGACCGAGGCTGCCCTGTCCCAGGCGCGTCCGCTGCGCCCTGTCGCCGTCGCGCTCGCGGACGCGACGCGCTTCGAGCTCGACCACGGCGCGGTGGTGATCGCCGCGATCACTTCGTGCACCAACACCTCGAACCCGTCGGTGATGATCGCCGCCGCGCTCGTGGCCAAAGCTGCGGTGGAGCGCGGACTTCAGCGCAAACCGTGGGTCAAGACCACGCTCGCACCGGGGTCGAAGGTGGTCATGGACTACTACGACCGCGCCGGATTGACGCCGTACCTGGACAAGCTCGGGTTCAACCTCGTCGGGTACGGCTGCACCACGTGTATCGGCAACTCCGGACCGCTGATTCCTGAGGTCTCAGCTGCGGTCAACGAGCACGACCTCGCAGTGACCTCGGTGTTGTCGGGAAACCGCAACTTCGAGGGACGAATCAACCCCGACGTCAAGATGAACTACCTGGCGTCCCCACCGCTGGTGGTGGCCTACGCACTCGCTGGGACGATGGACATCGACATCACCACCGAATCGCTTGGTGCTGACACTGATGGGAAACCTGTCTTCCTCGCTGACCTGTGGCCGTCGGCTGCGCTGATCCAAGAGGTCATCGACGCGGCGATCGAAAGCGAGACGTTCACCCGCGAGTACGCCGATGTCTTTGCTGGTGACGAGCACTGGCGAAGCCTTCCGACACCGACCGGAAGCACGTTCTCCTGGGAGCCGGATTCCACGTACGTCCGCAAGCCACCGTACTTCGAGGGCATGCGGCGACAGCTCATCCCGATCACCGACGTGTCTGGTGCGCGAGTTCTCGCACTGCTCGGTGACTCGGTGACAACCGACCACATCTCACCGGCCGGCGCGATCAAGGCCGACAGCCCGGCTGGCCTTTACCTCGCCGAGCAGGGCGTGGCGCCTCAAGACTTCAACTCCTACGGCTCACGCCGCGGTAACCACGAGGTGATGATTCGCGGCACGTTCGCCAACATCCGGCTTCGCAACGCACTCGCCGGCGGGCGTGAGGGCGGGTTCACCGCGAACCTGCTCGCAAACCACGATGAAAGCGGTGAGCCACCCGTGGAGCCGATCTACGACGCCGCGCAGGCGTACCGAGCCGCTGGCGTTCCGCTCGTGGTAATTGCCGGCAAAGAGTATGGGTCGGGCTCATCGCGCGACTGGGCAGCGAAAGGCACGGCGCTGCTCGGCGTACAAGCGGTGATTGCCGAGTCGTATGAACGCATCCATCGCAGCAATCTGATCGGCATGGGCGTTCTTCCGCTGCAGTTCCCTGATGGGCAGAGCGCAGGGTCACTCGACCTGGCCGGTGACGAGACGTTCGGAATCAGTGGAGTTACCACGCTCAATGACGGCGTCACGCCCGCAACCGTTGCGGTGACCGCGACGCGCCCGGACGGTTCGGTCGTCTCGTTCGACGCGCGCCTGCGCATTGACACCCCCGGTGAAGCCGACTACTACCGCAACGGCGGCATCTTGCAGTACGTGCTTCGGTCCCTGCTGCCCTGACCTGGTCTCACGTGACGGGGTCCGCTCCGTGGCCGGCTGCACGATGACCAGGTGACGTGGTCATCGTGCACCAAGGTGGCCGACGAACGCCACTTGTCTCCCGCTATCGCCACGTTTGGGGTAGGCCGGTATCAGCGAACGGGTACTAGGACGTCGACCTCGGTGTGATGCCGGTAGTGCTCGATGCGGGGGCGGTAAGGATCGACGTCGTGGCTCTCCTCCAGCGCCGTGAACGCTGCGAAGAGCTGCTCGGGAGGTACCCCGCGTCCTCTCTCAGCCGGACGCGTGCGTAACGGCCTCCCGGGACGGTCCAGGTCGACAGGCTGGCAGTGATCGCATCGGACCCCGGCGTACTGACCACGCAGGCGCGGTACCAACCGGCCACTGGGTCGAAGGCGGCGAGGAACTTGTGCCGACGCAGGCTGGGGAACAGGTCCGCAAGACCTCGCCAAGATGCTCCGATGCTGCCGCTCTCGTCGATACCTTCGACGAAGCGCACCGGCGTCGGCTCGCGTGCAACGAGCTTTGGCGCCGGTGAGTTCATCTCAGCGGGCCGGCGGGACGTAGGGCGGCAGGTGGGGCGGAGGCTGCGAACGCCGCCGCGTGAGCTGGGGGAGGATCTCGGCGACCAGTGCGTCTAGCCGCCGCTCGCACCGCTTGAGCAGCAGGCGACGCTGTGGCCGACCGGCTGCTCGCGCCAGGACGACCGTGCGTGACATCTCGTCGAGGTCCTCGCGCCACCGCGCGTACGCAACTGGGTCAACGCCAACCGCCGCGGCCTCGGCCAGCGAGATCTCGACGGCGCTGATCTTGCCTTTGACGCGTCTCTCGGTGCTCAGCTTCTGGGGAAGTGCTGCCGTCTGCTCCGCCATTGACCCGACGAACCGCTGCGCGGCTGGGTTGTCTTTGAGGTAAGGCAGCGCCTTCTTGCCAGCCGCGAAGACAACCGGTCCCCACTTGATGAGTACCTTGATTGCTACTGCCCACACCGCCATGAAGGGAAGTATCGCAGGAGCCGATCACGGTGGCGCACACTCGGCACCCAAATCCGGGCAGCCAGGGGGAAAGTCGGCGGGCTGTGGGTGGGGCATGCCAGGCTCGGCCTGTGACAGCGCAGATCCGCACTCCTCCTGGGTGGCCGAAGTCAGTTCCGCCCCCTGGGGCCGATGGCTGGGAGCCGCGGGCGGTTGCGTACCTGCTCGACATCGCTCCCGGAGACTTCCGCACCGAGCCGCTCTACGCCCGACAGCCGCGGCTGCTGGCCTGGCGCGTCCAGGCTCTGGTCGAGGCCCAGCTGCAGTCGGCGCGCGCGGCATATTCGCGGGCCAGGGCTGAGCTGCGCCAGGACGCCACGCCCGAGGTGGTGGCCGAGATGCTGCAGGCGCTCGAGCGCGAAGGGGCCGCCCTACTGGCCAGACGCCGCGAGGTCGACCTCGTCACGCGTGCCCTGCGTGGCGAAGCCTTCGTCCCCCGGATGTGAGCGGTGCTGATGACGCGCCGTAGTCGTCGGGCGGCCCTAGACTGACGGTCTGGGTCAGCCAACGAGGCCGGCTCTGACTCTAGTCCTGGCCGAGAGGGGAGCTGCAAGATGTCGCTGCTCCACCAGATCGTTGCACCAGCCGATGTGCAGGCGCTCGATCCGGACGAGCTCGAGCCACTGGCGGCTGAGATTCGTGACTTTCTCGTCGAGAACGTCTCACGTACCGGCGGACACCTCGGTCCCAATCTCGGCGTCGTCGAACTGACGATTGCCCTGCACCGTGTATTCGACAGCCCTCGGGACGTCCTGCTTTGGGACACCGGTCACCAGGCCTATGTCCACAAACTGCTCACCGGGCGCCACGACTTCGGGTCGCTGCGGAAGAAGGACGGGCTCTCGGGGTATCCCTCACGTGCTGAGTCCGAGCACGACGTCATCGAGAACTCACATGCCTCGACTGCGCTCTCGTACGCCGATGGCATCGCCAAGGGGTTGGCCCTGAAGGGTGAAAAGAGCCGAACAGTCGTTGCCGTCGTCGGCGATGGCGCCCTCACCGGCGGGATGGCATGGGAGGCGCTCAACAACCTAGCGGCGTCCCAGGACCGCCCCGTCGTCATTGTGGTCAACGACAACGAGCGCTCGTACGCACCGACCATCGGTGGCCTTGCCCACCATCTGGCGACGCTGCGTACGACGCGAGGTTACGAGAAGTTCCTCGGCTGGGGGCGCACCATGCTGGGCCGCACCCCCGTCGTCGGCCAGCCCCTCTTCGACACCCTGCACGGCATGAAGAAGGGGCTCAAAGACATGGTGGCCCCGCAGGGCCTCTTCGAAGATCTTGGGCTGAAGTACGTCGGGCCCGTCGACGGCCATGACGTGGTCCAACTCGAACACGCTCTGCGTCGGGCCAAGGCGTTCCGTGGGCCGGTCATCGTCCATGTGCTCACGCGCAAAGGCCTGGGGTACGCCCCGGCTGAGAACGATCACGCTGACCACTTCCACGGAGTTGGTGTGATCGATCCCGAGACCGGCCGCGCGGTCGCGGCATCTGTCCCGACCTGGACCGGGGTCTTTTCCGACACGATCGTCGAAGTTGGCCACGAGCGTGATGACATCGTTGCGATTACCGCCGCGATGCTGCAGCCGGTTGGCCTGCGTGCCTTTGCCGATGCTTTTCCCGAGCGCGCCTACGACGTCGGCATCGCTGAGCAGCACGCGGTCACGTCAGCAGCCGGCCTTGCCTTCGCCGGTATGCATCCAGTGGTCGCGGTGTATGCCACATTCATGAACCGCGCGTACGACCAAGTGCTGATGGACGTCGCCCTGCACAAGGCGCCGGTGACCTTTGTTCTGGATCGAGCCGGTGTCACCGGCGACGACGGTGCCTCCCACAACGGCATGTGGGACCTCTCGATCTTCCAGACTGTTCCTGGGCTGCAAATCGCAGCGCCGCGCGACGGTCAGCGGCTTCGCGAGCTCTTCACTGAGGCGGTTGCCGTGAGCGACGGGCCAACCCTGGTGCGCTTTCCGAAGGGAGCGCTGCCGCCCGAGGTCGAGGCCATCGACCGCGTTGGCCGAGCCGACGTCCTGCACCGGTCCGGTGAACGGGACGTCCTGATCGTGGCCGTTGGCTCCATGGTCGGTTGCGCGCTGGAGGTCGCCGAGCGACTCGGTGATCAAGGCATCGGCGTCACCGTCGTCGATCCCCGATGGGTTCTCCCCATCTCTGCCGATTTGGTCACGCTCGCTGCCGACTTCGGACTCATCGTCACCATCGAGGACAACCTGCGCGTTGGCGGGGTCGGGGCTACCTTCACCGAGGCGCTGCAGGACGCCGAGGTTGCCACGCCGACCCACATCGTCGGGCTGCCGCGTCGTTTCCTCGCCCATGGCACGCGGGCTGAGGTGATGGCTGCGGAAGGTCTGACTGCTCAGCAAGTGGCCCGCGCTGTCGTCGAGCGGGTCAGTGGGCTCTCGCCGCTGGCCCTCAGCGAGGAGTCCGCGCCGCCGGCTCCGACGTCGCTCGATGAGCGGCGCCGGCCCTAGCGAGTTATTGGCCGCGTAGCCAGGGGTCGATGCGCGCTGGCGGGTCCTGCAGGGCGTGACGGGCCGAGCGCCCACCGGCTCCCACCATGACCACCTCTTCTGGCGTCACCAGTACCGCCCTGTCGAATCCACGCTCGTCAGGGTCAGTAGCCAGAGCCGCTGCCGCGGCGAACGCTGGGTCGATCCGGCCGAGGTCGAGCCAGCCGCGCGTGCGCATCGGCACGGCCGCGGTGCGCCAGCCGACCGGGTCGGCGTCGCAAATCGCAGCGCGGAAAGCGGTGGAGCAGAGCAGCGTCAGGACGTCGAGATCGCCGAACGGACGCAGCGGCGATGTCTCATCGCGGAGCAGGCGTTCGGCAGCGAGCCTCCCCGTCTGCTCCAGCTCGCGAGCTTGGTGAGGCCACCACGGGTCGGCATCGATCCCGGCTGCCAGGAACAGGGCGGGTGGGGCGACGACCACTTCGTCGGGGTCGCCGAGCAACCCGAGCAGCCCGAGGCCGAGATCGAGTGCCTCCCCGGCAACGCTCGCCCTGACCCACGCTCGTCCCGGGTGCAAAGGGTGATCGGTGGGCAGGCCAACCGGTCGGGCCATCGACTCGGGGTCAGCAAGGCGGGCCAAGCCAACCCGCAGCTGAACCCACGTCCGCAGGCGCCGACGTGCTGTGTCGGAGTCGGGGTTGTTGTCGCCAAGCGCCAGAGCGATCTCGTCCCAGCTGAGCGCGAGATCAGGGTGGTCCCCCTGCAAGGTGACTGCTGACTCGCCCGGCATGAGGTCGACGTTGTCGAGTACTGAGACAGCCAGCACGGTCCGCCGCAGAGCGACCGTCTGCGTCAGGGCAGTTGCAGGCCGAAGGGTGTCCACCTGCCGACGGTAGACGCTCCTCGCCGCGGCCGCCCCGGAGACAGACCTGCCGCCACCCTTCTGCCGCCGTCGGTAACCGCCCGTGCAGCCGCAACTACCAAGAGCCAGCAGTTGCCGACCGTCGGTCAACCCTCCAGTGTGATCCTGTGACACTCACCGACTCGGACGTGCTGGACGCCGGCCCGGCTCGGTCACGTAGCCCGATCCAGGGGCTATCGACGCCTCGGTCGGTGCGATGGGGCGTGGCCGTCGCTCTGGCTGCCGGCGTTGCCGGGGTGTTGCTCGCCGAGGTTTCTCCCTGGAACACCGGGCCGGCGCCAACTGGCCTGCGCGTTCTCATCACCGGTCCATCCGGACTCACCTGGGTGGACGTGGACAGCGGGGCAAGGGCGCCTGCGACTGATGGGGCCAGCGACCGTCAACGGCGGGACTGGAGCGAAGAGGAGACGTCTGTCGTCGGCTCTGGGGTGGTGGTGCAGTACCCCTCGAAGGACGCTGCCTTCGCTGACTCTGTTGTGGGGTACGTGGCCGACGAACAGCCTTACGCCATCGGAGAAGCCGATCTGGTAGCGCCAGCGTCCGGCACGTCGGTCTGGCTCGTGGTGGATGGAGACCCACCCACTGCCGGCGGTGTCGCACTGGCCAGCGCCTACGGGACCTGGCGGTCGAGGGTGTTCAGTGTGCCTCCGAACCTGCAGGTTGTCGGTGCGGCCGCCGATGGCCTGGTCGCGGTCCGGGGCGGCTTCCGGGCGAGGCGATTGATCTTGTGGGACCCGCAGTTGCAGGAACAGATCCGTGACCTCGGGTGGGTGGTAGCCGTCCGCGAGGTCGCCGATCGCTATGCATTGGTGACCACCGGCTGCGTCACCTTTGGCTGCTCGACGGCCATGGTCGACCTCGTCACAGGAAGGTCGACCGCGCTGGCACTGCCGACCGGCTGGCGAGAGGTCGGGGAGCCGCACTTGGCGCCAGCCGAAGGTGGCGTCGCTGTTGTCGTTGCCGACGAGACCGGACGCACAGCTCTTGCGGTGGGTCCGCCCGACGACCTCCAGGTCGTCGACGCACTGACGCCGGCAGCGGCTTCACAAGCTGTCCCGGGGCCGGACGGCTGGTTGCTTGTGTCGCTCGGTGACGGAGATGTGGTCGCCTGGCGCAACGATCTGGGCGACGCGGTGGCGCCGCGGGTCGAGCTCTCCGACGGCGAGTGGTTGGTCGGGGTCAGCCAGTAGCGTCCGGAGCCCCATCATGGAAGCGCTTGCCGCGGACTGCCTCGGAGATTCCGGATCGGTCGAGATACGGGGTGATGCCACCGAGCCAGAAAGGCCAGCCAGCACCTAGCACCATGCAGAGGTCGATGTCGGCTGCTGAGCTGACCACCCCCTCGTCCAGCATCAATCCGATCTCTTCGGCTAGTGCCCGCAGAACGCGGTCGCGAACGTCGTCGACTGATGGCGCGGCGGCGCTGGACGGCACCAGTCCCGCGACCTGCGGGTTGATGGCCGGCGCCCCAGAGGCAGCGTCGTAGACGGTGCGGTAACCGGCCGCGGCCAGTGCATCCAGCGTCGGCGATGCGGCGAATCGGTCGGGGAAGGCGCTGTGCATGGCACCGACGACGTGCGCGGCGACACCGGTGCCGACCAGCTCGAGCAAGGCGAACGGCGACATCGGCATACCGAGCGGGTCCAGGCTCACATCGACGGTGGCGAAGTCGGTGCCGTCATCGACAGCGCGCATCACTTCGGAGAGCAATCGAATGAGGACGCGGTTGACCACGAAGCCGGGGGAGTCTACGACCAAGACCGCTGACTTCTTTAGCTGCTTGGTGACGGCGAAGGCTGCGGCGATCGCCCGGTCGCCGGATTGCTGGGCACGCACAACCTCGACCAGCTGCATCACGGCAACTGGGTTGAAGAAGTGCAGACCTACAACTCGTTCAGGGTGTCTGAGGCCAGCGGCCATCGCTGAGACCGAGAGCGATGACGTATTGCTCGCGAGCACGCAGTCGTCGCGCACGATGTTCTCCAGGTCGGCGAAGATGCCCTGCTTGATGGCGAGGTCTTCGACGACCGCCTCGATGACGAGGTCTGCGTCAGCGAGATCCTTCCGGTCGGTGCCGAAGGTGATCTGCTGCTGCAGACGTCCGGCGAGGTCGGGGCGGAGCCGTCCCTTGGCAGCCCGTGCCTGCAGGTCGGCGGCGAGCCCCTCTCTGGCCTTGGTGACGGCGTCCTCGTTGATGTCGATCAGGTGCACCGGGATGCCCAGCCGCTCAGCGACGAGCACGGCGAGCTGGCGGGCCATCAGGCCAGCGCCTACCAGGCCAACGAACGTGACTGGTGCCGGCTCGACGTCGGGAACGCCGACCGGTCGCTTCGCGCGTTTCTGCACGAGATCGAAGGCGTAGAGCGATGCAGCAAGTTCTGGGCTCAAGGTGAGATCGGCGAGCGCTTCGTCCTCGGCGGCGAACCCATCGGCGAGCGACGCCGTGCGCGCGTTGGCCAGCAACGCGAGTGCACGTCGTGGGGCTGGCGGGACGTTCTTCGTGCGTCCGGCGACGACCGCGTTGGCTCGCGCCAGTGCCGCGTCCCACTCCTCGTCGGTCGCCTCGGGGCGAGCGACGGTGTGTGCACCGGTGACCACACGGGCAGCCCAGGCGAGCGACTGCTCGACGAAATCGGCGCCGTCGAGCAGCACGTCACCCACGCCCAGAGCGACCGCCTGCTTCGGCTTGAGCATCGTGTTGAACGTCAGCGGGTTCTGCACGATCACGGTGACGGCATTGTCCGGGCCGACGATGCGGGGCAGCAGTGTTGCGCCGCCCCAGCCGGGGATGAGCCCGAGAAAGACCTCGGGCAGCGCGATGGCTGGAGCTGCAGCTGAAACGGTGCGGTAGGTGCAGTGCAGGGCGACCTCGAGGCCACCGCCCATCGATGCGCCGTTGATGAACGCGAAGCTGGGGACCCCGAGAGAGGCGAGCTTGCCGAACACCCGGTGGCCCAGTCGGCCGATCTCGAGCACCTGCTCGTGGGAGGTGAGCTGGCGGAAGACGCTGAGGTCGGCACCGACGCTGAAGATGAAGGGTTTGCCCGTGAGACACACCGCCACAAGATCGTCACGCGCGGCCACCTCGTCGAGCGCAGCCTCAAGGGACGCCAGCGACGCGGGACCGAAGGTATTGGGTCGCTTGTGGTCGCGGCCGTTGTCGAGGGTGAGCAGCGCAGCCTTCCCGGCGCCGCCGGGTAGGTCGACGTAGTGAATCTTCGCCTCGGTGACAACTTCATCGGAAAAGTTCGGCAGCGTTGTAGCGGTGGTCATGCGGATGCCCCCTCACCGTTGTGGTTGGGGTTCTCCCAGATGACGGTTCCCCCTTGGCCAAGGCCGACGCACATTGTCGTGATGCCGTAGCGGACGCCCGGGCGCACGGCGAACTGACGAGCCAGCTGGATCATCAGGCGGATCCCGGACGACGCGAGTGGGTGACCGAAGGCGATGGCTCCGCCATAGGGGTTGACCTTGGGATCGTCGTCGGCGATGCCGAAGTGGTCGAGGAAGGCGAGCACCTGGACGGCGAAGGCCTCGTTGATCTCAATCAGGCCGATGTCGTCGATGGTGAGCCCTGCGCGAGTCAGGGCGCGTTCGGTCGACGGGATCGGGCCGACACCCATCAGCGCAGGATCGACGCCGGCAAACGCGTAGCCGACCATGCGCATCTTGGCTGAGAGACCCAACTCCTCGACTATGGCCGAAGAGGTCACCAACGCGCCGGTGGCGCCGTCATTGAGGCCGGCGGCATTGCCGGCCGTGACGTGCCCGCGTGGTCGGAACGGCGTCCGCAGCTCGGCGAGAGCCTCAGCCGTGGTGCCCGGGCGCGGTGGCTCGTCAGTTGACGACAGGTCCCAGCCGCCTGCATCGGCCCAGACGGCAACGGGGACGAGGTCGGGCTGGATGTCGCCCGAGATGTAGGCGTCGGCCACCTTCTGCTGGCTGGCAGCTGCGAAGGCGTCGGCTCGTTCGCGGGTCAACTGGGGGAAGCGGTCGTGCAGGTTTTCGGCTGTCTTGCCCATGACGAGGGCATCGGGGTTGACGAGGCGTTCGGCGACGAAGCGTGGGTTGGGGTCGATGCCCTCGCCTATCGGGTGTCGTCCCATGTGCTCGACGCCACCGGCCAGACCGACGTCGATGGCTCCAGCTGCGATCCCGGCACTGAGCGTCGTGACAGCGGTCATGCCGCCTGCGCACATGCGGTCGATCGAGTAGCCGGGCACTGACTGGGGGAGGCCAGCCAGAATACCGGCGCTGCGGCCGAGGGTCAGGCCCTGGTCACCGATCTGGGTGGTCGCTGCAATAGCGACCTCGTCGATTCGATCCGGGGCAAGTAAAGGGTTGCGGCGCAGCAGCTCACGAATCACCTTGACGATGAGGTCGTCGGCACGGGTGTTGGCGTAGCGGCTGCCGGCCTTGCCGAAGGGGGTACGGACGCCATCGATGAAGACGACCTCATGCGGGCTGCCATCGGCAGAGCTGGCCACAAAACCTCCCAGAGTGAGCAATCACGTCGATGCTACTGGTCAGTAGTTCTGCCTCAGGTCAGGTGCCTGGTCGCCTCGCGGACTGAGAGTGGGCTCAGTTCATCGGCGTGCTCGGCGA
Organism: Actinomycetes bacterium; assembly: GCA_027118455.1. Lineage (GTDB taxonomy): Bacteria > Actinomycetota > Actinomycetes > JAHEKZ01 > JAHEKZ01 > JAHEKZ01. The sequence continues at coordinate 20,445 of JAJAYZ010000005.1, forward strand.
CTAACACGCGCGCACCCAGGCGGGGTCAGTCCGTGCGTAGTCGCGGAGTGCCCAGCCGATGCCCTTGCGCACGAAGCAGTCCCGCTCGTCGACGGGGGCGATGATGATGTCCGCGGGCAGGTCAGGGTCGGTCTCCGACTTGGCGCCCACCTGGCAGACGAGCGCAGCCCGGCGTCGCCACAGGTCGTCGACGAAGTCCCAAAGGTTGCTCACCGTGCCGATGAGGTCTGTCCGATCGCGAAGCGGGTGCTCGGTCAATGTCGCCCCCGTGAGGCGTCGGACGCCCGGCATGGTGACGACGCGATAAGGCGTGGCCGACTTCATGTATTGCTGCTGCCGTACGGCTCGCTCAGGGTCGCCAAGTCACTCAAGCGCCCTGCTCACCCCCAGCCCTCAGGTAGGCCGCCACATCTTCGTCCACGGCCCCAGTCTGCAAAGCCCCGGTAGAGGTTCAGTCACCTAGCGACGGTGTCTGGAGCGATGTATGTGATGTGCCGTCCTTGTGGCCGAGGTGGGTGTCCGGCAGGTTGCTCGGATGCGCGGCATGACCCCGCGACGCGGTGCCGACGATCGTGGTCAACCCCTGGAGGCGAGCGAGGTCCAGGGCGGGCTGTGAGCGGGTCGAGAGCCCAGCTGATCGCATCGCGATCATGACGACACTGGTTGGACGCGGGGCGTGAGCGACTCGGCCCGTTGCTTGACTCCGCGGAGCATCCGCCGCAGCATGGCGAAGTCACCGAACTCCATGAGCACCAGGCCGAGCAGCGCCATCAGCGGTTGGTGTCTCCAGTCGTAGACGGCATGGATGCGCGTCACGAGCCGGGTCCCGCCGTCATCGGTGGGAGTCAGTTGCCAAACCCACGTGCTGTCGGGCTTGACCCAGAGTAGCCAGCGGTTCACCTCGAAGGAGTCCACCTTTAGTGCGGTGCGATCAGAGGGTTGGGCTGCCGGGGACATCGGGACCCACTGTCCAACCTGGATGTCTTGAAACTCGGGCAGGATCACGGTGGCGCTGGGGCGGCCGAGGTTGTCCAGGAGGTCGTTGCTGTAGAAGCCGGCCCTTTGGCAGCCGACCTGGACTAGCCAGGGCCAGACTGCATCGGGTGGAGCATTCACGCTGATTGCCCGGGTTGAGCGATATTGAGCCCGGGGGAAAAGCGCATCGCCCGGCAGTTTGGCCGAGACCTCGCTCGGTGTAGCCCCCCAGCGCAGGTGCCACCGTCGGTAGAGCGGAGCCGTCAGGAGCGCCGGTAGGTCCTGGAAGACGTTGCGGACCTGGCAGACCCGCTCACCCCTCGTTGCCTTGACGCGCCGAGCCATGTCGAACTCCTCTATTCGGTCGACGACCGTTGACTCAAGCCTTTCCGTCCCGCAGCGCGCCGCATAGGGCCGTTGGACCCGCGGCTCCGGACAGGCACGAGGGACCGGACTCGTGCTGCGGTCGGGGCCCTTCGCTCGCGATCCTCCGGTAGTGCGGCACGGAACTGCCAGACGATGACAAGCGACGAGGGACTCCACCGCGCTGTCACCGCCAAAGGAGTCCAGTGCTACTGACCCGGCGAGCACTCCAGCCGTGATTGTCACCACGGCCTCCACACAGTTGTAGGCGACAGTGAAGTACGCGAGATGCCGGGCGCGTGCCTCTCACTGCGTCCGCTCATCGGCGCTGATACCGGTCATGTGGATATCTTCGCAGCCACTGGTGGCCCCGGCTGAGCACAGACGAGTACCCAACCCCCACGTCATCGACCGACCTCCACCATCGCGAGAACCGCCCAGCCCCCAACCTCGCGAACCCCCAAGTGGATTACCGGCATGTTGGCATGCGGTGCCGATCATGTCAGTTTCTCTGTCCCGATAACCGGGGTGAGCGGTCCTACCTCGTCACGACGACTGAGACGGTTGAACCTCTTGGGACAACGTTGCCCGCGGCGGGTTGTTGCCTGAGCACGACGTTCGATTGCGGACCGTTCCTTTGCACATACCGTTCCTCGAAGTGCAGCTGGAGTAATCCCCCTAGGGCAAGCGGGCCGTGGGCATCTGTTCCGATCAAATGGGGCACGGTGGTGCTGGTATAGACGACCTTGACGGCTCTCACTCCGCGGTCTCCACAATCGACCACTACGTACAGGGTGTGGTGCCGCGTGCCCGTTTGCGCTGGACCTGTTTGGTTTGGGCATGTCGCCATCCGACCTGCCCGCACGATTGGCAGGAAGAGCGTTCGATCGTCAGCAGGTGGTTCGGCAACGTGCATCGTTCCGGTGAGTTGCGCATCACCGACGTTCATTGAGACACCAGCGGTCGAGGTAGATGTGCTTGACGATGCATGAGGGGCGCTGTGTTCGGACAGTGGGCTTTGAGTGCAACCGGCTATCAGCGCTGACGCCACGGCGACTCCGATCCCAAAGCCCAGTCTCACATCAGGCATTGTGAACCTCAGCCAGCCATTCGAGATATTGATTCTCAGTTCAGTTGCAGGGGCACGGATTCCGGTGCAGGTGTGGGGTTGCCGGTCTGAACGCCTTGCAGACAAGCACGGCCGCTTTGAGCGTCTGCGGTGAGAGTCACGGCGTGAACGGTGTTGTGCGGGGGTTCGATATTGCTGTTCTGATCCAACGGCTGGCCGGTGGTCTTCATGTGCGGAAACGCGCCGATCAGCTTGATGTACAGCAGGCGATTGGACTGGCATGGGTAGCCGAGGTTCGATTCGGTCTCGGGGCCGCGGCCAACTGTGACTGTGGCGCTGCTGAGGGACGCGCTGTCCTGTCGAACTTCTTGACGGGCAAGGGCAACAGCGAAGTTGTACTCTTGGTCGGTCAGATCACCGTGGCTGCCCGAGGTGGATTCGGTCGGGCCGGCCGAATCGTTGCAGCCGCTGAGCGCACACGCTATTAATAACGGCGCGCCAATCGCCCTGAGCATTGTCTTCACATTTAGTGGGCGAAAGGCCATGCTCAAGTGTGGCACAGACTCCGAGGCACCAAATGCGCATGCTAAGGGCCGTTACGGGGCGGGTTCCCTGCGCCGCTCGACACTCGTGACACACCTGAACAACCATCATCGTCTGGGACTACGGCGCGAGATCCCACAGAAACCGGCCGGCTGTCTTGATGCCATTCCGGAGGCTGACCGCAGCGGAGACCCGTCCTTCGTGCAAACACAATGACCGAAGCAGAACCAACCATGATGCCGGCCCCAAAGACGATCAGGCCGCCAACTGCCGGTGCTCGACTGCTGAGTGGCTCAGCCAACGCAGTGACGAGACCGCCTGCCATCGCAGCGAGCAATGCGACGCTCGCCCGAACGGGACGCTCCTCCGGCGATTGCTTTCGCATCGTCGGCTCGATCAGTTGTGGTCAAGGGGGAGTGTTGACGACGCGTCGGACGGCGTGACGTGGTCTGCAGGGTTCGGCCGAATCTCAGAGCGTGCCGAGAACATCTCACGCAGATCCGATTGGTAGCCAGCCCCACTCGTCCAGCGGTACTCGCGCACCGACTCAGATGTCTGAGCCCAATACTCCTGCGACCAGGATGAGCGATCCTTCGCCTGCGTCGCGAGGTGCTCGGGCTGGCTACGCCAGGCTCGACGGCCTCCAGTGAGTCGAAGCGGGCGACGGCCAGCTCCTCACCGTCGTCTAAGACATAGGAGTTGAAGGAGATCAAGCCCGGAATGGACGACACGATCTCTCGCATCCGTGCCGAGGCCCGGCCGTACTCGTCGGCGTCGATGTCCGGCCGGTCGACACTGGAGAAGAGAACGACGATCACGAGCGACTCGTTTCGGCGCGGCGGGTGAATGGCATCGCAGGTCCTTGCGATGGCGTGTATCAACTTTGCCGGATGGAGCCTACCGTCGCCGACCGGCAACAGTTGCCACACATATTTGCGGTTGCGCATCGTTGGGGATGTCCGCAGTCTTCCCGGCGAGTGCCGAAGCCGATGAGTAGGCTCGCGCAATGGCCCGCTTGGTGTACACGGTCTTGACCTCGTTGGACGGGTTCGTCTCAGATGAGGTGGGTCACTTCGACTGGGCTGCGCCCAGTGAGGACGTCCATCGTGCCGTCAACGAGCTCGAACGGTCGGTCGGCACGTACCTCTACGGTCGCAGGCTTTACGAGGTCATGGCGGTCTGGCAGGACCTGCCAGACATTGAGCACCAGGCAAGACGTATCCACCGTCCTTGGGGAAAAGCGACGTCGTCCAGACCGTTGCGCCGATCTCCGCCTTCACAGGGATCATTCCCCAGCCGTAGCTCACCAGCGCGGCAGTCATCTCGAGCTCTGCGCCCTCGTCCGGAGGAACGGTGATGAAGTGAAACGGTGACGGGCCGCGCCACGACCACATCTCGCCGCTGAACTCAAGGTGCATCGGCCAAGGATATCAAGGCGCCATTGCATTCCTTGTATTCATCTTGTTCCCAATTCTGGTGGTGTGGCCTGGTCTCACCGCAGCGGAGTGATGCCAGTGATGTGCGTGCTCCAGTTCGCGTAGAAGGATCGGTTGTACCCGCAGGTGGTGTCAACATTGAACTCGGCTACCGTGCACCTGGAGGCCACGTACTCGTTGGCGAACCACATCGTGCCGTCGGGCGTCACCGTCGCTGCCGGATAGTCACCCCATCGAGGGTCGTAGCCGCCCTCTCCGGTTCCGGTGAACCCGTCGTTGGGTCCGACGCCCTGTCCGGTGATCTGGACCACTGATGGCGCATGTCCTGGCGTGAACCGGGCGACAGCAGCGCTCGGGAAGTTGTTCGGGCCGGTCAGTGTCGCACCGATGGCCCCGGCACCGGTCGGACCGACAACGATCGAGGGGTAGGTCAGGTTGGCACCCTGAATGGCGAGGTAGCCATTGCCCTCAAGGGATGCGTTCAGCCCGGAAGCGGAAGCGTCTGGATGCACGACGAACCAAGCGACGCCGGTCCGCTGCTTGATGCCCTTCCACGCACCGTTGTTGGTGTTGTACCAAGCGGCTCCGCTGCCGGTGAGCGGGGTGCCGGTGGTGAGGTAGACGTCACCGTCGTGCAGCCAGGCGCCGTACACTTTTCCGGAGTTGCCAGCGTCCAGCACCAAGGGGTTCTTGATGTTCGGGTAGTGGACGCCGATGCACGCGGTGTCATTCACGCAGGACAGCAGCGGCATGGGGCCGCTCTGTTGCTGGGCGAATCCGGGAGTCGCGTAGGGCTGGGTGGGGACTGAGGTCTCCGAGAGGGTGAGCGTGGGCGTATCGGTGGCCAGCGACCGGGTGTTCGAGAGACCGTACAGAGCAATCGAACGCACCAAGCTGTCGGTGAACGGAGACCCCGACATCCCGAAGTACATCGTGCCGTTGGCAGAGGTGTCCCACTCGTCCGGTAGGGCATTCACCGGTTGCATCGTGTACGAGAGGTCGTTGTAGGTAGCGGTCGGAACGTTTTCGAACATCTGCATCGTCGGGCTCGTCTGCCCGGCGAGCAGATCATCCTTGGAGAGTGCGTAGAGCTGCGTCCCGTTGAAACCGTCGCCGAAGAACTCGAACTCGTTGGTGGTGATGTAGAAGCCTTTAGCGTCCATGCCGATCTGGGGGTAGTCGCCGAAGCAGTAGCCGTTCGGACAACCGTGGTCAGGCGTGCCGTTCTGTCCGTTGTTGGCAGCGTCAATCGACCAGATCTTCCAGGAACCGAGCGGGTTCGAGCTGGTGCTGACTGCGAGCCAGATCTGGTTCGCGCCGGTGAAGTCACCGGTGACTGGGTCCTGGTCGAGGTTGGCCGAGGTGGCGAACCAGCGCTGCGTCGACGGGTCGTACAGACACGCGGTGTCAAACATGTACGGGCCGAACGGTCCAGAAGGTCGCACGAATGACGGTGGCAGGTCGAAGAACTCGTTGAGGGTCAGCCCCACCGACGGGCCGTCAGCAAAGGCCTTGTCGCCGGCGATCAGGGGGGCCCCCGACTTGGTGTACACCTGCACGACAGAGTTCACGATCTCGAAGACGTAGCGACCGCCGACACACATTCCCTGGTCCGGCGGCTCGCCCGAGAAGGCGTTTCCGCCGCCTGAGTAGCGGCTGTCGAAGTGGTTCAAGCCTTGGAAGCTACTGACGACGCCGCTCTGGTTCTGCGAGACGGGCACTGACGCAGCTGACGGCGGTCGGACGTTGCCGTTGAGCACCGATGAGCCACCTTGCGGCGAGTTCTTCCTGGCCTCGACCTCGGGGCTCTTGAGCTCGACGCCGCCGAGAACGTCGCCAATACCTGGCGTGCGCGGGGCTGTCGCCGCTGGTGCCCTCGCGGTGAGCGGCGCCCGTTCCCCGACGTAGGTTGCCTGGGGGGCATGGCTCGGCTTCGTGGGTACCGCAGCGGCAAGTGAGGTCGTCGCGGCTGTGGCACCGAGGGCCGCCAGCAAGCTGGCGACCGTGGCCACCGCGACGTACTGGGAACGCTTCATGAGTGCCTCCTGAACTGGCGACCGTTGGTCCTCGGAGCATAGGAGGCAAAGGGGAACCAGGGCAGGGCCTTTGCGTATTCGTTCAACTACAGCGAGTAGTGATCTGGTGCCGATTAGAGTGCAAGGCTCACCGGCGGAGAGGACCGACGTGGCAGACGCTGACGACGTGTGCCGGCTCGCGCTCGCACTAGCGGACGTCACCGAGATCGACTCGGACGGTTTCGACTTCCGGATAGCGAACAAGGGGTTCATCTGGTCGTACCCCGAACGTCGCCCCGGCCAGAAGCGCCGCATTCGGATCGACATCGCGGTGCTCTACGTCGGTGACGAGGCAGAGAAGCAGGCGCTCTTGCTGGGCGAGCCGGAGGTCTTCTTCACCACACCGAGCTATGACGGATGGCCGCTGGTGATGCTCCGACTGGACGAGGTCGATGTCGAACGCTTGACCGAGCTCGTCTCCGATGCTTGGCAGATGTGCGCTCCGGAGGAGAGCTAGGACGTCGGGGAATCCCGGGCAACCGCAGCCTCGCGCTCGACGCGGTCGAGTGCCTTGGCCATGGGACGCGCTGTGAGGTCGATCTGCCACTGCCGGGCGCCGTGTGACTGAAGCCGAGCGGCGAGACCCGTCTCCGTGCAGTCGTGGGGTGGCTGCCATGCGACGCGACGCACGGTGTCTGGGGCGAGGAGGTTCTCGATCGGTAGGTGGTGCTCGTCGGCGAGCGCAGCGATCGCCGGCCGCAACACAGCGAGTCTGGCCGCCGCCTCGGGGTTCTTGTCGCCCCACGATCGCGCAGGTGGTGGAGCGTCGGACGTCAGAGTCGAAGGTGGCAGCTCGGAGTCGGGGCACGTTCGGGCCCGGTCGAGCGCGGCCATCCAGCGGTCGGCCTGCCGCCGGTTGGCCTTGCCGCCGAAGATGGGCAGCGCAACGAGCGCCTCACGCGTCGCCGGCTGTTCGACAGCGGCTCCGACGATGGCGCTGTCGGGAAGGATCCGGCCAGGAGCGGTGTCGCGCTGTCGGGCCAGGTCATCACGGGCCAGCCACAACTCGCGGATCACGGCCAGCTGACGTGGCTTGCGCACCCGGTGCATGCCGCTGGTGCGGCGCCACGGATCGACTCGGGGCGCAGACGGAGGGGCAGCGGCGATGGCGGCGAACTCCTGGCGTGCCCACTCGGTCTTGCCAGCCGCTTCGAGCTCGGCGGCCAGGGCGTCACGCAGGTCGATCAGCACCTCGACGTCGAGAGCGGCGTAGCGCAGCCAGTCCTGCGGCAGGGGCCGCGTCGACCAGTCGGCTGCGGCGTGGCCCTTCTCCAGGCCGATCCCCAGGACAGACTCGGTCATCGCTCCAAGGCCCACCCGCGGGTGGCCCAGCAACCGGCCGGCGAGCTCGGTGTCGAAGAGCTCGCCGGGCTGCAGCCCGATCTCGGCCAGGCACGGGAGGTCTTGGCTTGCGGCGTGCAGCACCCACTCGGCGTCGTTGATGGCCTCAGCGAGCAGGGTGAGGTCATCAAAGGCCACCGGGTCGACGAGAAACGAGCCAGAGCCGTTGCGTCGGAGCTGGACGAGGTAGGCGCGCTGGCCATAGCGGTAGCCGCTGGCACGCTCAGCGTCGACGGCGATGGGGCCGGTGCCGCCAGCGAGGGCTGTTGCGGCGTCCTGGAGCGCGCTGCGGCCGGTGATGACGGGTGGGAGACCCTCACGAGGCTCAAGAAGGATCGTGACCGGGGACGGCGTTGCCGCTTCGGCGTCAGGGTCGGGTGTCGATGGCGCGTGGGTCGGGGTGCTCGTTGGAGCAGGGCCGCTTGGGTCGGGGACGGTCACGGCGCAACCGTACGCGGGCCCAAGGTCAGCTGATGACCCCGGCGCGCAGTGCGACGGCGACCATCTCGGCGCGGTCGCCGGTTCCGAGCTTGCGGGCAATCCGGGCCAGGTGGCTCTTGACCGTGAGGGCTGACAGGCTCAACTCGCCGCCAATGTCGCGGTTGGAGCGGCCGCCGGCCACCAGTTGCAGGACCTCGATCTCGCGTGCTGAGAGCCCGTCAGGGCCTGCAGCGCCGCGAGTTCTGGGGCCAGGCGTGCTACGGACGGCGTCCGGTGCCCCGCCGGTGACAACGAAGCCTTTGACGCCGGCGGCGATGGCCGCACGGACTGAGTAGGGGTCGTCCCCTGGGGAGAGCGCAACGCAGCGCGACCATCCGGCCTGCCGCAGCTCGCCGAGCAGCTGCAGACCAGAACCGTCTGGCAGAGCCAGGTCGATGACGCAGAGGTCGCGGGGACCGTCGGCGATGGCCCTGGCACGCGCCTCGGCTACCGAAGCGGCTTCAGCAACGGACGCGGCTCCGAGAATGTGGAGCCGACGGACGACCGCTTCGCGGACGCTCGGGTTCGCCACGACCGCAAGCGCGGTGAAGCGGGCAGTGCGGAACGCGTGCGGATGTCCACCGCGCTCGACGAGTGTGGTCACCCGTCCCTCCCTTTTTGCCAGTCGGACGCAGGCGTCCAACGTTGCCGATCGTGCAGGTGGCACCGAACGAGTCCGGAATGCCCACCTGAGTTCTCATCGGACGGCACCAGCAGGGGCTGTAGGGAAAAGGGCCCGGAGATAGCCGGAACCAGGGCGGACCCGAAGGGGCAGTGCGGGGTGAGGCGTCAGCGCCGGCCGAGCGGGACGACCCCGGCCGGAAGCGGGGGAAGCCCCGCGGCGGTGCAGAGCAGGTCGCCCCAGGCCAGCAGGTGCTCGCCGAGCAAGTCGGTGGCCGGCGTCCAGGAGGCGCGGATCTCTAGCTCGGCGGAGGCTGGCCGGTCCGACATCGAGCCGAAGCTCTCCGAGGCGACTCGGGTCACCGTTCCGCTGACGGCCACAACGTCGAGCTGGTGGGCGGCGAGGCACTCCATGAGCCAGGACCAGCCAACCTCGGTCACCAGCGGGTCGGCGCCCATGGCGATGTCGAGCGCTGCCCTGGCAAAGGTGACGATGCGAAATGTGCCGTCCCAGGCCTCGTGGCCATCGGGGTTGTGCAGCACGACAAATCGCCCGGAGCCGAGCTCGTCCTCACCGACAACGACGTCTGCGGTAAGTGCCACCGAGAATGGGGCCAGGCGCTGTGGCGCCGGTGCCTCGTCGCAAGAGATCTCCGGACGCAACCGGGCGGCCCGGAGCGACTGCAGAGCGCGGGAGAAAGTCTCCGGTGGGGAATCCGGCTGTGTCACGGGGTCAGCGTACGTCGAGTACCCAGGCCCTCCCGCCCGCGACGCGCGCGACGTCAGCACCTAGCCTTCGTTGATGGCCGTCGCCCTCGCTCTGCTCTCGAGCCTCCTGTGGGGAACTGCCGACTTCTTCGGTGGCATCTTCACCAAACGAATGCCTGCGGTCGTCGTGGTGTTGATCTCGCAGCTGATCGCGCTCGTGCTGATCGTCCCTACGGTCTGGCTCCTTGGCTCCTTCGACGATCCTTCTGGGTACTTCTGGTGGGCAGTGGGAGCGGGGATCGTTGGCCCGCTCGGCCTGGTGTGCTTCTACGGGGCGCTGTCGATCGGGACCATGGGCATCGTGTCGCCCATCGCGGCGACCGGAATCATCGTCCCGGTTGCCTGGGGGTTGGCTCAAGGGGAGCAGCCGTCGGTCCTTCAGTTCTTGGGGATCGTCGTCGCGTTCGTCGGCGTGGTGTTGGCTGCTGGCCCGGACGTGCCGCACGCGAACGTCGAGGCGCGTGATGCTCATGTGAAGTCGATCGTCCTTGCCCTTGTGGCCGCACTGAACTTTGGTGCCACCTTCATCTTTCTGGCTGGCGGTGGTGAGTCCAGTGTGGGCATGACGATCGCCGTCCAGCGCTTGACGAGTGTGCTGCTGATGATCGTGCCTGTCGTTGTCTTCACCCGCCTCGTCGGGCTGCGCTGGCGTGACTTGCCGGGCCTGGCTGGTGTCGGAGCCGGTGACGCTGCGGCCAACGGTGCCTTCGCCTGGTCGTCGACGTTCGGGCTGCTCAGCGTGACGGCTGTACTCGGCTCGCTCTACCCGGTGGCCACCTTGCTGTTGGCCCGCATCCTGCTCAAGGAGCGGCTCACTCGGCTGCAGATCTACGGAGTCATGGGGGCGCTGGTCGGCATCGTGCTTCTGTCGGCCGGGTGAGCCGGCTTCGTCGTTCCGTGACACGATGACTGATCGTGTCTCACGCATCCCTTTCTGAGTCCCCGTTCCTGCTGGCCTGCCGACGTCAGCCGGTCCCACACACTCCCGTGTGGTTCATGCGGCAGGCTGGTCGCTCCCTTCCTGAGTACCGCAAGGTGCGCGAGGGGACGACGATGCTCGAGGCATGCACCAGGCCCGACCTCGTCGCCGAGATCACGATGCAGCCCGTGCGTCGCTACGGCGTCGATGCTGCGATCCTCTTCAGCGACATCGTGCTACCCCTCAAAGCGATCGGCTTCGACCTCGATATCGTTCCTGGAGTTGGTCCGGTCGTCGCTGACCCGGTCCGACGGCACGAGCAGGTCGACGCGATGGGGGAGTTGACCCCAGCCGACGTGCCGTACATCACCGAAGCCATCGGCTTGCTCACCGCTGAACTGGCTGCCACACCGCTGATCGGCTTTGCCGGTGCTCCCTTCACCCTCGCGTCGTACCTCGTCGAAGGTGGGCCGTCGAAGAATCACGAGAACACCAAGGCCTTGATGTACAGCGATGAAAACCTATGGCACGCGCTGATGGCAAAGCTCACAGACATATCGGCTGCCTATCTGCACGTACAGGTTGCCGCCGGGGCGTCAGCGATCCAACTCTTCGACTCCTGGGTCGGGGCGCTCTCGGCTGTCGACTACGTGCGCTACGTCATGCCGCATTCGCAGCGGCTCCTGTCCTCGCTTGCAGAGACAGGAGTGCCGCGCATCCACTTCGGTGTAAATACCGGCGAGCTGCTCCCGCTGATGCGAGATGCCGGTGCCGACGTCGTCGGCGTCGACTACCGGCTCGCTCTCGCTGACGCAGCCAAGCGGGTCGGCGACAGCGTCGTCCTGCAGGGCAACCTCGACCCGGCTGTCATCTTCTCGTCGCCGAGCGCCGTGCGAACCCAGGTGGACGCAGTGCTCGATTCCGCTCGCGATCTGCCAGGCCACATCTTCAACCTCGGCCACGGCGTCCTGCCGACCAGCGACCCCGAAGTTCTGGCTGCCGTCGTGCGGCAGGTTCACGAGCGCACCGCCCGCTAACTGCAGACATCGCCACGACGTGGGGGGTTTGAGCCCCCGTGGGGCCCCCCCCCACCCCCCGGGAAAGCCCGATGCGGGGGTGGGGGGGGGGCCGCGCCCCCCCCC
>JAJAYZ010000006.1 GCA_027118455.1 Actinomycetes bacterium
CCGGAACCCTGACCGACCTGGCCGAAAAACGCTACCGGCCGTCCACAGCGTTAGACCGGGCCGTCCGCGCCCGCGACGTGACCTACCGGTTCCCCGGCTGCCGCCGCTCCGCCAACAGCGCCGGCACCGACCTCGACCACACCGTGCCCTGGCCGGCCGGCCCCACCACCGCGACCAACCTCGCCGTCCTCTGCAGACGCCACCACCGCCTCAAACACACCACCGGATGGAACGCCACACTCGACCCCACCGGCGTGATGACCTGGACCACCCCAACCGGACGCACCTACCAAACCGAGCCATGGGCCTACACCGATCCCAACCCACCACGCCGTGGCTAGCTGCACCGCTCACCGGTTGAGCTAGCCGCAAACGTGTGATCGCGTGAGCTCTCACGCGGCTGAAGGCATGCCTGTCGGAGGCCTGTCATAGCGTCCTGTACATACCGAGGAGGTAGAACGTGACCGGAAGCCCCCGGCCCGCCGCCAAGAAGGCCCGCCCCGACTACCGGTGCGCCGAGTGTGGCTGGACGACCACCAAGTGGGTCGGCCGCTGTGGCGAGTGTCAGGCCTGGGGCACCGTCGATGAAACCGGTCCCAAAACGCGCGGAGTAACGGCCGGACCGGTCAGCTCCCCCGCTCGCCCCATTCTCGAAGTGGACGTGGATGCCGCTCGTAGCCGCACCACCGGCGTCGACGAGCTCGACCGTGTCCTGGGGGGTGGGCTGATCGCCGGGGCTGTCGTTCTGCTGGCCGGCGAGCCCGGCGTCGGCAAGTCCACTCTGCTGCTCGACGTCGCCGCCAGGTCAGCTCGCGCCGGCGTCACGACGCTCTACATCACCGGTGAGGAGTCCGCCGCTCAGGTGCGGCTTCGCGCCGACCGCATCAACGCCGTTCACGCCAACCTGTGGCTCGCCGCAGAAACTGACCTGGCTGCAGTACTGACGCAGATCGATGCGGTTGGCCCAGGGCTCCTCGTGCTCGACTCGGTTCAAACCGTTTCGACGCCTGAGATCGACGGCGCGCCGGGCGGGGTCACTCAGGTGCGCGAGGTGGCGACCACTCTCATCCGACTCGCCAAGGAACGGGCCATCGCAACGGTTCTGGTCGGGCATGTCACCAAAGATGGCTCGGTCGCAGGGCCCAGGCTGCTCGAGCATTTGGTCGACGTCGTCCTGACGTTCGAGGGCGACCAGCACAGCACACTCCGAATCGGGAGAGCGACGAAGAATCGGTTTGGCCCCACTGACGAAGTGGGCTGCTTCGTGATGAGTGACCACGGCATCGACGGAGTGGCCGACCCCAGTGGCCTGTTCATCGGTCGGCATACGTCGCCGGTTGCCGGCACCTGTGTCACGGTGACGCTCGAAGGGCGGCGGCCGCTCGTCGCTGAGGTCCAGGCGCTCGTCTCCCCGACCACTGCCAATAACCCCCGCCGCACCAGTGCGGGTATCGACTCCTCCCGGCTCGCGATGGTGGTGGCGGTCCTGACCCGGAGGGGACGAGTCCCCCTGGCGGCATCGGAGATCTACGCGGCAACCGTTGGCGGGGTGCAACTACGTGAACCCGCATCCGACCTCGCCCTGACGATGGCGTTGGCAAGCGCTTGCATGGACCGACCCCTCGCCCCCGATCTGGTCGCCTTCGGCGAGATCGGATTGGCCGGCGAGGTACGCACGGTCTCCGGCATCGAGCGCCGGCTCACCGAGGCCAGCAGGCTCGGGTTTCGCCGCGCGATTACCCCTCGATACGAAGGCCCGGTGCCGGACGGCATCACCATCTCGCCGGTGGCCGACATCCACGATGCGCTGGCGATCGCGCTGCAAGAGGTCGCGCACGGCTAGACTCGGCGCCATTCAGGCCGCCTCGTGCGCGCCAGTGACCCGTGGTGTTCCACCGAGTTTGAGAGCGTGCCCGTGGCGACGAGTGACAAGGCGGCGGCGAGCGACGCCGACACCCAGCTGCTCGTCACCCTGGCAACGGTGGCACCGGGAACGCAGCTTCGCGACGGGCTTGAGCGAATCCTGCGCGGACGCACCGGTGGACTGTTCGTCCTCGGCTACGACAAAGACGTCGAAGCCCTCTGCAGCGGCGGTTTCACCCTCGACGTCGAGTTCTCGGCCACCCGGCTCAGGGAGCTCGCCAAGATGGACGGCGCCATCATCTTGGGGCCGGACGCCACCACGATCCACCGCGCCGCTGTTCACCTGATGCCCGACCCCAGCATCAACTCCGACGAGATGGGTACTCGCCACCGGACGGCTGAGCGCGTGGCCAAGCAGACCGGTGACCCGGTGATCTCGGTGAGCCAGTCGATGAACATCATCGCCCTGTACGTGGCCGGGCGGCGCTACGTGCTCGAAGACTCCGCTGCAATCCTCTCGCGCGCCAACCAGGCGCTCGCCACGCTGGAGCGCTACAAGATGCGCCTCGACGAGGTCGCCGGCACCTTGTCCGACCTTGAGATCGAAGACCTCGTCTCCGTGCGCGACGTCGCGGTCGTCGCGCAGCGTCTCGAGATGGTGTTACGGATCGCACGAGAGATCGACGGCTACGTGGTCGAGCTCGGCTCCGATGGTCGGCTGCTCTCCCTCCAGCTCGTCGAGCTCATCGGTGGGGTCGACGTCGATCGTGAGTTGGTCGTTCGCGACTACCTGCCATCCGGGCGGCGCTCGCGCACGGTCGAACGTGCCCTCGCTGATCTCGACGCACTGAGCGATGTTGAACTACTCGATCTCGCGCTCGTTGCCAAGGCCCTGGGGTACCCCGGAGCCGCTGACGACCTGGATCTGACGCTCAGTCCCCGCGGATACCGCCTGCTGGCTCGGGTCCCACGACTTCCCGCCACCGTGGTGGATCGGCTCGTGGAGAACTTCGGTGGTCTGCAGCGACTACTCGCCGCCAGCATCGATGATCTTCAGACCGTTGAGGGCGTTGGCGAAGCGCGCGCGAGAACCGTCCGAGAGGGCCTCTCACGCTTGGCCGAGTCAAGCATCCTGGAACGCTACGTCTGACGTCCGCATAAGGCTCAAGCAGTGCCGGACGTCTCCAGCCCAGCGAGGGCGCGGAGCGCGACCAACATGACCGGCGCCCGGTCCTCTGGGCGCCGCAACACTCTCGTCACATACGCCGGAAGCCCGGCGGGGGCATCACCCTGCTCGACAACGAGCTCATCGTCGCTGACGACAGCGAGCACACGGTCGACGGCAACGCCGTAGCTGCCACCGTCCAACGGGTTGAGCACCAGAACATCGCCCTCTTCGCCGGGGTAAGCATCTGAGCGAAGATCGATCACGGGGAGGGGGTCGTTCCGCAGCTCGATCATTCCGCTCACTGGCGCACGAGTGCCCGGCAGCGGCTCAATACCGACGGCCCTGACCACCTCGCGCACTTCCTCAAGCTCGCACGCAAGGTCGCGACCGTTCATGCGAAACGTGATGTAGCCACTCACTAGCGTCTCCGTCCATCGTCGTGAGAGGCCGCGCTTGCGCCGACCACTGGTTCAGGGTCGGATTGCAGGGAAACGGCCAACTGACGACATAGGTCTACCAAATCCGAGACCGCCCGACCATCAAGCAGTTCCGAAAGAGTCTCAGAAGATGCTTGCGGGAGGGTTTCAGCCGCAGAGGCAAACGAGAGGGCAGCTCCACCTGGGTCGCCAACGCGGGCCAACGTCGTTGCGAGCAGGAAGTGCGCATGAGCAGCCGTCGGATCGAGGAAGACGGCCTTGCGGAGTGCAGCGATCGCGCCATCGTCGTCACCCTGGTTGCTGAGGGCCCTCCCCTCGATGATGTACCCCTCGACGAGCAGCGGGTGTGCCGCAGTAGCGCGCTCAGCCAGCGAAGCCGCCTCGGCGTAGCTGCCGGCGTTCAACGCGTCCCGAGCCTTGGTGAGGTCTTGAAGGGGGGAGGCAACCGGTGGCGCAACGGGCCGAGCCGGAGGCGCCGGGGTCGGGGTCGGGGTCGGGACTCTCCTGGGGCGCAGACTGGGGACGCGCAGGACGTCACGCATCACCCGCCGCGGCTGCGGTGCAGCGGGAGGTGGCGCAGCGGGTAGGCCTACCGAGAGACGTCGTCCGTTCTGCGGGACCACATCCTTGCGGTAGACGAACGCCTCACCGACGGGCAGCAAGCTGAAGTCTCCGGAGATCTGCCACAACGTTTCCGCGTGTCCAAGAAGGAGGTAACCGCCGACGGTCAACAGCCGGTGGAACCCCCTGACCAATCGGGCTGTCGTCTCGCGCCCAAAGTAGATCGTGACATTCCGGCAGACGACCAGGTCGACTTCACCGGTGTCGAAGGGCGGCTCATCGGTGACCAAGTTCTGCAACCGGAACTCCACGAGATCCCGCACCGGTTGAGCGACCGAGTAGCTTCCGTCCGAACGAGCATCGAACCAGCGTTCGACGGCGCCCGGTTCGGCCAGCTGAATGGTTCGCCCCGAATAGACACCTGCGCGGGCGACGTCGAGTGCCGCCGCAGACACGTCCGTCCCGATGATCCGCACCGGGAATGGACCGGTCTCCTCAAACAGCTGCACCAGCAGCATGGCGAGTGTGTAGGGCTCCTCACCTGTTGAGCAGCCGGCCGACCAGATGGTCAGCTGGCGCCCCGTTCTACGGCTGCGGCGCAACAGATCGGGCAGAACGTCGCGCCGGAGCGCGTCGATCTGAGGCAAGTTCCGGAAGAAATGCGTCTCCTGAATGGTGACGGCGTCCAACAGCCGCTGACGCTCCTCAGCGCCTTGTGCCGACTCGACATGGGCCAGGTAGGACCCCGTCGACGTGTGTCCCGACTTGGACATCCGCTCGTGCAGGATCGCGCTGATCGCACCGCGTCTGCTGACGTCGAAGACCAGTCCGGCCATCCGAACCAACGACTCGGTGACGACGACATACTCGGGATCGGAGAGGGCATGCGTTGTCATGACCGCACCTCCAGGATCTCGTCGACCGCGTGGTGCACAGCCGTCACGATGGCCTGGCCGATAGCTGGAAGCGGAAGCTCGAGGTCGACCGCGTCCGCTTCTTGCGCTGCTGCGGGCATCCCCCAGACGACGCTGGTCGACTCGTCCTGACCAATGGTGAAGGCACCGATGTCGCGCAGGACCTTCAGCCCAGCAGCACCATCGCGGCCCATGCCGGTGAGGATGGCGGCGACGGCGTACTGACCCGATACCTGGGCCACGGATCGGAACGTGACGTCGACGCCAGGGACGTGGTATTGGCCGGGTGGCGGATCGGTGAGGTCCACTCGAAACCCAGGACGCACCACCATGTTCTGGTTCGCGGGAGCCAGGTAGACCTGGCCAGGCTGCAGCCGCTCACCATCGACAGCGACCACGACCGGAATGGCACAGACGCCATCCAGCCAACGCGCGAGCCCCTCAACGAAGCCTTCGGCCATGTGCTGGATCACCAGCACGGCCGCGGGTAGATCAGCGGGTAGGTCAGCGAGGATCGTGGCGAGCGCTGGAGGACCACCGGTCGACGCACCAATCGCCACGACCAGAGGGCCATGGCGAGGTGGCAGGGGACGCGGCCGATTGGTCACCTGACGGCGGATCCGTTCCTGCGAGAGACCGGGGATTGAATCACTGTCGACGCGTGCTTCCGTGTGAACAGCTGGCTCACCGGACGCAGCGCGTTGTTCACGACGATCGAACGGAGGCAGGGGCGATTGGGACGCCGGTCCGCGCACACCTCGTCCGCGAAGCCGACCGCGTGGGTGCGTGATCACCCGAACCCTGCTGGCGATCTTAAGGTGCCGCATCACCATGTGTGCGTACTCAGCCGAACCTGGAGCAACGTCGAGCGGGCCAACGACGTCAACGGCACCGGCGGCGATAGCAGCCTCGGGATGCTCGGCAGCCGGTCCGATGACGACAATGGGAGTAGCCCTGTTTGCCATGATGCGCTCGATGGCCTCAAGCCCACCTGACCAGAGGTCGAGGTCGAGAAGGACCGCTGCTGGTCGGGCCGCAACTACCAGCTCCTCCGCGGCCACTGGCTCTTGTGCGCCACCGCAGACGATAAGGCCCGGTTGGTTCAGCAGCTTCTCGAGAACCTTGATTCGCGTCTTGGTACCAGCGACGATCGCCACCAGGACCGGGGCGCCTCTGGGCGCGCTCACGGGTCCCCGATCGTGGGTCTCGTGCGACGCCGGCACCGGTCCTCCTGCCACGGCGCGCTTCTGGTGTCAGCACCGTCTCGTAGTCAGGAGTGTCGTCTAAACACCGCCCGACCTTGAGCCAACTCCGGCGCTACCGGCGCCCCTACTCGAGCAAGAAGACGGCCGGCTCGCTGAGGATCTCCAGATTTCGGGCGACGACCTGGTACGTCCCAGCCGATGCCGCCTCTTGGGGGGTCGGGCAGCCGGGTGCCGACTTCACTTTGGGCCAGCTCACCGTCTGCACAAAGCGGTCGCCGGGATCGAGGTTCGTGCGGTCGGTGTCGCCACCGGGGTTGCAGTCGTCCGATGACCAAACCTGCGTCCCTCCGGAGGTGACCCGAAGCTCGTTGGCATCCTGACCGACGTCACGGCTGCACCCCTCCTTAGAGACGTTCTCGAGGGTGAAGGTGAAGGCTGGCTGCCGGTCGGCAGCATAGGTCTCGGCATCGGAGGTAACGGTGACGTCGATGGCCGAGTCGTCACACGGAGGCAGAAGCTCAGCCGTCTTCGTCTTCGTCTTCGACGGCTCCGGGCTGGCTGAACCAATGTCGCTGGGGGTGGCCGAAGCGGTAGGGGCCGCTGTCGAATCGGCCGCGGGCTGCGCAGGGTCGTCACCACCGCTGGGCCAGATCCACCACACGATGGCCACCACGACGAGCAGCGCCGCGAGCAAAAGCCCACGGCGTATCCAGTAGACGCCGGGCGGCTGGTCGCCGACAGGTTGAAGAACCACATCCCCACCCTAGTGAGAACCGCTCTAGCTGCGGGGCCCTTTGACCATGCCACGATGGCATCGATGACCGACTCCGGAGCTCTAGAAGCAATCGTCGGCTGGTTCGACTCCTCTGCTCGGACCTTGCCCTGGCGGTCTGACCCCGACCCGTGGGGCGTCCTGGTCAGCGAGGTCATGCTGCAGCAGACCTCGGTGGTCCGAGTGCTTCCGGTCTACGCAGAGTGGATGCAACGGTGGCCGACGCCGGCCGACCTTGCTGCAGACTCCCCGGGGGACGCCATCAGGGCCTGGGGAAGGCTCGGCTACCCCCGGCGCGCCCTGCGGCTGCACGCGGCTGCTACTCGATGCCGTGACTCGTTTGGCGGCTTCGTGCCAGCTGATGTCGCCGACCTACGATCCCTGCCCGGTGTCGGCGACTACACCGCAGCCGCCGTCGCAGCATTCGCCTTCGGACAGCGGCAGGCCGTGCTCGACACCAACGTCCGCCGGGTACACGCGAGGTGGCTGGACGGCACAGAGTTCCCATCGTCGAGTACCGCGACCGCCCGTGAACGCCAGCGGGCGCTCGACTTGTTGCCCATCGACCCGACGCAGGCAGCCAACACCTCCGTTGCCGTCATGGAGATGGGAGCCCTCATCTGCACAGCGCGGACGCCGACCTGCGACACCTGCCCGGTTTCCGCCCAGTGCGCCTGGCGGGTGAGCGGCTACCCAGCCTGGACGGGGCCACCGCGCAGAGGACAGAGCTACGTGGGTACAGACCGCCAGTGCCGAGGAAGACTGCTCGCTGCCCTTCGAGAAGCCGACGGACCGTTGCCCAAGACCGCGCTCGACGCGGTGTGGACCGAACCTGAGCAACGTGAGCGCGCGTTGGACAGCTTGCTGGCCGACGGACTGGTGGTCAGCGCCAACCTGGCCAGGTACCGACTACCCGACTAGCAACTACTCCTCGACCGATGCTGCCGGCCCAGTTTCGCCCACGTCACCGGAGTCAACAGTCTCGATCGGCTGCAGGTCTGGGTGGTCGGGCAGATCTGGAAGCGTCGCCATTGGTTCACTCTTGAACGTGAACGTGGCGTCCTCACCTTCACCCTCGACATCCACAACCACGATCGACCCGGGCTTCAGCTCGCCGAAGAGGATCTGCTCGGACAGCTGGTCCTCGAGCTCGCGTTGCATCGCCCTTCGCAACGGTCGCGCCCCAAGGACCGGGTCGTATCCCTTCTTCGCGAGCAACAGCTTCGCTGGCGTCGTCAGCTCGATCGCCATGTCTTTTTCCTTGAGGCGGTCCTCGAGCTTGGCAGCCATGAGATCGACGATGCTGACGATCTCGTCCTCGCTCAGCTGGTGGAAGACAATGATGTCGTCGATGCGGTTGAGGAACTCAGGACGGAAGTTCTGCTTCAGTTCTTGCTGAACCTTCGACTTCATCGCTTCGTAGGCGGTGGTCTTGTCGTTGTCAGCGGCGAACCCAAGGTTGACGCCCTTTGAAACGTCACGGCTGCCGAGGTTGGTCGTCATGATGATGACGGTGTTCTTGAAGTCGACCGTTCGACCTTGCGCGTCGGTCAGGCGTCCTTCTTCGAGCACCTGAAGCAGGGAGTTGAAGATATCGGGGTGAGCCTTTTCGACCTCGTCGAAGAGCACGACCGAGAAGGGCTTGCGGCGCACCTTCTCGGTGAGCTGGCCGCCCTCTTCGTAACCGACGTATCCGGGCGGTGAACCGAAGAGCCGGGACGCGGTGTGCTTCTCGCTGAACTCGCTCATATCGAGCGCAATCAGCGCATCTTCGTCACCAAAGAGGAACTCGGTCAGCGCCTTGGCCAGCTCGGTCTTACCGACGCCGGAGGGGCCGGCAAAGATGAAGGAACCAGCTGGGCGCTTGGGGTCTTTCAAGCCGGCACGGGTGCGCCGGATCGCCTTGGAGAGCGCCTTGATCGCCTGCTCCTGGCCGACGACCCGCTTGTGCAGCTCGTCCTCCATACGCATCAGGCGCTTGGCGTCGTCCTCTGACAGATCCGAGACTGGGATGCCGGTCATCAGGCCGACGACCTCGGCGATCAACTTCTCGTCAACGTCGGGCAGGGTGTCCATGCCGCCGCTGCGCCATTCGCGTTCGCGCTGCGCGCGCTCGCCAAGCAACTGCTTCTCTTGATCGCGAAGCGACGCTGCCTTTTCGAAGTCTTGGGCGTCGATCGCGGATTCCTTGTCGCGACGGACGTCACCGATGCGGTCGTCGTACTCGCGAAGGTCCGGCGGCGCTGTCATACGCCGGATGCGCAGCCGTGAGCCCGCTTCGTCGATGAGGTCGATCGCCTTGTCAGGCAGCTGCCGGTCGGATATGTAGCGGTCAGAAAGACGCGCTGCAGCCTTGATGGCTTCGTCAGTGATGTTGACACGGTGGTGCGCTGCATAGCGGTCGCGCAGCCCCTTCAAGATCTCGACCGTCATCTCGACGTCAGGTGCCTGAACCTGAATCGGCGCGAACCTGCGCTCGAGTGCGGCGTCCTTCTCGACGTATTTGCGGTACTCGTCGAGTGTGGTCGCGCCGATGGTCTGCAGTTCTCCGCGCGCGAGCATCGGCTTAAGGATGCTCGCTGCGTCGATCGCGCCTTCGGCCGCGCCGGCACCCACGAGGGTGTGCATCTCGTCGATGAACAAGATGATGTCGCCGCGGGTGCGGATCTCTTTGAGCACCTTCTTGAGGCGCTCTTCGAAGTCACCGCGGTAACGGCTGCCGGCGACCAACGCTCCGAGGTCGAGTGTGTAGAGCTGCTTGTTCTCGAGGGTGTCTGGCACCTCACCCTTGATGATGGCTTGTGCGAGCCCTTCGACGACGGCGGTCTTGCCGACGCCGGGCTCACCGATCAGCACCGGGTTGTTCTTGGTCCGACGCGACAGCACCTGCATGACGCGCTCGATCTCTTTCTCGCGTCCGATGACCGGATCGAGCTTGCTCTCGCGCGCCGCCTGCGTCAGGTTGCGACCGAACTGGTCGAGCACCAGCGACGACGACGGAGCGTTCTCGCCCTGGGGACCGCCAGCCGTCGCCGGCTCTTTGCCCTGGTAGCCCGAAAGTAGCTGGATGACTTGCTGACGGACCCGGTTGAGGTCAGCGCCGAGCTTGACGAGCACCTGCGCGGCGACGCCTTCGCCTTCACGGATCAGCCCGAGCAGGATGTGCTCGGTGCCGATGTAGTTGTGCCCCAGCTGCAGCGCTTCGCGCAGCGAGAGCTCGAGTACCTTTTTGGCGCGCGGCGTGAACGGGATGTGTCCGGACGGAGCCTGCTGACCCTGGCCGATGATCTCCTCGACCTGTTGGCGTACCGCTTCTAAAGAGATGCCCAACGACTCCAGGGCCTTGGCCGCGACGCCCTCGCCCTCGTGGATCAGCCCGAGCAGGATGTGCTCAGTGCCGATGTAGTTGTGGTTGAGCATGCGGGCCTCTTCTTGGGCCAGCACGACCACCCGCCGAGCGCGGTCAGTGAACCTCTCGAACATCTTCGCGTCTCCTTCTGGGTGATCCGCCTATGGCGCGGGACGTTGCCCGCTCCTGCCGTGCTCAGGCCTACTCGCATGCTAACCCCGGAGAGCGAACCCTTCTCGTTCTCCACCGCGGGCCGACCCACCCACAACTGTGTTCTCCCTTCAACGTCGGCTGCTGACCTGGCGTTCCGTAGGGCGAAGGGGTCTTCCTACGCCATCAGCGAACGATTCACCCTCAGGCGGCTTCGGCCCTCACTGGGCAGCCTCGAACTTCGCAGCCAGGTCGGCAGGGATCCGACCACGTTCGTTGACCGCCAGTCCCCGCTCTCTGGCCCAAGCCCTGATCTGCGCGCTCTTTCCACCACTAGCGCTGCGGGGACGCCGCGCTCCGGTGCGCCCGGCCGCCTTGCGGGCATGCCCGACGAACGGGGCCATGGCGTTGCGCAACCTGGCGGCGTTCGCCGCCGACAGGTCGATCACGTACGACGTGCCATCGACAGCGAACGTGATCGTCTCATCGGCCGGGCCACCGTCGATGTCATCGATCAGGACGACCTGGATTTTCTGCGCCATTCGTGGCTCCTATTCCGCTGAATATTTCGGTATTTACGGGGGAAAATTCGAAAGACTTTCCGACCGAAGATTGTTTATCATTTCACATCTGGAGTGTTCAGCCTTTACCCGGTCCTCGTGGGTTCCGCCTCGATATCTTTCACGCGTCCCTGGAAACTCCTGAAAGAATGTCCAGGCAGAAGAGCAACCGGCCCACCCGCTCCCACCGCTGGGACCGGATACCCGGGGGCCTCACTTCATTGACGGAATCGAGCGGCGGGACCGGATTGGGCTCGATTGCCTCGTGTCGGCAAGCTGCGTCGCTCCAGGCAACCAGGACCGGTGCTGGCGCGCCCCTGCCGCATCGCGGCGCAGACAGGCAATAGGCTTTCCCCATGACATCGGTCCGCGTCGAGGCGCTTGATCCACCGACCCGCGTAGCCAGTCGGCGATCAACCAATTCCTCAACGAGATGGTCGATCTCGTCGGTGCTGACGTCCTGGAGATCGACGTCGCTCAGGAGGCCCGCGATGACTCAGGGCGAAGCTTCTTCGTTGTCGCCCTCGATGACCGCGACAACGTGGTCGGCTGCGGCTCACTCCGCCAGGTGGGCCCCAAGATCGGGCAGATCCGCCGCCTCTGGGTGAACCCGGTGATGCGCGGCCGCAGCATCGGACGCCGCATGCTGTCGGCCCTTGAGGGGGCCGGTGCGGTCGCCGGGTTCGACTTCATCCGCCTGGAGGTCTACGACGCCCTCTCCCAGGCGATCCTGCTCTTCGAAACCAGCGGCTACGTCCACGTCGAGCCGTTCGAAGAGTCGCCCCCAGACCTCCGGGCTTACCAGAAGCAACTCGTGCCCGTCACCGACGAGGACGCCTGACCCGCTAGAGAACGAGCAACATCCTGGCGTTGCCGAGGGTGTTCGGCTTGACCCTCTCCAGCCCCAGGAACTCAGCGACACCTTCGTCGTAGGACTCGAGCAGCTGCTCGAACACGTCGTGCGGGATCGGCGCTCCGTCGATCTCGGCGAATCCATGCCGGCTGAAGAACTCGACCTCAAAGGTGAGGCAGAAGACCCTGGCCACCCCTAGGTGTCGCGCCTGCTGCAAGAGCCGACGAAGCAGCAGGTCGCCGATTCCGCGTCCACGATGGCTCTGGTCAACGGCCAGGGTGCGGATCTCGGCGAGATCCTCCCAGAGCACGTGAAGAGCACCGCAACCGACCACCACAGCGTCGACCTCGGCGACGTAGAACTCCTGGACGTCCTCGAAGAGCGTGACGGTCGCCTTCGAGAGCAGGATGCGATCGGCGGCGTAGGTGTCGACAAGGTGCCGGATCATCTGGACGTCACCCGTGCGAGCCTCGCGGATCTCGACGGCTGCTGCGCTCACTCTGGCTTCACCAGAGGGAAGAGGATGGTGTCGCGGACGCCCAGGCCGGTGAGCGTCATGACCAGACGGTCGATGCCCATCCCTTGGCCGCCAGCCGGTGGCATGCCGTGTTCGAGCGCCCGGAGGAAGTCCTCATCGAGCTGCATCGCCTCGTCGTCACCACGCTCAGCGCGAGCAGCCTGGGCGACGAAGCGTTCGCGCTGGTCGATCGGATCGATGAGCTCGGAGTAGCCGGTTCCCATCTCGGCCCCCCACCCGACGAGGTCCCACTTCTCGGTCAGCCGGGGATCGTCGCGGTGAACCCGGGTGAGCGGGGCGTTCTCCTTCGGGAAGTCCTTGTAAAAGACCGGCGTCGTTGTCTTGCTCTCGACGAGCTCGACATAGAGCTCCTCGAGGAGAATGCCGACGGATGCGTCCTGCGGCTCTTCGATCTCGAAGCGCTCGCAGTACTCGCGCAGCACCTCCACCGGGCTGTCGAGTCCGACTTCTTCACCGAGTGCGTCCGAGAGGGCGCCGATCATCGTCTTGACCGGCCAGTCACCGGAGAGGTCGAACTCTTCGATAGAGCCGTCCTGCTGTGCCCGCCTGGCCACAGCCTCGCCATAGACGTCGATCGCCGCGTTCTGCACGAGCTGCTGGGTGAGCAGACGCATGGTGTCGTAGTCGCCGTACGCCTCATACATCTCAAGCATGGTGAACTCGGGGTTGTGCGAGGAGTCGGCGCCCTCATTCCGAAAGTTCCGGTTGATCTCGAAGACGCGATCGACACCGCCGACGAGCAGTCGTTTGAGGTAGAGCTCAGGGGCAATACGTAGGTAGAGCGGCATGTCGTACGCATTGATATGAGTGACGAACGGACGCGCGTTGGCACCGCCGTGCATCACCTGCAGCATCGGCGTCTCCGCCTCGATGTACCCGTTGCCCTGCAGCGTCTCGCGCAGCGACCGGACCACTCCTGAACGCAGGTAGACCATGTCGCGGGCTTCCTGGCGCACGATGAGATCGACGTAGCGCTGGCGCAACCGTGACTCGGGATCGGTCAGGCCTGCGTGCTTCTCTGGCAACGGGTGCAGACACTTGCTGGTGACCTGGAAGTCGGACGCGAGGACGCTCAACTCGCCGCGCTTGGAGGTGATGACCTCGCCTGTGACCCCGACGTGGTCGCCGAGGTCGACGTCGTTCTTCCAGCGGTCGAGCAGCTCTTGGCCACTGGCGTCGAGGGTGAGCATCACCTGCAGGTCGGCAGCCGCGTCACGGAGGGTGGCAAAGATGATCTTGCCGCTGACCCGATTGAGCACGACGCGTCCGGCCACGCCGGCGGTCTCGCCGGTGAACGTGTCGGGCTCGAGCTCGGCGAAGCGGGCCCGTAGCGTCGTGGCGTCGGTGGTTCGGGGGTAGCCGAATGCATAAGGGTCGTTGCCCTCAGCCTGCATCCGAGCCAACTTCTGCCGGCGAACCTGCTCTTGCTCAGATCGCGCAGCGGCATCAGCGGCAGGAACACCAGCAACATCAGGAG
>JAJAYZ010000007.1 GCA_027118455.1 Actinomycetes bacterium
CGACGGGGTGATCGGACGGCTGCTGGTCGAGGTCGCGGACGGCCTCGCCGCCGGCTCCGACCAGGACCAGGCCGAGCAGTGGGTCGAACGCACCCGCGACCTCGACGGCGACCTCGACGCCGCCTGGGCGCTGGTGCGCCAGGCGCGGGAGAGCGCCCGGCTCAACCCGCGCCGCTCCGCGAGGGGGTTGCGGGACCCCCAGGAGTGGCACGAGCTGCTGACCCGGATGGAGCAGGCGGTCGCGGAGACGCGGAGCATGGCTCGCACCCTGGCGCTGAGCCTGGCCGACGGGCGCCACTGGGACCCGGCCTTCCGCGAGCGTTTCGTGGCCGTGCTGCACCGTAGCGGGCAGGCGATCGACGCGGCCGACCAGGAGCCCCTGCGGGTGGCCCGTGCCGAGCTGGACGAGGTGGTGGCCCAGGTCGCCCGCGCGGGGCTCGAGGACCGGTTGTGGCCCGAGTACGGCGCGGTGCTGACCAACCTGCGGAACGTGCTGGACGCGATGGACGAGGTGGCCAGGGCCAACCCCTTGGGCCAGCCCCCGCTCCCGCTGCGCCGCCGGCCCGCGCAGCAACGCGGCGGGGCGCGTCCTTGACCTTGACGCTGAGGCAGAGCCCAGGCTCGGATCACCGGCGAACCCTCGCCGGGGACGAGGACGGCATGGACCGACACGAGCAGGACGCGCCGACGCTGCTGAGCATCGGCGACTTCGCGCAGGCCAGCGGGCTGACGCCCAAGGCGCTGCGGCTCTACCACGAGATGGAGCTCCTGCTCCCGACGGCGGTCGATCCGGTCACCGGCTACCGCTCCTACGTCTGCGGGCAGCTGCCGCGGGCGCGCCTGGTGGCTCGGCTGCGCCTGGCAGGGATGCCGTTGGCCCGGATCAGGGTCGTGGGCGGCCAGCCCCGGCCCCCCGCGGCGGGGGCGGGCCCCCCGCGCCCCCCCCCGCCCGGCCGCCGGGCCGGCCCCCCCCCCCCGCCGGCGCGCCCCCCCCCCCCCCCCCGGCGGATACGTCCGCCGGTTCGAGTTGCGCCACGCGCTACTCCACGTCAGCGTCGCTGCCGCGTCGCCCTCGTGTCGCAAGCCAAACGATGAGCCCTACAAGAACTGCTGCAGCAGCCACCCCGCCAACAATCATTGCGGTGTTCGAACTGCTGCTGTCACTAGAGCCGCTGGAACCTTCGGTCACCGGCTCGATGCTCAAGTACGAGTAGGTCCCGTACTGGAACAAGATCGCGCCGTTGTCCGACGGCTGCTCGGTGAAGTTGGTGTAGCGGTCACTGCGGTACGCCTGCAGATAGTCGTAGTACTCGGTCACGATGTAGGCGTTGGCGTCATAGACCATCTGCTGCGCTTGCTTGACGATGTCGGCCCGCGCGCTGCGGTCGATCTCGTTCGCTTGCTGGTCGTAGAGCTGGTCGTACTCCTTGTTGCAGTAGAAGCTGTCATTGAGGCCGGCCCAGATCTTGCCGCTCCCAGTCTCGTAGCTCATCTGGCCACAAGTGAAGACCGACGTCTGGTAGTCGGGATCTGGCTCGACAACCCAACCCCACTCGTACATATCGTAGGTGCCGTCACCGGCGATGCCGTAGAGCCGTCCCTCCGACACCGATTCAGACGTCGAGTCGATTCCGATGGCTTTAAGCCACTCTCCGAGCAGTTCGATTGTCGTCTGCGACGTCTTCGAGTTCTGTCGCGAGTAGAGGTTGTAGACCAATGGGTCGGACCCATCGGGCATCGTGCGGATGCCGTCCGTTCCCTTCGTGTAGCCCGCGTCATCCAATAACTGGTTGGCGTAGCCGGGGTCGTAAGTGATCGGATCCTCGATGGTGAGGTGGTAGTCACCGTAGATGGGCGGAATGAAGGTTTCTCCCGGCGTACCTCGACCATCAAGGGTGCGATCGACCAGCGCCTCTTGGTCGATCGCGTAGTGGATCGCCTCGCGCACAACTGGGTCCTTCAACGAGGGGTGTCCCGTCCCGATGGGAGTGCCATCGGTCAGCTGGGCGCCACCGTTGAACGTCAGATAGTTGAAGCCGGAGTACTGCGATGACTTCGCCGTGATGTTGTCTTGGCCTTCAAGGGTGCTGAAGAGATTGGCCTGGATGTCGTCCGCGAAGTCGATCTCACCGTTCTGCAGCGCGGTGACGAGACCGTTGTCATTCTGGTAGATCTTAAACTCGATGCCGTCGATGTTCGGCTGCTCGCCGTACCAATTCGGGTTGACGGTGTACCGGTAGTACTGGTCCTTCACCGCGTCGGTCATGACGAAGGGTCCCGAACCGATCATGCCCGGCGGGTCCGAGTCGGGTTCGTTGGTGTATTTGCCGAGCTCGTCAGCGCTGATCTCGCTCCAGATGTGCTCTGGAAGGATCGGCACCGCCAGGTTGTTCATGATCGGCGATGGGGCCTTGATGAGCATTTCAACGGTGTAGTCGTCGGTCGCCTTGACGCTCTCGATGTTCTTGACGTAGCTGCCGTAGTTCGTCTTCTCGATCGACTCGCCGTCGATGACGCGCTGAAACGAGTAAACGACGTCTGCAGAGGTCAGCGGCTCGCCGTCACTGAACATCGCGTCGTCGCGAAGGTGGTACGTCCACGTGAGGCCGTCCTCGGACGGCTCCCACGTCTCCGCGATCGCCGGGACGGAGGAGAAGTCTTCGGCGCTGTAGCCGGTGAGGTAGCCGTACGTCAACGCCCACGACTCGTAGGCGGCAACCGTGATGCCCTTGAAGGGGTTGAGATTGTCGACGTCCTGAAGCACGCCGACGACGAAGATGTTCTTGCCGTCCTGCTCCAGCGCCTGCGCCTGTCCGCCTGCTGCTGCTAGGGGCAGGATCGCCGCCATCAGCGCTGTTGTTGCTAGGGCCCCCCACCGCAGGCTCCTCCGCGTCATCGCCATGCCCAATCCCTCCTGGCGCCGCACTCTACGGCCACCGGCCTCTCTGAAGCCCTACTCGGGTGTGACAGGAAGATATCCGGCTTCGGCCCCCTCAGACCGCACGATCTCCGGACTCTACGCACATTCGACTCAGCATTGTCTGCTGCGTGGGGCGAACCTAACCGCTCAGTCCGGACGCGTCTAGCGTTCGTGATCGAACCGTGTCGGCCGGAGCAGTTTGCCCCACGGTGGGCTGCCCGAAAACCGACTTCGGGAACGACCCACCCCACTCAGTCGCTACCCTCGCGACACCGCCAACGGCGGCCGCGCCGATCATGGGGGTCCCATGCCCCATCGCGCAGCGCTCACCGCCCAGGCGGCGCTCCCACGCGTCCGAGACGTCCTGGAGTTGCCCGACGTCGCCGTTGGGCTCCCCAGGGTGGACGCCGGGGCGCGCCGCCTTGATTCTCGGGGGCGCTGGGTGCACGTCAGCGAGTTGCCGGACATCGCTGGTCTGCTGTCTGGCGGAGAGGTGATCCTGACTACCGGAATCGCTCTTTCGGAGACGTAGGAAGAGCTGCGCGCCTACGCCGACGCCCTCGCGACTGCTGGCGCGGTGGCTCTGGTGGTTGAGCTCGGCCGGCGTTACACCGAGTTGCCGCGCGCACTCGTCAAGGCTTGCGATGGACATCGACTGCCGCTCATCTCGCTGTGGCGCGAGCTTCGCTTCGTCAAGATCACCCAGGCGGTGCACTCCTTGATTGTCGAGGAACAGATCAGCGCGCTGCACGCCTCGGAGTCGGCGCATCGCGTCTTCACTATTCTCTGCGTCGAGGGAGCCTCGGCCTTATCCATCGTGCGCGAGGCAGCACGGCTGTCCGGCTGCGCCGTTGTGTTCGAGAACCTGATTCATCAAGTCGTGGCTCACGCACCCGCGGCCAGGTCGACCGACGAGGTGCTGCGCGACTGGAGCACGAAGTCGCGTGCCGCGCAGACGTCAGCGCACAGTGAAGTGTGCGGTCCCGATGGGTGGGTCTTGGCGATGGTCGAGGCGCGCGGCGAGGTGTGGGGACGCCTCGTGCTGTTGCTGGACGGCGCGCCGGGGCCATTGCAGTTGATGGTGTTGGAGCGGGCCGCCACCGCGCTCACGCTCAACCGGCTCCTCGAGCAGCAGCAAGACCCGATGGAGCTTCAGGCGCATCGCACCACGCTGGCCGACATCATCGACCGGCGCTTTGAGTCGTCGGACGACATCCATGCGCGAACCGCGGCGCTTGGCGTCCCCACGGCAAGAGCAAGATCTCGACGACTCCACGGACCCCAAGGGCATGCGAGTCCTCGCGCAGGCAGAACGCGCCATCGCCGCGTCCACCCACGCCGGTCAGCTCGTCCAACGTCTGCGAAGGGTGCTCCGGTCACACGAGACGTCTGACAGCGGGTCGCCCGCCTGCATCCATGCCCAGCGCCACGGAACCGTCTCGAGCGCAACGGTCGTCGTCACGGCCGGCGGCGTCCGCTACGACCACGCCGAAGGCCCGCCCTGTGTGAATCGGTTCAAACGGGTCATCTGATGGAACGCGCGGCGCCATCTGTCCCATCTTGTGGCACCGTTGTTCCATGGGACGCCTCGTAGACCGACGCCGCATGACCCGGCTTCGCGACGGCGTAACCACCGAAGTCGTCGATCAGCTCGCCGTTGAAGAACCCCTGACGATCCGGGTCAACGGCGTCGACACGGCGACAACGATGCGGACGCCCGGCCACGACATTGAGCTCGCCCTCGGGTGGCTCGTCTCCGAGGGCAGCGTGCATCAGCCCTCGGACGTCATCGGCGCCATCGCGTGCGACGAGAACACCGTCGAGGTGCGCCTCGCCAGCAGGCTCACCCCGCCTGCGCCACGGCTCACCATGACCAGCAGCGCATGCGGAATCTGTGGGGCCGACAGCATCACCGAGGTCGTCAGGCGGCGAAGGACAGTCTTCGACAACGATGCACGTATCTCGCCAACGGTGATCACAGCACTGCCCGACCAGCTCCGTGCCGCACAGTCGGCGTTCGACCGCACCGGCGGCCTCCACGCCGCAGGGCTGTTCACCTTCGATGGCAATCCCGTCTGCGTCCGCGAGGACGTCGGACGCCACAACGCCGTGGACAAGGTGGTCGGCTGGGCGCTGCAGCATGAGGCTCTGCCGGCGTCCCAGTGGCTGCTTCAGGTCAGCGCCAGGGCATCCTTCGAGCTGACACAGAAGGCAGTCATGGCCGGGATTCCCATACTGGCCGCGGTGTCAGCGCCATCGACCCTGGCCGTCGACCTCGCCAAAGATTCGGGGCTGACGCTCGTCGGGTTCTCGCGCAACGAGTCGTTCAACTGCTACGCAGGTGTCGAGCGCATCACGCTGGCTGCAGTTGACGCACCGCGCGCAGCGCAACCGCGTTAAGCCCGGTGTCGCCAGACTCCGCGGCAACCTGCAGGTCGCGCCGCAACGCCGGCGCCCAGAACATGGTCAAATGCTGCGCGACCAAAGCCACGGCATCATCGTCGGACAGATGAGCCTGGTTCACCGCGATCTGGTTGGCCATGCGCACAAGGTCCTTGACACTCACGCGTCGGCCCTGACCCGGTGCGGGTCAACTGCGTTAGCCGGACGCATCTGCACGGCCGTCACCTTGTACTCGGGGCAGTTCGTTGCCCAGTCAGAGTTCTCGGTCGTCACGACGTTCGCACCGCTCTCAGGGTGGTGGAAGGTCGTATAGACGACGCCCTGAGGGACGCGGTCAGTGATGTGCGCGCGCATGTGCGTTTCGCCCACTCGACTGTTCAGCGCTACCCAATCGCCTTCGCTGATCCCGCGTTCTGCAGCATCTGCCTCGTGCATCTCGAGGAGGTCCTCGGAGTGCCACTCGACGTTTGCGGTACGACGCGTCTGAGCACCGACGTTGTACTGGGACAGGATGCGTCCTGTCGTCAGCAGCAGCGGGAACTTGCGGTTTGCCTTCTCGTCAGTGGGGACGTAGGGCGTTGGAACGAAGTGGCCTTTGCCGCGGACAAACTCGTCGACGTGCATGATCGGTGTTCCCTCAGGGGCAGCGTCGTTGCACGGCCACTGCAGGCTGCCTGCCTCGTCGAGGTGCGCGAACGAGACGCCGGAGAACGTCGGCGTCACCTGCGCGATCTCATCCATGATCTGGGACGCCTCGTCGTAGCCCATCGGATAACCCATCGCTGTGGCGATGTCGCACGCGACCTGCCACTCGTCCTTACCGGTCTTCGGCGCCATTACAGGGCGCACCCGGTTGATCCGGCGCTCAGCGTTGGTGAAGGTGCCGTCCTTCTCGAGGAACGACGTTCCGGGCAAGAAGACGTGGGCAAACTTTGCGGTTTCGTTGAGGAAGAGATCTTGCACGACCAACGTGTCGAGTGCGGTCAGCGCCGCAGTGACATGGGTGATGTTGGGGTCGGACTGCGCGACGTCCTCGCCCTGGACGAACAGGCCACGGAACGTGCCTGCGACTGCGGCGTCGAACATGTTGGGGATGCGCAGCCCCGGCTCGGCGCGCATCTCTCGACCCCAAGCGTCCTCGAAGAGAACGCGAACAGTGTCGTCTGAGACGTGACGGTAGCCACTGAACTCGTGCGGGAACGAACCCATATCGCAGGAACCTTGCACGTTGTTCTGACCGCGCAACGGGTTGACGCCGACGCCATTGCGACCGATGTTGCCGGTGGCCATCGCAAGGTTGGCCATGCCCATGACCATCGTCGAACCTTGGCTGTGCTCGGTGACACCCAGGCCGTAATAGATCGCAGCGTTCGGCGCCGTGGCGTACAGCCGCGCGGCCGCCCGGATCTCGGACGCCGCAACGCCGGTCGCCGATTCCATCGCCTCTGGACTGTTCTCCGGGCGGGCGATGAACGATTCCCACGCGGCGAACGACTCGTCCTCACAGCGGGAGGCTACGAACTCGCGGTCCACCAAGCCTTCGCTGACGACAACGTGCGCCAGCGCGTTGACCATGGCCACGTTCGTCCCTGGTAGTAGTGGGAGGTGATGCGCTGCCTCGATGTGCGGCGTGCGCACGAGGTCGATCCGACGAGGGTCAACCACAACAAGCTGAGCTCCTTGACGGAGCCGCTTCTTCATACGCGATGCAAAGACCGGGTGGGCGTCGGTCGGGTTGGCGCCGATGAGCAAGATGACATCGGCGTCCTCGACCGATTTGAAGTCCTGCGTTCCGGCCGACGTGCCGAAGGTCTGCTTCAGGCCATAGCCGGTCGGGGAGTGGCAAACCCGCGCACATGTGTCGACGTTGTTGTTTCCGAAGGCCGCGCGCACCATCTTCTGGACGACGAATACCTCTTCGTTCGTGCAGCGCGACGACGTGATGCCACCGATCGAGTCAGGGCCGTACTGCTCCTGCAACGTCGTGAAGCGTTGAGCAGTGAAGGCGATCGCCTCGTCCCAGGAGACCTCTCGCCACTCGTCGGTGATCGACTCGCGCACCATGGGCACGGTGATGCGTTCGCGGTGAGTGGCATAGCCCCAGGCAAAGCGGCCCTTGACGCAGGAGTGACCCTCGTTGGCGCCGCCCTCCTTCGAAGGCGTCATGCGCACCAGCTCGTCGCCGCGCATCTCCGCGTCGAACGAGCAGCCAACCCCGCAGTAGGCGCAGGTGGTCTTCACTGTGCGCGTCGGCATGCCGAGCTCGATGACGCTCTTCTCCTGCAGCGCGGTCGTTGGACACGCCTGTACGCAGGCACCGCACGACACACACTCAGACTCCATGAACGACGTGCCGGACGCCGAGATCAGCGACTCGAAACCGCGCCCCTCGACGGTGAGCGCGAACGTGCCCTGCACCTCGTCGCACGCACGTACGCAGCGCGAGCAGACGATGCACGCTTTCGGGTCGAAGGAGAAGTAGGGGTTCGACGCGTCCACCTCAATGTTCAGGTGGTTGTGGCCCTGCTGGCCGTAGCGAACGTCGGTGAGCCCGACTGTCTCTGCCATGGCGTGCAGCTCGCAGGCGCCATCGGCGCAGGAGTCTGCTGGGTGATCGGAGAGGTAGAGCTCGATGATGCCCCGACGCAGCCTGTCAACCTTCGGGCTGCTGGTGGCGACCTTCATGCCCGGGGCAACCGGCGTCGTGCAGGATGCCGGTGCTCCCGGCCGCCCTTCGATCTCAACCAGGCACACGCGGCACGAGCCGAACGACTTCAGGGTGTCGGTAGCGCAGAGTTTCGGGACGTCGATGCCGGCCTCAGCTGCGGCCCGCATGATCGAGGTGCCCTCGGGCACGGTGACGGCGAGGCCGTCGATCTCGACCTCGACGGTGGACTCTCCGGGAACCGCAGGTGTTCCCATGTCGGACAGCACCCGCCTGGCTGGCTCGTGAAGCAGTGTCATGAGGTGACCTCCTGGGCCGTCAGGCCGAAGTCTTCGGGGAACTTGGTGAGCGCGCTGAGCACCGGCATCGGGGTGAGACCACCCATGGCGCAGAGCGATCCGTCGGTCATCACGTCGCACAGGTCGAGCAGCAGCGTCAGGTTGCCGGCACGGTCGTCCCCAGCGGTGATCCTGTCGATCACCTCGACGCCACGAGTGGAGCCCACACGGCACGGCGTGCACTTGCCGCAGGACTCTTCGGAGCAGAACTCCATCGCGAAGCGCGCCAGCTTGGCCATGTCGACAGTGTCGTCGTGGACGACGATGCCGCCGTGTCCCACCATCGCGCCAGCTGCCGCGAAGGTCTCGTACTCCATCGGCAGATCCAGCTGATCCGGTGTGAGGTAGGACCCGAGGGGCCCACCCACCTGGATGGCGCGGATCGGGCGTCCGGACGCCGTTCCGCCACCGAAGTCTTCGACGAGCTCGCGCAGTGTGACGCCGAACCCGAGCTCGACCACGCCGCCCTGCTTGATGTTGCCGGCGAGCTGGAAAACCTGCGTGCCGAGCGAACGGTCGAGGCCACGGGATGCGTGGGCATCCGCTCCTTCAGCGAGGACGAACGGGACGCTGCCCAGCGTCAGCACGTTGTTGACGACCGTGGGCTTGCCGAACAGCCCTTCGAGCGCAGGCAAGGGCGGCTTAGCGCGCACCATGCCGCGTTTGCCCTCGAGGCTGTCAAGCATGGACGTCTCTTCGCCGCAGATGTAGGCGCCAGCGCCCATTCTGACGTTGATGTCGAAGGCTCGGCCGCTGCCGAGCACGTCGGTGCCGAGCCAGCCGAAGGTGCGCGCCGCGCCGATGGCGGCGTTCAAGATGTCGCGGGCGTCGGGGTACTCCGAGCGGATGTAGATGTAACCGTGCGTTGCTCCGACGGCGAGTCCGGCGATCGTCATGCCCTCGAGCAGGGTGAACGGGTCACCCTCCATGAGCATGCGGTCGGCATAGGTGCCGGAGTCGCCTTCGTCGGCATTGCAACAGATGTATTTGGTGTCACCTGGCGCGCTGAGCACGGTCTGCCACTTGCGGCCGGCCGGGAAACCTGCGCCGCCGCGGCCCCGAAGGCCGGAGGCGGACACGGCGTCAACAACCTCTTGCGGCGTCATCGCGACCGCGTTGCGCAAACCGGCGAGCCCGCCGTGCGTCTCGTAGTCGGCAAGGTCGAGCGGGTCGATGACACCCATGCGCGCATACGTGAGGCGGTCTTGACGGGCTAGCCACGGCAGGTCGTCGACCGCTCCGTGCTTCAGGCCGTGATCGGCACCCGTGAGCAGCCCGGCGTCCAGCAAGGCGGCGACGTCGCCCGCTTGGACGGGGCCATATCCAACACGAGTGCCGTCGACTTCGACCTCCACGAACGGCTCGAGCCAGAGCATGCCGCGCGAACCGTTGCGCACGATCCGGATTTCGTCACCGCGGCGGGCAGCCTCGGCCGTGAGCGCTACGGCAACCTCATCAGCCCCGACGGCGCGCGCTGATGAGTCGCGCGGGATGTAGACGGTGACGGTCACGAGGACGATCCCCCTGCTTGTGCGTCATCAATGAGTGCGTCGAGGCGCTCGGCTGTGACTCGACCGTGCAACCGCCCGGCGACGGAGGCCGTCGGACCGAGAGCGCAGTTGCCGAAGCAAAAGATCTGCTCGAGGCCGACCGACCCGTCTTTGGCGTGCGCGCCGACGTCGACGCCAAGGCGTGACTTCGCGTAGTCGGCGAGTGCCTCGGCCCCAACGGCCTGACACGCCTCGCCCCGGCAAATGGCAACCGTGACCTCAGCTGGGGGTGCGGTGTGGAAATCGGAGTAGAAGGAGATGACGCCGTGCACTTCTGCGCGGCTGAGGTTCAAGACCTCGGCCACCACGGGGGTGGTGCTCTCGGGCAGGTGGCCGAACTCGTTCTGGACGTCGTGGAGGATCTCAAGCAGTGGCCCAGGCTCTGCGCTGCGCGCCTCAGCTACCGCACGAACCCGTGCCGAGGTGGGGTCGGCGGCCTCCAAAGACGCGCCGCCCGCGATTTCACTGAGCGACCGTTCAGTCATTTCTCCGAGGGTAAGCCTCTTGACGTCGAAAGACCACGACCTCACCGAGGACGATCCATCTGGTGGAACGCTTGTTCCACGCTGGGGCGTTGCGCGTCTTGAGCGCGACGAACTGCTGCAACCCCGAGTACCGACAGCCCATGCAGCGGTCAGGGCGATGAGCAGCGGGCCCTGACCCGACCCGCTCGCCTGGGGCGTTGGTCCCGCTCGCTGCGGCATACACTTGTGGCCCCGACGACCCAGGAGTACGTATGACCGACCGCGGCGAGGGCGGGGTGATCTACCTCATCGGTACTGCCGGCCACCCCAACTACGGCGATGAGCTGATCACAGCGGGATGGCTACGTTTCCTGGCTCGGGCAGCACCAGGCGCAGAGGTGTGGCTCGACACCCCGAGACCTGGGCAGACGGCCGTACTGATGGATGGGCTGCACCCAGGTCTTCGCTGCGTTGACACCCTTTTCCATGCCTGCTGGAACGCGCCAACCGGAGACCCTGAAGGGATCCTTGCGTTTGGCGAACGGGTGGTCTCCGACCCCGGGCTGATTCCGCGCGAGGCCAGCGGCGTCCAGGAGCTAGCGCGAGTCGACCTGATCCACGTCCTGGGCGGCGGATATCTCAACGCCCGCTGGCCCCACCACCTCGCCCTTCTCGGAGCGGCACGAGGCGTCGCCAACCTCCACGGTGCGCGGACCGCTATCACTGGTGCAGGGCTTACTCCATTTGTCGATGAGAGCCAGCAGCCGCTCTCCAACATTCTTGCGGATTTCGACGTCGTCGATGTGCGCGACGAGGCGTCTCTCAATGCCATCCGAGCGGCGGTTCCGCACGCGACTCAAACCGGGGATGACGCCTTCTTGACACTGGACGATGGCGTCTACTGTCCGTCGCCATCAAACACACTGCTGTGCCTGCAATCGGACCTGCTCGAAGTGCCCCCCGAAGCACTCGCGGACTACGTCGTCCGAACCCTGCAGTTGTGGGGGGTCGACCAGGAACGCGTCACCCTCGTCGAAGGCATGCCCCCGGATGACGCAGCCATCATGCGTCTCCTCTCGCCACACCTGCCGCTCCTCGAGCTATTGCCGTTCTCACAACTATGGCGCCAAGGATTCCCGGACAGTCCCGGAAGTCGATGGATCTCCACCAGATTCCATCCACATCTGATGGCCGCCGCCGTCGGGACGCGGGGGGTTGCCGTGCCGATCTCCAGCGAGTACTACGTAAACAAACACAAATCGCTCGCCGCCCTGAACAGCGGGTGGGAGCTGGCGCCCAACCTGGACGACCCTCTTCCCCTCAAGTCAGTGCCCATGCATCCGTTCAAAGGCGCACTTCCCGCCCTCAAAAAGAGAAAGGCGGCGGTGGCCGCCAGGGTCGCCGCATTGGCCCCAGGGAGAGCAGCGACTGAGTCGATCAGTGGACTTGATGACCCACGGAAGACCCGCGTTCAAAGCGCCAGGGGCCGACGGTCGACTAGTCGTATTTGGCCATCGTCTTGATGTTGACGAACACCGTGATCAGGACGAAGCCCGCCACCACGGCGAACCCTTTGCCGATGACCACCCAGTCGAGGTCGACCAGGATCAGCGATCGAAGCGCCTCCATCATGTAGGTGACCGGGTTCAACGTGGCGGCGATCTCCATCGGGCGAGCCAGCAGACTGCGCGGCACAAAGTTGGGCGTCAGGAACAACAGCGGGAAGAAGATCAGCCCCGCCGAGTTCGTGGCAGCGGCGTTGCGCGTCTTGAGCGCGACGAACTGCAGGAATCCCGAGTAGCCGACAGCCCAGCCCGCGGTGAGGATGACGAGCAGCACGACGCCGATCGGACCGCTGGCGATCCGGATGCCGAACGGAAAGGCGATCAACAAGATGACGATCGTCATGAGCGTGGATTTCAACGCCTCTGCCGAGAGCCGTCCCATGGCCAGGGAGCCCCGTGAGATGGGGGTCGCCCGCAGCTTGTCGAAGTAGCCGTTCTCGATTTCTTCGACCAGATAGAGGGCGGCGGTGCCGAAGGACGCTGCAAGCAGGAGTGTGGCCGGAAGCTGGAACGCCGCATAGCTCTGCCCTTCGAGGAAAGGCGTACTGCCGGTCGGGAAGATCTTGGCGGCCTGCCCCGTGTTGACGATGAGGAAGAAGATGGGGATCAGCAGTGTCGGCAACAGCGCGTCCGGCGTCCGCTTGGCTTCGCGGACCGCGCGCTCGCCGAGAATCAGAACGGTTTTCATGAAGCCACCTCGCTGACCTCGCCGGCCCGACGTTCTCGTTGGCGCCCAGTGACGTCGAGGAAGACGTCGTCGAGAGTGGGATCAGATTCGAGCCCGCGACGAGCCTTGAGGTCGGCCTTCAAACTGGCCGGTGTGCCCTCAGTGACGATTTTGCCGTCGTCGATGATCGCCAGCCGCTCGCAGAGCTGGTCAGCCTCTTCGAGGTACTGCGTCGTCAAAAAGACAGTGGTGCCCTTGGCGTTGATGCGGCGCACCTCGTCCCAGACCACGAGCCGGCTGGCCGGGTCGAGCCCGGTGGTCGGCTCGTCGAGGAAGAGCACGTCGGGTCGGTGCACCAGGGCAGACGCGAGGTCGAGGCGTCGCTTCATGCCGCCGGAATAGCCCTTGATCAACCGGTCTGCCGCATCGGTGAGC
Organism: Actinomycetes bacterium; assembly: GCA_027118455.1. GTDB lineage: Bacteria > Actinomycetota > Actinomycetes > JAHEKZ01 > JAHEKZ01 > JAHEKZ01. The sequence goes on from JAJAYZ010000007.1 coordinate 13,008, forward strand.
TCGACCAGCTCGAGCAGCTCTTCGGCACGCTTGCTGGCATCGGCTCGCGAGAGGCCGAAGAGCCGGGCCTGCAACACGACGAGCTCGCGCCCGGTCTGACGCATGTCGAGCCCGGCCTCTTGCAGGGCAACGCCGATGCGGTGCCGGACGCCGTCCGGGTCTTTGGCGACGTCGATACCCGCAACTGTTGCCGTGCCACCGGTGATGCCAGTGAGTGTGGTGAGCATGCGAACAGTCGTGGACTTGCCGGCGCCGTTAGGACCAAGGAAGCCGAAGACCTCGCCTTGTCTCACCGTGAGGTCGACGCCGCGCACGGCTTCGACGGTGCCGGACCGCCCGGTGAACGTCTTGACAAGGCCGCGCGCGGAGATGGCCGGGACGCTGTTGGTCGGTTCGGAGGCGAAAGAGTCCGTGGAGGGAGTCATTCGGCGACCCTAGCCGGAGCCCCGGACAACCATGCAACCGAGATTTTCCGGCCAGCCGAATCAGAGGCGGACGAGCGTCCGTCCGGTGTTCGCTCCGGCCAACACAGCGTCCAGCGCAGCCGGCAGCTCAGCCAACCTGACCTCACGCGAGCCGATCTCGTCCAGACCACGCGGACGCAGGTCGGCGGCGATCCGCTGCCACACCGCGCGACGCTCCTCGATCGGCATCGCTACCGAGTCGATGCCCAGCAGCGCGACGCCGCGCAGGATGAACGGCAAGACCGTTGTCTCCAGGCCGATGCCGCTGGTGTTGCCTGACGCCGCGACAGCTCCGCCGTACCTCAGCGTGCGCAGGATGTACGGAAGTGTTGAGGTGCCGACGCAGTCGACCGCACCGGCCCAACGCTCGCGCTCGAGCGGCTTGCCGGGTCCAGACGTCTCGTCGCGGCCGATGATCTCGGTGGCGCCGAGGGCCTTGAGGAACCCTTCGGCGTCAGACTTGCCGGTAGACGCAGTCACCTCATACCCGCGATCGGCCAGGATGCCGACGGCCACCGATCCAACGCCGCCGGTCGCGCCGGTCACCAGCACCGGGCCGGTGCCGGGCCTCAACCCGTGCCGCTCAAGGGCGTGCACCGATAGCGCAGCCGTGAAGCCCGCCGTCCCGACGGCCATGGCCTGTTTCGCGGTCAACCCGTCGGGCAGCGGAACCAGCCACTGCGACGGGACGCGCGCGTACTCGGTGTAGCCACCGTGGTGCGCGACGCCGAGGTCGTAACCATGCGCGATCACCTCGGTGCCAACGGCCAGCCCGGAGTCGCCGGACTCGGCGATCTCACCGGCCATGTCGACGCCGGGGATGATCGGGTCGATGCGGGCGACCTTCCCGTTCGCCAAAGTGGCAAGCCCGTCCTTGTAGTTGATGCACGACCAGGTGACGCGGATGACGGCGTCACCCTCGCCGAGGTTGTCTACGGAAATCTGGCGCACCTCACGGACGACGGCGTCGCCATCCTTCTGCGCGACGAAAGCGGAGAACGTAGCGGGAATGCTCGACATCAAGAGACTCCAAGGATCGGGAACACAGCCAGTCTTGTCGACCTGCACTCTGACACCAAGAGGCACAGTGTCGTGCTATCGGGTGTCAGCCAGAACACTTTGCCGCTAGTCGCCAGGTCGCCGATTCTCCACGCTTGGTGAATGGACGCCAGCCGCACCCACCAGCCGATGCAGGCAGCTCTCGCAGCCACCCTGCGCCCCCGCTCGATCGCCGTGGTCGGAGCGAGCCCGCGTTCGTTCGCGGGTCAGATCGTGCAGCGCAACTGCGCCGATCACCGCTTCGGTGGGCTCATCGTTTCGGTCAACGGCAAGTACGCCGAAGTCGCCGGCGCCGTGATCGAGCCCTTCGTCAACTGCGGCGGACGCGTCCCGTTCTCGACACTCGTCAGCAGCGGAGCCGAAGCGGTCACCACCACCGGCGACTACCTGCGCTTCTTCGCTGCTGACCCAGAGACGGACGCGGTGCTCGTATTCATCGAAGGCTTCGTCGACGCGCCCCACGTCCTTGCGGCGGCGCGCGAAGTGGCAGAGGCCGGAAAGACGGTGGCCGCATGCTTTGTCGGGCGATCAGCCAAAGCACGGGACGGCATCCTGGCGCACTCTGGCAAGCTCGCGCCGAGGGCGCGCGTGACGTCGGCTGCGTTACGGCAGGCCGGCGTCGTGCTCGCCGATGACCTCGACGAGCTCATCACCATCGGCGAGATCCTCGACACCGGACGCCAGGTACGCGGTCCTCGAACTGCCCGATCTCACAACTGCGGCGTCCGCGCCGCTGGCCGACAGGTGGCCTAGCTTCCACACCGCGAACCCGCTCGACCCGTGGGGCGTCGGCGACTACACCGTGGTCTACCCCGTCGCCATCGACGCCGTCGCCCGCGAAGGCGGCGACATCGTCATCGTCTCGCAGGACCAGCAGGTGTGCGCCGGCGACTACGAGCGCCAGTTGGGCATCGACCTCTCCCACTACCTCGCCGAGGTAACCCGCGACCGCGACGCTCTACCGGTTCTGCTCAGTCCCACAAGCCAAGACCTGGACCCACGGCTCACCGCGTTCTGCCACGAGAACGACATCGCGCTGCTCTGCGGCGCGCGCGTTGGGTGCACTGGCACACCGGACGCCGCCGTCCCCCGTGGTCGAACGGTCCCCCGAGCGCATCGCCGCCGTCACTGAGACGGCCGAACTGACCGAGGACGCTGCGCTCAAGATCCTCCGCGAGTGCGGAATCCAGACACCGCGCCAAGAGCGCGTCGCGACGCCAGTCGAGACCGTGGCCGCGGCGGCGACGTTCGGTGGTCCGGTCGTCATTAGGGCAGTGGCAGACGGCTTGCTGCACAAGAGCGACCTCGGGCTGGTCGTGACCAACGTCGTCGGCGCCGATGCCGTGCAGCTGGCTGCGCGCGAGGTGCTCTACGCGGCTTCCGCCGCTGGCCTCAGAGTCGAGTTGCTCGTCGTCGAGCAGATCGCCGGTTCGTTGGACGTTGTCGTCGGCTACAAGCGCGACCCGCAGTTCGGGCCGACGGCGATCGTGGGGCTCGGCGGTGTATGGGCCGAGATGCTTGAGTCAAGTCACGGTGGCCACATGATGCCTGAGGCCCGCGGGGGAGCCCTTGACGTCATTGACGTCAACCCGATCATCGTCGGCCGCGACCGCGCTGTCGCCGTTGACGCCGTGATCGAACGTGCACCCACCTCAAGCCTCGAGTCGATCACCCTCGACGCACACTCACCGGCACACGCCACCATCGAAGGAGCTACACAGTGACCAGCCAGATCACGTCCACCCTGCGCGTCCGCATCGGCCAGGGGGAGCGCACTACGGAGGCAACCTCGTTGAGGGTGCCCAGATGCTCACGCTCTTCGGTGACGTCATCACTCCGATCGCCGTCATCACCGACGGCGACGAGGGCCTGTTCGTCGGCTACTCCAACATCGAGTTCACCGCGCGGGTGTACGCCGGCGACTTCATCGAGGCGAGCGGCCGCGTCACCAAGATCGGCAACACCAGCCGCACCGTCGAGTTCGAAGCGCGCAAGATCATCACGTCTCGTTACGACCTCGGGCCGAGCGCCGCCGACGTGCTCAAGGAGCCAGTCGTGGTCTGCAAGGCCACCGGTACCACGGTCATCCCCAAGGAGCACAGCCGCAAGCAGCCCGACGCCTGACCCCCTTCCCAAGAACGACGCGTTCACCCGCACTCACGCAACAAACACCGCACCCATGCTGTGGAGAACTCCCTTGTGGTTGACTGCGGCACAACGGACCAGAGGAGTCATCGTGGGCACTGTTGTCGTCGTCACCACTCACCCCCTGAGCGAGGCGGACGCCGCCGAGCTGATCGAGACTTCCGGGGGGAACGCCGAATCGACGACCTTCCACGTCGCGGTGCCCGAGGAACCCACTTCCACGTCGATGGACGCTGTGATGAACGACTGGGAGCTCGGGGTCTCAGCAGGTCACGGCGTCGGGTCGCACACCATCGCAGCCAATGAACTGAGCCCAGGGGCCGTCGCCAGGCACGAGGCTGAGCAGGTGCTGGCCACCTCCATCCAGATGCTCTCGGCTGCCGGCGCCAAAGCGGACGGCGAGGTGACGCCCAAGCACCCGCTCGACTCGATCGGTGACATGGTCGCCCATCACGAGCCCGACGAGGTGGTCGTGATGGTCCGTCACCGACACCTGAACGAGCTGACGCACACCGACCTCGCCGCGAGGATCCGCCGCCAATTCGACGTCGAGAGCTTGCGCGTCAAGGCGCACTAGCAATCAGGCGCGCCATCCACAAGATGAGGGTGGGGTTTGTTGCACCAGTGCGGGTGAACGCGTCGTTCTTGGAGTTAGAGGGCGAGGAGACGCTCGAGCACTTGCGCGACGCCGTCGTCCTCGATCGACGGCGCACGCTCGTCGGACACCGCCAACACCGAAGGGTGAGCGTTGCCCACTGCATACCCACGTCCAGCCCACTGCAGCATGTCTACGTCGTTGGGCATGTCGCCGAACGCCACCACTTCGTCGTGCGTGATTCCCCACTGCGCGGCAAGCTTGGCCAACGTCGTCGCCTTCGTGACGCCGAGGGCGCTCAGCTCGAGCAGTGAGTCGTTCACGTTGGAGTGCGTCACCTCAACAACGCCGGAGAGTGTCGGTTCGGCAATGCGCAGCATGTCGTCACCAGGCACCGCATCGTCGCGTACGAGTAGCTTGGCGATCGGACCATCGAGCAGATCCTGGATAGGACCAACCGCGCTTGGCTCATGGATGTCCCAGCGCGGCTTGTACGCCGGCTCATAGCTGAACCCTGCCAACGCTTCGACAGCGAACGCCGATCCTGGAAGCACTCCTCTGACCCGCGTGACAGCGGTCTGGGCCACGTCGGCCGACATCGCAAAAGTCTCCAGCACGTCCTCGGTCTGCATGTCGTAGACGAAGGCGCCATTCCCGCAGATGCCAACCCCGCTGTGGCCGGTTGCCTCGGCGACCTCATGCATCCAGCGCGGAGGGCGTCCGGTGACGAAGACAACCCGAACGCCGGCGTCCATGGCAGCTGCCAGCGCCTGGACGACGCGGGCGGACACCGACCCGTCATGCTTGACGATGGTGCCGTCGAGATCGGTGGCGATGAGTCGCGGACGGACGTTCACCTGACCATTGTCCCCCGTCCTCGCTAGGGTGCCGGTGACGAGAGGGGCGGCACATGTCAGCGCCGAAGCAGCACAAGATCGTTCTCGACGAGTCCGAGATGCCGACGCAGTGGTACAACATCGTGCCCGACCTGCCGGCCCCGCCGCCGCCCCCGCTTCACCCTGGCACCCACGAGCCGGTCGGACCCGCCGACCTCGCGCCGCTCTTCCCGATGGATCTGATCCTGCAAGAGGTGTCGTCGGAGCGCTACATCGACATCCCCGACGAGGTGCAGGACATCTACCGGCTCTGGCGGCCGTCGCCCCTCTTTCGCGCACACCGCCTCGAGAAGGCGCTCGGCACTCCTGCGCGGATCTACTACAAGTACGAGGGCGTCTCACCGGCCGGCTCACACAAGCCCAACACCGCCGTGCCTCAGGCCTACTACAACGCCAAGGCGGGCGTCACCAAGATCACCACCGAGACGGGCGCCGGCCAGTGGGGCACCGCATTGGCGCTGGCGTGCTCGATGTTCGGCATCGAGTGCGAGGTCTGGCAGGTGGGGGCTTCCTACGACCAGAAGCCCTACCGCCGCATGATGATCGAGACCTTCGGCGCCACGGTGCATCGCTCACCGTCTGAGCTCACCCAGGCAGGACGCGCCTACCTGGCCGCCGACCCGAACCACACCGGCTCGCTCGGCATCGCTATCAGTGAGGCCGTCGAGGTCGCCGCCTCAGAACCTGAGACGCGGTATGCACTCGGCTCCGTGCTCAACCACGTCCTGATGCACCAGACGATCATCGGTGAAGAGGCGCTCCTGCAGTTCGCCAAGATCGGCGAGACGCCCGACTTCATCGTCGGGTGCACCGGCGGTGGCTCGAACTTTGCCGGGCTGTCGTTCCCGTTCCTTCGCGAGAAGCTCGCGGGGACGATGAATCCGCACCTCCGCGCCGTCGAGCCGGCGTCCTGCCCGTCCCTGACGCATGGCACCTACGCGTACGACTTCGGTGACGCCGCCGGCATGACGCCGCTGATGAAGATGCACACCCTGGGGCACGACTTCGTGCCAGACCCGATCCACGCAGGCGGCCTGCGGTACCACGGGATGGCGCCGCTGATCTCGCACGTCTACGAGCTCGGGCTGATGGACGCCGTCGCCATCGGGCAGAGCGAGTGCTTCGCCGCTGGAGTGCAGTTCGCACGCACCGAGGGGATCGTCCCGGCGCCTGAGCCGACGCACGCGCTCGCCGAGACCGTCCGCGAGGCCTTGCGCTGCAAGGAGAGCGGCGAGGAGAAGGTCATCCTCACCGCCCTTTGTGGTCACGGACACTTCGACATGGCCGCGTACGACGCCTACCTCGGCGGCCGGATGACCGATGAACCGATGTCCGAGGAGCGGTTCACCGCAGCCCTGGCTACCGTCCCGGTCCTCTCACCCCAAGCACAGAGTGGTGTCATGTTTTCTTGACATGAGGTCAGGGACGCTTTACTCTCTAGATGTCCAACATTCTTGACATCGGGAGAGCGTCATGGGAGTCCGCGAGAAGAACGCCTGGGCGATGCTGCTCATCGCCATCGCCGGTGTCACCGGCTACCTCACGCTGCTGGCCGTCAACCTCGACCGCGGCTCACTGTCGGAGGTCGGCTACCAACCGTTGATGCTGTGGACCATTGGTCTCGGGATTACCGCCGGGATCATCGTGCACATCACACTGTCGATCCGAGCCGGTCTCGCTGGTGAGAGCCAGGACGCCGACGAGCGTGACCTCCAGATTGAACGTTTCGGCACCAACGTGGGCCAGGCGTTCTTAGTCATCGGTGGCCTGGCCGGCCTGCTCATGGCACTGGCCGAATGGGACTGGTTCTGGATCGCCAACGCCCTCTACTTCGGCTTCGTCCTGTCAGCAATTCTCGAAGGCGTTGCCGAGGTCGTTGCCTACCGCAGGGGCGTTCCATGGTGAAGCCCACCACCATCACCAACCGCATTCGGGCACTGCGCTTCGAACACGGCGAGATGACCCAAGCAGAGCTCGGCAAGCAGATCGGGATGACCCGGCAGACCGTTATCGCCATCGAGCAGAGCCGCTACTCGCCCTCGTTAGAGACGGCGTTTCGCATCGCGCAGGTCTTCGGCGTCCCCCTCGACCATGTTTTCCAGTACAACTAAGGAGAAACCCGTGAGAGCGATCGTCCAAGACCAATACGGTCAAACCGATGTCCTGCGACTGCGCCCCGACGCCCCTACTCCACAAATCGGCGAGGACGACGTCCTCGTGCGCGTCCACGTTACGGGCATCAACGCCGCCGACTGGCACCTGATGACGGGCGAGCCCTACCCGGTCCGACTGGTCATGGGTCTGCGGCGCCCACGTAACCCCGTCCTCGGCAGCGACTTCTCCGGAGTTGTCGAAGCAGCGGGCACTGCCGTCACCGGATTGTCTGTCGGTGATGAGGTCATGGGTGAGGTCGAGCGCGGCACGCTGGCCGACCTCGTCGCAGTCGCGAGCAAGCACGTCGTCCGAAAACCGAAGAACCTGACCCACGAGCAAGCCGCCGCGATCCCCATGGGCGCACTGACCGCGTTGCAGGCGGTTCGTGACACGGGGAAGCTGCAGCCGGGCCAATCGGTCCTCGTGAACGGAGCCTCCAGCGGCGTCGGCATCTACGCCGTGCAGATCGCCGTCGCCATGGGTGCGGAGGTCACGGCAATCTGCAGTGGACGCAACGCGGACATGGTGCGCTCGCTGGGCGCGTCAAGCGTCGTCGACTACACGACCGAGGACGTCGTCGCCACCAGCGAACGGTACGACCTGATCATCGACATCATCTCGAATCGTTCAATCGCAGACTTCCGCAAGGTGCTCACTGAGCGGGGCCGTTACGTCCTGGTTGGTGCGGCCTCATCGGGTAAGTGGTTTGGCATGGGGCGGCAGCTGCAGGTCGTCTTGACGTCACCCTTCGTGCGCCAGACGCTCAAACCAATGCTCGCCAACCGCAAACAGGAGGACCTGGCAACGATCGTCGACATGGTCGAGGCAGGCCAGGTGACACCAGTCATCGACACCGTCTATCCGTTCGAGCAAGCGGCGGACGCCATCGCTCACGTCCAGAAGGGGCACGCTCGCGGCAAGGTGGTCGTCGCTATCTGAGGGCAACGGTGATGAGCGGTAGGCCACTCAGGTGGGCCGTCAGTCAGTCGTCTCCTCCGGGGGATGCCAGGTGGTTCCCGTCTCCTCGCGGTAGCGAGCGACGGCGTCGTCCAGGGTCGGGAAGAAGTGGGCCGGGTCAATGGTGCGCGTCAGCTCGTACCTCTCGATCTTCGCGCGCACCGGGTCCTTCATCTCGGCGAAGACCAGTGAGATTCCGCGCTCGTTGAGCCACTCGTCGAGCTCTTGAAGCATGTCGGACGCGGTCGTGTCGACGTCGGTGATCGGTTCCGCGGCGATCAGGATCCACCTCAGGTCCTGCCGCCTTTCGGCGATGGCCCGGATCTCGTCGGCGAACGTCCTCGAGTTCGCAAAGATCAGGGGGGCGTCGAACCGGAAGATAGTCAGACCTGCAAGCTGGTCGGCACCGGGGTAGCTCTCGGTGTCGTGCAGACCGGCGATGTCGTCCACCTTGCCGAGCTCGGCCTGGTGTGGCCACCACACCCTTCGAAACACGTTCAGGATCGACAGCCCGACCGCGATCACGATGCCTGGCAGGACCCCGAGCAGCGCGACGCCGAGCAGAGCGGTGATCGAGAGGGCGAACTCGACCCGGCGCTGCTGCCAGAGTCGACGGGTCGCCGGGATGTCCGCCAGCGAGATCGCGGCGGCGATCACCACCGCTCCGAGCGTCGGCTGGGGGACGTACTGCATGACCTCGGTGGCAAAGACAATAACGACGGTGATGACAGCCGCTCCCACCAGACCAGTCACCTGCGAGCGCGAGCCCGCGGTGTCGGCCACCGCTGTGCGCGACCCGCTCGTGCTCACAGGAAAACCCTGGAAGAAGCCCGCCGCGATGTTGGCGGCGCCAATGCCGATCATCTCCTGGTTCCCGCGCACCCGCTCACCGTGTCGCGCGGCGAACGACGAAGCCGTCGCCACCGTGTCAGCGAGGGCGATGAGCGCGATCGCCACAGCCCCGGCGAGCACCGTGGAGACGTCGGAGAGGTCGACGCTTGGAATGGTGAACGGAGGGAAGCCCTGCGGCAGGACGCCGATCGTCTCGACCCCATCATCCTCAAGATCCAGCGCGTTCACGGCGACGGATGCGAGGACCACCGCAACGAGCACCGCGGGGACCTTAGGCATTAGCCGCTGCAGCAGCAGGATAGCAACCAGCGACATGACACCGATCACTGCAGCGGTGCTGTTCGTGACACCGCCTGCGACGCCCTGCACGAACTCGTCGAACTCATCGACGAGCCCATCGGCATCCACCGAGAACCCGAGTAGCTTTGGCAGCTGCCCGACGATGATCGTCAGGGCGAGGCCGTTGAGATAGCCGATCTGGGTCGGTTTGGAGAGCAGGTCGGCCACGAAACCAAACTTGGCGAGACCGGCAACCGTCATGATGACGCCGACCAGGATGCCAAGGAGAGAGGCGAGCGCCACCGCCCGTGCTGGGTCGCCGTCGGCCAGAAGCAACGGCGCAATTGTGGCGGCGATCATCGGACCGAGGGACGAGTCGGGGCCGAGGACAAGCACCCGAGAGGGGCCGAAGATGGCGTAGCCGATCAGGCACAGGATCGAGGTGTACAGACCGGTGATTGCGGGCAGCCCCGCCAGCGCGGCGTATGCCATGCCCTGAGGCACCAGCAGAGCCGAGAGCACGAGTCCCGCAACGACGTCCTTGCCGAGCCACGAACGCTCATATGACTTCACGGCTGCGATTCCGGGGACGTAGTCGAGCAGTCCCTCAGCGCGGGCGGCGCCACGACCCGTCACGCTCGCCACCACCTCAGCGCCGCTCGACCCGCGACGTCACCGCGCAAGGACGTCACGAGCCCGCGCCGAGGTCGTCACCTTGGTTGGATGACGTCGGTGCCGAGGGTCGCCTGCAGCGGAGCGGGCACCCGCACCGACCCGTCCGGCCGCTGATGGTTCTCAAGGATGGCAACGATCACCCGCGGGATGGCCACCAGTGTTCCGTTCAACGTGGCGACCGGGCTGGTGCGGTCGCCGTGGCGCATCCGGATGCCGAGCCGTCGGGCCTGGAACTCGGTGCAGTTGGACGTCGAGGTGACCTCGCGGTACTTGCCTTGAGTGGGGATCCACGCCTCGATGTCGAACTTGCGGGCGGCACTGGAGCCGAGGTCACCCGTGGCGACGTCGATCACGCGGTAGGGAAGCTCAAGCTGGTCGAGGAACTGCTTCTCCCACGCGAGCAGCCGCTGGTGCTCGGCGACGGCTTCCTCAGGCTTGCAGAACGTGAACATCTCGATCTTGTCGAACTGATGAACCCGGATGATGCCGCGGGTGTCCTTGCCGTACGTGCCGGCCTCGCGGCGGAAGCACGTCGAGATGCCCGCGTAGCGCAGCGGAAGCGCGCTGGCGTCCAGGATCTCGTCGGAGTGGTACGCCGCGAGGGACACCTCAGAGGTGCCGACGAGGTAGAAGTCGTCCTGCTCGAGGTGGAAGACGTTCTCCGCCGCCTGCCCCAGGAAGCCGGTTCCCTCCATAGCAGGGGGCTTCACCAGCACCGGCGTCACCATCGGGGTGAATCCGGCAGCCACGGCCTGCTGGACGGCAAGGTTGATGAGCGCCAGCTCAAGAAGCGCACCAGGGCCAGTGAGATAGAAGAACCGCGCGCCCGACACCTTGGCCCCGCGCTCAACGTCGATGGCACCGAGCAGCTTGCCGAGGTCGACGTGGTCGCGCGGCTCGAATCCTTCTGCCGCAAAGTCTCGCGGAGTGCCGACGTGATCGAGGACGGTGAAGTCTTCTTCGCCACCGATCGGGGCATCGGGCTCAACGACGTTCGAGAGCTGAAGCTGGACGCCACTGAGCGCTTCTTCCGCCTCACGCGCCGAGGCCTCGGCCAACTTCACCTGACCCGAGAGCTCCTTGGTGCGCGCGAGCAACGCCTGCTTCTCGCCGCCTTGGGCGGAGGCCACCTGCTTGCCGAGCGACTTCTGCTCGGCCCGCAGCAGTTCGTAGCCGGCGATGGCAGTCCTGCGTTGCTCGTCAGCGGCAAGCGCGGCGTCGACGAGCGACGGATCCTCGCCGCGGGCCGTCTGCGAGCGGCGTACGGCGTCTGGGTCATCACGAAGAACTTTGAGATCGAGCACGAGGGGAGCCTACCGACCCGAGTGGTTCACACTCGACAACGAATTGCGGCACCCAGGGGGATAGTCGGCAGGCTTGGGGGTCAACTGGGGGAGGGGGCTGCCTAGACCTCTGCCTCTGCCTCGACCTGTGGCTCACTGTCCTTACTGGGCCGGCGCTGGAACGAGAGCTGGAAGAGCACGTCTGGCAGGTCATCGGAGGTGACCGGGCGCGACCACAAGAAGCCCTGACCGATGTCGCAGCCCAGCTCACGCAACCGAGCCGTGACGTCGGCGTCCTCGACACCCTCGGCCACGACCTCCAGACCGAACTCGTGGGCAAGGTCGACCATGGCCTTGACCAACGTGGCCCCTGCAGGGTCGTCAGCAAGCCGTGAGGTGAAGGACCGGTCGATCTTCAGCGTCGAGAGCGGCATCTGCTCCAGTTGAGACATCGACGTGTACCCGGTACCGAAGTCGTCAACAGCTAGGGTGACGCCGAGCGCCGCGATCTTGTGCAGCATCTGGTGGCTGCGAATGGGGTCTTCGATCAGCGCGCTCTCGGTGACCTCGAGCTCGAGTCGCTCTGGCGCGATCAGGTGACTCGCCAAGATGTCCTCGAGGAACTCGTCGAAGTCGGGCTCGAGCAGGTTGCGGGCCGACAGATTCACCGCAACCGGCAGGTGAGAAAAGTCGGTGTCGATCCGGTCCCACTCCGCCATCTGTGCACAGACCATTTCCAGCACGTAGCGGGTGAGCCCCTGGATCAGACCGGTGTTCTCAGCCAGCGGGATGAAGTCGTTGGGCGGGATGTTGCCGCGTTCGGGATGCATCCACCGCAGAAGTGCCTCGGTTCCCATCACCTGCCCGCTGCCGAGGTCGATCTTGGGCTGATAGTTGATGCTGAGCTGTTGGGTGCCCAAGGCGTTGCGCAGGTCACCGAGAAGCTGCAGTCGCTCCGTCGAGTTTCCCCCCTCGCCCGGACGGTAGAGGAGCGCGCCCAGATGCGTGGCCTTTGCCGCGTACATCGCGGTGTCAGCGCGCTGCATGAGCTCGGTCGCGTTCTCGGCATGGTCAGGCAGCAGAGCGATGCCGATACTCGACTCAACGTGTAGGTGCAGATCGCCGACCTGGAACGGCTCGTCGAACGCTCCGTGCACCCGGCTCGCGAGCCGCTCTGCGTAGAGAAGTCCACCAACTTCAGGTGCGAGCACGGCGAACTCATCACCGCCAAGGCGGGCAACTGTGTCAGCGTCGCGCACAACATCGTTCAGCCGCTTGGCGACTTCGATCAGCAGCGTATCCCCGCGGTCATGGCCGAGGGTGTCGTTGACCTCCTTGAAACGGTCAACGTCTAAGATCATCAGTGCCAGATTCTTGCCGGAACGCTCCGACGCCGTAATCGCACGATCGAGGCGGTCCTGCAGCAGGCGTCGGTTCGGCAGACCGGTGAGCGCGTCATGCAGCGCCAAGTGCTCGTTCTCGGTTGCCTGCGAGCGAAGCGTTCCGCTGGCTCGGTGCACGGTGCGGTAGAGCAACAGCCAGGCGAGCAGCGCGATGACGGCGATCACAACGGCGCCGGTAAGGACGGCTCGCCAGACTGCGGCCTCCGTGGCGTCCCACGGGAGGTTGACCTGGGCGAAGCCATAGACACCGGCGAGCCGGTCACCGTAGACGACCGGGACCGTGACCTGCAGCGACCTCCCAGTAGCACTGTCGACGACGGTGGAGACCGGTGACAAGACGTCCTGGGCTTCAGCTGCCTTGCCCATGTCCAGCGCAGGGGCATCTTGCGGTGTGCCCGCACTCGTCCACAACGGCTCACCATCGACGCCATACAGCGAGAGGCTGTCGAGCACCTGGACGCTGTTGGCTCGCGCCACAGTGTCTAGTGAGCTGACGACTGCCGGTGCCACCTCGGAAGGATCCTGCCAGAAGGCGACGGCCTCGGTGTCGATCTTGGACTGGACGCCCTGCGACACGTAGATCTCGGCCAGCTGCTCACCGTCACGCTGGGCCTGGCGCTGCAAAGACGTGGCAACGAGCCAGGTCAGCGCAACCGCGAGCAGCACCATGGTCGTCATGCTGACCACGGCGAAAGTCCCAGTCAGGCTCAATCGGCGCACACTGGGCCCATCGGCAGGACTTTGGGGCGGGTTGAGGCTGTTCGAGCCCCCAGTGGATCAGCTGCGACCCTCACGAATCCTGGCCAGCCAGGCCTGGGCCTCGCGGAACTCCTCGTCAGTTACCCCTCGGCGGATGACCGGCTGCTGGCCATCAAGGCGCTGGTACGAGCCCACGTACCGCACCTCAGCGCACACCCGACGTAGGCCCATCAACGCCTCACCAACGCGTGCGTCGTCCAGGTGCCCCTCGACGTCCACCGAGAAGAAGTAGTCGCCGATCCCTCCACCGGTAGGGCGGCTCTCGATCCGGGTCAGGTTGACGCCGCGCACGGCGAACTCGGTGAGGATCTCCAGCAGAGCCCCAGGGTGGTCCTGGCCCATGAAGAGCACGAGTGAGGTCTTGTCCGCTCCGGTCGCCGGCTGCGGAGCCTGGGGTGTGCTGATCAGCACGAAGCGCGTCTCGGCTGGCCGGTCGCCGATGTCGGACGCGAGCTGGTCGAGCCCATAGACGGCCGCAGCAAGCGGGGCCGAGATCGCGGCGTCGTGCCCACCCTCGGCCACCATCGAAGCTGCCATCGCCGTCGACGGCGCGAAGGTGACGGGAACATCGGGCAGCCGCTCTGCCAACCAACGACGGCATTGCGCATGGGCGTGCGGGTGTGTCGTCACCCCGCGCACCTGCTCCAGGGTCGAGCCTGGGCGCGCCACCAGGGAGAACGACACGGGAACTTGCGCCTCAGCGATGATCGCCAGGCCGGGCCCGCCGGCCAATGCGTCGATGGTCGCGGTGACCGATCCTTCGACGGAGTTCTCGAGCGGCACCATGGCAGCGATGACCTCGCCGCCGCGCACAGCATCCACCGCGGTATCGACGGTCGTGTACGGCACTACCTCAGCGGGCCGGTCGCCGAGCCACTGCAGCAGAGCGGCCTCGGTAAACGTGCCTGCTGGTCCAAGAAAGCCATACCGGGGGCCAGAACCTGAGGCAGCGTGATCAGAGGACACCAGGGGAGCCTATTGCAGCAAGCGGGTGGCCGGACCTACGAGCGTGGGTGGCTGGCTCGTGCGTAACCGATCACCTGGATTTCTTCTGGCGACAGCTCGGCTTCGCTGACGCCACCCTTGACACCCTTGGCATACGTACGTGTCTCGGTGCGGCCGTTGATCGAACTGACGACAATGCCGTCGCCAGCATCGTCGAGAAGAGCTGCGGAGAACGACATACGCCCGCCCATGTCGTTGAAGGCGTCGTAGCGCACAACGGCAACGTGCCGGATGGCGTCTGCGAGATCAACGCGCAGCGTCTGCACTTGCGACGCCAGCGATGCCACTCCAGACCGCAGGTGGGTGACCTCTTTGCTCTGCCGGGTGACCGCGTCGAGGAACGACTCACCATCCCCACCCTGCTGCAGCGCCAGGTAGTGGCGTCGCATGCGCCGGATGCGGGACGCCGCGATCACGGTCAGGATCAGCCCGAGCAGGGCGACGACGGCAGCAGCGATCGCAATCACAGCAACGAGTTCAGGGTCGAGATCTAGCGCAGTCACGAGAATCCCAGCAGTCAGGGGGAGGGGGACCCCAGGCTAGCGAGCCCCGAAGGTTCCTAAGGCCCCCGGCGCTACAGTCCGGTCGTGGATCTGGCTGCGCTCTTCATCACGCTGGCGCTGATCCTCCCATCGGAGCTGCCGGACAAGACTCTGATCGCAACCCTTGTCCTCTCCACCCGCTACCGACCCATCATCGTCTGGCTCGGCGTCAGTACCGCCTTTGCCGTGCAGACCACCATCGCGGTGGCTGCCGGTCAGGTGCTCGGGCTGCTGCCAGAAACGCTGGTCCAGCTGGTCACCGCGGCGCTCTTCGCCCTGGGCTCGGTCCTGATGTTCATCAGAGCCGGACACATCGACCCCCGCGCTGAGGAGGTGGAGGAAACCGAGGCGATCGACGCCGTGGTGCGCAAGGGCCACGGCCGAGCGTTCACCGTGTCGTTCCTGGTGCTCTTCGCGGCCGAGTGGGGCGACCTCTCACAGCTGACCACCGCCAGCTTGTCCGCCCGCTTCGACGCACCCGTGGAGGTTTGGCTCGGAGCCTGGCTGGCCCTCAGCCTGGTGGCTGGGCTCGCTGTCCTGGCCGGGAGGTGGTTCGTGGCGCACGTGCGGTTCTCGGTGGTGCAGCAGATCTCGGGAACTCTGCTCGCCGTGCTGGCGTTGGTGACGCTCACCGAGGCAGTCGGGATCTGGTGACACAGCTGGCCCACCGGGCTCGGTGCCCGAGGAGACGGCACCTACACAGACTCTGCAGCCTCCATGCCGATTCGTGAAAAGTTAGAAGTCCGAACGCCACCGACGGGGGATACAGTGACGTTCGGACCTCACCACCTTGCCCACACCTGGTGCCCCTTCGCAAGCCCATCGCGCGCAGTTGACGAAGCCTTGACGAATGAGCATTCAGCATCTTTGGCTGGGCCGAACCGGTCAGTGAACTGTCAGCTGTCGAGCGCGCAACGACTCACGCACTCGGCGGCCAGCGCCGGAGAGCGGAGTGGCATCGGCCAGCGCCCAGTCGAGCCGGGCGCGGAACTCCGCCGCGGCATCCTCGACCTCTTCGACCTCGGTGCCATCTGGCAGATCCCAGACCGGGACCACGAGCCCGCTGGCCCGGAACGACCCCAGAAATCGGGTGCCCTTCATGAGCTCGAGACCGGCATCGACCTGCAGCCGGGCCAGGGCGTCAACCAGCGGCGCCTCGTCCTCGGGCAAGACCCACCGGAGCTGGCGCCGTTCGCCGAGCAGCATCCAGTACGCACCCTCCACCGATGCCAAGCGTGCGGTGGGGCTGACGATCTCGTTGGCCAGCTCGAGTCCGGCGCGGGCACTCTCATCGGCTGCCTCGGCATCGTCCAGCCAGAAGTCGAAGCCAGAGTGCACCACCACGTGCAGCGGCTGCGCGGCGTCGATCAAGTCCGTCAGTGACGGGGCATCAACGGGAAGCGGACGAGGCGGCACTGGAGTGCCGGGCTCGGCGACCAGGGCCTGGGCCAATGCGTCGCCGAGGTCGCGGGCGACGTCAGCCGACGAGGTCTGCGTCTGGGCGGCAAGCATCACCTCGCCGTTCTGCCGGACCAGCGCAGGCCACGCCATCGGCAGGAGCGTGCAGAGCGTCACCGAACGGTCGCTGTTCGTCGGCGTCAGCGTTGCCGTGGCCGCCGGCACGAGATCGTGCAGTGCCACCCAGTCTGGTTCTGAGGCCATGCCGGCGAACGGACGGACGACGCGGTGCTGCGTTGCTGCCGCCTTGCCGTGGCAGGCCTTGTAGCGGCGACCACTGCCGCAGGGGCAAGGTTCGCGTCCCCCGACGACGGGGACGTCACTGTCGGTGGTGCTAGATGTCGGGCGGGGGACGGATGCGCGGCGCTTGCTCACAGTGCAGACCCTCTACCAGCACTGCCCCGAGAGTGGTCGCGATAAGAGCGACTCGGGACCCGGCCTTGGGACTTTTGCATGGAACTCGCTTTCGGTGGCTAGTGCATGGGCCTACCCTCCGCACTGACCAACAGAGTACGTGCACAGTAAGAGGAGGCGAAGCCGCTCGACCGACTCAGAGTGCGGGCTGTCCCGCAGCGCCTCGTGCGATGATCTCGTGGCCTGCTGCACGTGGCCACGACGCGCGACGATGGGACTGTGGGAGATGTGACTTGCGAGGCTGACCACCCGAGGAGCGGACGGGATCTGACGTGGTAGCACCGCTGGTCTCGACGAAGTTGCACGTCCCCGGCCTCCGTCCTGCTGGGGTGTTGCGTCCTCGGCTCTTCGAACGGCTGGGGCCAGCAAGGCGGTCGCGACTCACGCTGGTCTCCGCGCCAGCAGGCTTCGGCAAGACCACTCTGCTGACGCAGTTGGCTGGCAGAGACCGTGCCAGCCAACCCAACCAGTCGGTCGACGATTGCGTGGGTGTCGCTCGATGACCGAGACAACGACCCCGTCACCTTCTGGACATATCTTGCAACCGCGCTGCAAACCGTGACCGATCACTCCGGAGCCGTCGGCACCGAGGCGCTCGAACTGTTGAGGTCACCACAGACGTCAGTCAATGCACCCCCGATCAGCCTGGTGAACGACCTGGCGGCCTGGCCCGACGAGATCCTTCTCGTCCTCGACGATTTCCACGTCATCGAGGCGGCCGACATTCATGAGGGACTGACGTTCTTGCTGGAGAACCAGCCGTCCAACGTGCACCTGATGATTGCGACGCGCGCAGACCCGCCCCTTCCCCTCGCGCGAATGCGTGCCCGAGGTGAGCTGGTCGAGGTTCGTTCCGCCGACCTGCGATTCACCGACATCGAGGCGGCCGCCTACCTGACCGGCACGATGGGGCTGGAGTTGTCGGACTCCGACATCGCCACTCTCGCCGAACGTACTGAAGGGTGGGCTGCAGCCCTCCAGCTGGCGGGCCTGTCCCTGCGGGACCGAGACGATCCCAGTGACGCCGTCGCCAGATTCGCCGGCAATGAGCGGTTCATCGTCGACTACCTGGTCGACGAGGTATTGGACCGTCAGCCGGCTGGCATCTGTGACTTTCTGCTCGCCACTTCGGTGCTCGATCGCCTCACCGGCCCGCTGTGTGATGCCGTCACTGGTCGGACCGGCGGTGCAGCCACCCTGGTTGAGCTTGAGCGGTCCAATCTGTTTGTCATCCCGTTGGACGGCAACAGGCAGTGGTACCGGTCCCACCACCTCTTCGCTGACGTCCTACGTTCGCATGTCAGTGAACGGAGCCCTGAGTGGCTTGCCGACCTCCACATGCGTGCTGCTGAGTGGCTGCAACAACGCGGTGACGCGGCAGAAGCTGTCCGGCACTCGTTGGCCGGCGGGGACTTCGATCGTGCCGCTGCACTCATGGAGATGGCGTTTCCCGCCATGCAGCGCGACCGCCGAGAAACCGAACTGGCACGTTGGGTACACGCGCTGCCGGACTCTGTTGTGCAGAGGAGACCAGTGCTCGCCGTCGGCCTCATCGGGGCCCTCGCTCAGGTGTCAGCCTTCGAGACTGTTGCGCAGCGCTTGGACGACGTCGAGAACCTGCTACGACCGAACGGTGGTCGCTGGCCTGAGCACCCCCCGGGGGCGGGGCGACACCGTTGGCCCGCCCCCCCCACCCACCCGCCCCCCCGGTAATCGAAGATTAGGCGCACCGCGGCGCGCCGGGGCCGCGCCCCGGGGGGTATTAAA
>JAJAYZ010000008.1 GCA_027118455.1 Actinomycetes bacterium
TCCCCTGTTGATGCTCGATCACGGGGTGCACGAGGACGCGCAGCACTTCTGAGGGCGGCCGGTCCGATGATGATTCCCGCGTGAGCAGGTCAGCGAGTCGCTCCTCACCAAAGGCGTCGCCATCGGCTCCGCGGCCGTCGATGACCCCGTCGGTGTAGAACAACAGCGCATCCCCTGGCTCCAGTACGACCTCCG
Organism: Actinomycetes bacterium; assembly: GCA_027118455.1. Taxonomy (GTDB): domain Bacteria; phylum Actinomycetota; class Actinomycetes; order JAHEKZ01; family JAHEKZ01; genus JAHEKZ01. Next base: position 196 of record JAJAYZ010000008.1, read on the forward strand.
CGATGTCTACGTCCCTGATGTCCGCCGTGAAGGACCCGAGGCCAAGTGGTGGCGCACGCCGCACTTGGACAGCGGAAAAAACGGTGGCACGGCGAAGGTGCAAGGGTTGCGGGTGCCCAGCCGTCATCTATCGCAGCGACCCAGTGGTGACGTCGAGCTGGGCGAAGATGCCAGTGACGAATGCGTCGCCGTTCGCGCGACTAGCGATGACCGCGTCGGCCTCTGCCATGAGTTCCAGCAGAGCTGCCGGTCGGTGCCCGCGACGGGTGTTGCGATAGGCGGAAATCGCCAACGAGCCAAGAACGGCTGACCGCAGTCCGTGGCCCATGGAATCAAACATCACCATGTCAAGCACGTTGCCATTGAGGCTGTCGTCAAACCAGTCGCCGCCAACCTCATAGGCGGGCTTGACCAGCCCAGCCACCGTTTTCCCACCCTTTACGCTGAGGTGGTCGAGCAGGCTTTCGCCACCTGGACGACGAGATCGTTGAGGCTGACGAACAGTTCGACGCAGCCGAGGAGCGACCTGGGAAGCCAAGTCCCTTCGACGACACTGCCAGAAACTGATGCGTCACAACGCAGACTCGTCAAACGCTTGAACATCGCATAGCGCAGTGAACGCTTTGTTGGTCGAAGGAGCCGGTCGTCGACACAACGCCATCTGCCATGACACGCTAAGTGACTGCGGTCTCACTTGCAGGTGAGAAAGGTCACACGTCGAGATCGAGCTAACCTGCGCACCGAACGCCGACTACGGCAGCATCACGCGGATCGCCAGGGAGTGACCGGCCGTCTACGACGCGTGACGCATGGCGGACACGCTTGAGGTGGGTCACGACACTGTGCTACGACTGAAGGAGGCGCGGAAGCCGCACATCTCGGATCGCGTCCTCCAACATCGAGATCTTCGGTGTTCAGTTCGAATCCGCTTGGAGCTCACGTCGGGCGGAGGGTCAGCGAGCGAAGCGACGATTCCGGGTCGCTTGCCCGCCTTCCGGCGATCGCTAGCTGGGTTTCGTTACCTGTTCCCGCAGGTTTCGATGCGCAGCTAGAGGCTCTATCTGCGTCAGAGGAGGAATTTGATGAGAACGCTTCAACCCATGAGAAGACGAATGATCACCGCGGCGTCATCGGTGATCGTTCTCGGCATGTCAGTGTCCGGTGGCGGGATGGTAGCCGACGCCGCTGCGACATCAGGCAACGTGGTGGTGAACGATGCCACCGTCTCCAGCGGCGGCTTCGAGAGCTTTGACCTCGGCGACATCAACAACCAGCAGGGCTGGACGAAGACCGGCCCGTACGACGTCAATATCGTCGACCCGAGCACCATCGACGCCACCATGGGCATGCGTGCGCTGCAGTTGTCCAACGCCGTCGTGTCCGGATCGTTCGGGGACCAGACCTTCTCGGCGCCACTGGCGGACGAGGCCGGCGAGACCTCAGCCGACAACGGTGGGACTTCCGGGGGCACCCGGCAGCGAGTGTTCACCGCCACCATGGCAGTGCGGACGACCTCCGCGGCCGTGCAGCCCGGCCTGCACGCCACCATCAGCCCGGACCGTGGTGACGGCGCCCGGATGGCCTACCTGCGCCTTGAGGACCAGGCCGACGGCGTGCACGTCTTCTTCGACGACTACTCGCACTCGCTCAACAACTTCCGCGAGACCGACGTGGCGACGCTCACTCGTGGTGCGACACACACGCTCGGCCTCACCATGATCTTCGTCGACGGCATCGCCAACGACGTCGTGCGGGTCTCGGTTGACGGCTCGTTAGTGCACACCGGCACGTCGTGGGAGGACTACTACCGCGACGTCGAGTCCAACCCCACCCGCACCGTTGACTCACTGCTGTTCCGCGAGGCCGGCGTGGCAGCACCGGCGACGATCGGCAACGGCTTCCTCGTCGACGACGTGGTTCTCACGTCGGGTCCGAGTGAGCCGTGCGCCTTCAGCACGACCAGCAGCACGATCACGCTGCTTTCCGACTGCACCACCGACCAGACGATCATGGTCCCGAACGGCATGACCCTTGACGGCGACAACCACCAGATCACCGCCGTGGATCCCGACGGCGGCCACTTCCTGGGCGCGGTCGTTCAAAACGCTGGCCCGTCGGCAAACGTGCAGAACCTCAGGATCACCGCGACCCTGGCCACCGCCTGCGACGCCTACCCGAACAGCCTGGCCGGCATCCGCCTCGACGGTGCGGCGGGCTGGATCATGAACAACACCGTGACCGGTCTGCAACAGGGCTTGAGCGGGGACGGCTGCCAGGAGGGCAACGCTATCGAGGTTCGTAACACCAGCGTCACTGGGATTCCGTCGGTCACCGTGACCGGCAACACGGTCAGCAAGTACCAGAAGACCGGCATCATCGTCTCCGGCAAGGTGTCAGCCGTCGTCGTCGGCAACACAGTCACTGGCTACGGGCCTGTCGATTTTATCGCGCAGAACGGCATCCAGGTGAGCCGAGGGGCAACCGCCCGCGTCGGCAACAACACGATCAGCGACAACTTCTACACCCCGAAGTCGTACACGGCGTGCGGCCTGATCATCTACAAGGCCGGTGGCGTGCTGGTCGAGAAGACCAATACGTACAGCGGGAACGAGAAGAACGTCTGCACCTACGGCAAGGGCGGAACCTACAGCACCATCTGATCGACAGATCGCAAGACGACAAGGCGAGGGCCCGAGACCCATGAGAGGTCTCGGGCCCTCGCCGTGCGGCCGGTCGACATTCACAAAGTCATTGCAGGCCACCCGCAGACGCGCCGCGTACGAGGAGCGGCGGGAGGCCGCTCGCGGAAGGCTCGCCGTTCGAGAGGTCGAGAAGGTCACGACTGTCGATCGCGACCTCAGCGAGTGCTCCAAGCGGGCGAGCCTGTCCCCGGCGGCGTGTCGACGCGCGATCTCTGCGTCGCGGCGAGTCTGGAACGGGCCGGTCGCGATGATGACCTGTCGTGCGGTCAAGACGCCGGTCGACGTCTCGGCAACGAACGAGTCTTTGGCCGTGTGGAGCCGGTTGACGCGGGTGTTGTGTCAGACCGGCAACGCGAAGGTTGCTGCACAGCTGCAGAGGTAGTCGGCGACCTGGTCTTTGGTCGGTAGGGGCCGGCTGCAGCAGGGAACGCCAGGCCGGGCGGGCCGTCGTACTCAGCTGGGGTGAACAGCCGTAGCGAGTCCCAGAGGGACCGCCACGCATGTCCGACCTTCGGGCCGGCGTCGAGCAGCAGGAATGACGCGACGCCTTGTTGACGCAGATGCCAGCCGAGCCCGAGGCCGGATTGGCCCGCACCGACGACGAGAACGTCAACGGGCTCCTGGCCGTCATTATGGGAATAACGAGGTTGGTCGTGGGTCTGCGTAGTGACTCCAGAGGATTGGTGTGCAGGGGCAGCCGCCTCCTGCGCCAGCAGCGCCATTCGCCACATTTGTTGGCTCGGGCACCCTTTAATGCTGCTGTCGAGTTCGAACAAGCACGACCGGATCGAATCAGCGTCCAGCGCGATGGCGCGGGTGGACGTCGCGCTGACCTCGTCGCCCTAGTGTTGGCGGACGTTGCCGTCGAGGTTGAGGCCCGGAACTCTCAGGCATCGCGCGAACGGGACCAAGGTGTCTCGTTGGACAACATCTTCAGCGATCTCGGCGCCAGTCTCGGATCGAGGACGGGCGGAACGCCGTACCTCGGATGCGTTCAGAGGTGTGCCACGTCACCCAACGTCTGGACACGCTTCATGACGACCTGACGCGTCCGGGCGCTTCGGCGACTGCCGAGCGCGATGTGCTGATCGCGCCCTTGCTCGTGTCACCGCCAAGCTAGCTTCCGTTGGACGCGGGGACCAGTACCGCAAACACACTCGCCATCGAGGAAGTTGGCCCGCGGCCGATTTAGTTCGGCGACGAGCGCGGCATTGCGGCGGTCGATCAACTCGGGAGGAGGAGTTCACCCGTGGCGCCTGGTGAGAGGACCACAATTTGGCCGGGCTCCCACCGGGCGACCTCTGACCACGACACCAGTAGTGCGTCGCGATGCAGCCACCGGAAGAACCATGCGAGGACGGCGGGGCGCTGCTCGCGCCGCCTCTCGTATCCGAAGAGCGATCCGGTATGTCTTCGGCCTACAATCAAAGCCCCAAACGGCAGCATTTGAACGGGCTGATCAGGACCGGCGGTCATCAGGCGCACGTCGATGACGTGGCCCAGGCTCGTGCGCTCGGCGGTCACGACCTCACAGCCGAGCACGTCACTCAGGGTCATGGCCCGCTCCAGGGATGCGTCCGATGATGACCGACCGTGCCCACTTCTCGAACCCGTCGATGCCCTCGTCTCCGTCGGCCAGCTCGGCCAAGCGGTTTTTGGGGACAGCCAGGTGGATGGCGCTGTCGATGTGGGCGATGAGATGCACATCGATGCGACCGGGCTTCGGGTCGCTCGCCGGGCTCAGCCGTTGCCAGGTCGCGACCATCCAGCGCCCGATGAAGCCGCCGGTGCGCGGGCCGAGGACTCCGGGTCCGGTCAACAGTGCGACAACCCGGGGTGGCCGGGTCGCGGGCACGTCGATCTCGAGATCGTCGACATTGCACACAAACGCCCCGTCAGAGTCGATGACCTGCCGGTCGAGCAACCGCAGGGTCGCGTCGAAGGAGTACTCGCCCGTCGGCTTGCGAGGGACCCGGTCCGCGGACGCTGTCATTGGCCCGCCTTAGTGATGAGCATGAGGGGCAGCGCCGCCAAAGACGCAACGGTCAGGATGACCAGGTAGAGCATCCCTATGGCATTCGCTACCCTTCCGTTGACGGAGGCACCCATATAGTCGGGGTCATTGGCGACAATGAGGATCGGAAAATAGGTCAGGGGCAGTGCCACCGCGGAGAAGACGACGGAGTACTCCGTGACTTTGATTGGGTCGACGGTGGTCAGCAGGACTGCCACCGCGAGCAGCGTGGAGATCAGGATCAGAAGGTGGAAGCGGCTGGCGCGGACCGGCGAAACGAACTTCCCCCACTGCCAGCCGTAGAACTGCGCCACCGAGTAACCCACGGACAGGCCAGTCTCACAGGCGGCGCCGAAGGTGGCAGCGACAAAACCCAAGAGAGCGAAGGCGAGTCCGAGCTTGCCCAACGCCATCGCCACCGGAAGCCCCACTTGTCCGAGGGTGTTGACCTCGATCCCCTGCGGCATCATGACCAGCGCGGCACAGACCATGATCGAAAGCGAGAGCAGTCCTCCTAACGGGAAGCCGAGGAAGACGTTCATCCTCTCCAGCCGCAGATCCTTGCGACTCCACTTCTCCTCGACGCCGCCTGAGGAGAAGAAGAAGACCTCGTACGGCGTCATCGCCGCGCCGAACAGCGCAATCGCGTAGTACCAATACGTCGGATGCCCTTCACCCATCGGGACTGCCGGATGGGCGGCGCGTTGAAGGAGCTCGCCCCAGTCGGGGCCGAGCCGCCAGACCGCGAAGGCGAACACGAGCAGCGAGAGACCGGCGAGCCCGAAAGTGTTTTCCATCGAAGAGAACTTGACCCGCCACAGGATCAGCCATACCGCGAAAGCCGCAAACGGCACGAGGAGCAGGTAGTTCACGCCCGACACGAGTTCGAACGCGAGCGCGATCCCGCCGATCTCGGCGATGAACGTCAACAGCGTGACCGCTACGGATCCCACGAGGTTCAAGAGCCCACCCCGAGGCCCGAGCCGTTCCCGCACGAGGTCGAAGGTTCCTCGCCCGCTCACGGCCGCGACTCGTCCGGACATCTCGGCGAACACGCAGATGCCGACGACTCCGACGACGACCACCCACGCAAGCGAAACCCCGAAACGTGAACCAACCACCGCGTTGGTAACCAGGTCGCCGATGTCGACGAAGCCACCTATCGCGGTAAAGACGCCAAGCATCACTCTCAGGATCCGCTTCACCCGAGCATCTCCTCCGCGGCCTGGAGCTGGGCATTGGCCCGATCGAGGTTGACGAGAGCCGTCGTCATGGCGGCGTGGTCGTCGCGGCGGCTCGCGATCCGCGCTTCGGCTACCGCGTCCGACGCGTCGCTCAAGATCGCCTCTACTTGCGCCCTCAACTGGTCCGCGGCTCCGTCCGGTGGTTGGACGACGCTGAAGGTCTGCGCAATCGATGACAGCGCGTCCTCGCTAGCCGAGATCGTGACCTCCGCATAGTTTTGCTGCAGGTGACCTTCGATCAGCAGCTGGGTCGTGAGCCGTACGGTGGCGACCTCGCTGGCCGCAGCCGCGGCAGTCGTCGACGTCTTCTCCTCGAACGACGAGTCGTCCGGAGCCGCTGACACACACCCCGCCAGTGTCAGGGCCGCAACGGCGGTCGCGATGCCTTTTAGGGGGCGCATGGGCTCACCGTCGACCGCGGCGGGTCAGAATGACGACCAGGGCGAGCAGGATGGCCGCGAAGATCGCCCACGCGCCGAGGAGCGGTAGTCCGTCAGTCACGTTTCCTCACTGGCCGTAGAGATGCTGGAGCGAAGCGCTCGCACACGTCCGGGTTACCCCGGGCAGGCTGCGCTCAACCTCTCGCGTCCTCCCGGAACCCCCGGAGAATGATGCCACGCCTTTCCCTACCAGCACAGGTGGCAGAGGTGGCCGGCCGCTCGGCGTAAATCCGGGGTGTGCCCTTGGTTCAGTGGAGTCGGGTTGCCGGAAGCTCCGCCCGGGCGGAGACCGAGCAGGGTGGTCACGATGCTTCATGCCGGAACGTGGTGGTCGCGCGTGACCGCTCCGGGGACCCGTGCGAACGGGTTGGCCGCAGCTGGAAGGACCTCCTCGATGGTGACGGCGCTCGGCCCATCGAGGAGTTGTTCGAGTTCAAGGATCGTGACGCGGGCTGCCACGTCGCGGACGGCGTCCGCATGGAACCACGCCGACATCGTGGACCTCTGGACCGACACCAAGACCTCTAAGACTGAGGTCGAGTGGTGCCGGCGTTCCGGCTGCTGCTAGATCATAGGTTCCCTGGTCTCGAAGGCATGGAGGCGCGGAACTTCCAACACCGCACCACGTGCTGCACCTGCTGCGGGAGCGTCGCACCGCCACGTCGATCCGCACAGCCAACCGGTTGCTCAAGGAGTCGGAGCGCACCGACCAGGTAAGGGGATGCCTCCTCAAGCAACTGGAACGCGCCGAGACTCTGTACCTGAAGGGGACGGACCAACCCTTGGTGGCTGACGGCAAGGAAAACAGCTGGCGGTCGTTGAGGCCGACCTCGCGCGGTTGAAGAATTTGTCCTCTCACACCGGTAGTGGGATGCCGGTCAACATCAGTCCACGAATCACTTGCCTGGACCGGTGTTGCCGTAGGTCGCCTGTCTCGAGACCAGACTGAGGCTTCTCCGCCGCTATCGCCGAACGTCGAGTAATGCCAGCTCCGAGCAACAGCTCGGCGGCTGATGCCGCCGGACTGATCCGGCGCTACCGAACGGCTGGTCAGGGCTCGCTCGACGGGCTGGCCTCATCACTGCCGTTCAACCCGCCGCCGTCATCGCGCGAACCCTGGCCGACGACGCCCAGCAAGTTCTCGGCCGACTCGCTGCGAGGCGGCACTGACCCACGATGGTTCGGTTGTTGAACCGAACATCGACTCCGCAACGAACTCCCATACCGCTCGTCGGGCTACTTAACGACGGCGGCAGATCCGGTAAACTGGTGATGCGCGGCCCCTGAAGGTGGCTGCGTTCGCCGCATCAATGGCGGCCGAAAGACGCGACCGCCCCGGACCGGACGGTACGCGGCGATATGACGCTACCGATGCACTCAGGTTGGGGCCAGTATCCGCCAGCCTCGATCCTGATCGGCTCGCCGTCGCACACCACAAAGGCCTTTAGGTTGGACTGTCCACGCTGGCATGCAGGGACACTCACGCCTCAGGTTCGTACGGCCCCGCGCCGCTTCGCTGAGGTCAGCCTCGGCCGCGCGCTCGATTGAGGTTCCACCTGCGACCTATGGGACCTCGAACACCCCGACGCCGACCGCGAAGTAGGTAAGGCCCCGAACTCTGTGCCGACAATTGCTCAGGTGAGTGTTTTGGCTGCGGCAGGGGCTGCGAGACCGGGGTGAAGGAGCCAACCGCCGGAGTCACCTCCCATCGACGTCAGCGGACCGTTCCGAACGCGGCGCGTCGATGACGTGGAAGGAAGCCCTAGTGCCCGATCGGAGCGCGCGTCTCTGGCGACCAGACCTCGATGGGTTGAAACGCTCGATATGCATCCGGAGGCGGTGGCGTGCGGCACGCTCAGTGGTCGCTACTCGTTCGTTCCGCCCCGGCCATCCCTTGCTGTAGCCTCGCCTCACCGACCCACGGACGAGATGAGGGCGACGATCGTGACCGATTATGCAGTGACCAACCCGGCGACCGGTGAGGTCGTCAAGGAATACGCGACCGCCACCGACGCTGAGATTCAGGCCGCCGTCGCAGCTGCCGCGGCGGCTGCGATGGGTTGGGCGCGCACGACGACTGTCGCCGAGCGGGCCGCACTGGTCCGGCGGGTCGCGGAGCTGCACATCGAGCGCAAGGGCGAGCTCGCCGAGATCATCGTCGGCGAGATGGGCAAGCCGATCGAGGACGCCATCGGCGAGGTCGAGTTCAGCGCCGCGATCTATGAGTACTACGCCGACAACGCCGAGGAGTTCTTGGCCGACGAGCCGATCGCGCTGCTCGACGGAGAGGGCGACGCGGTGATCCGGAGGTCGCCTTACGGCGTCCTGCTGGGGATCATGCCGTGGAACTTCCCCTACTACCAGGTGGCGCGGTTCGCGGGGCCAAATCTGTGCATCGGCAACACGATGCTGCTGAAGCACGCACCGCAGTGTCCCGAGTCGGCTGCGGCGATCCAACAGATCTTTGACGACGCCGGCTTCCCCGAAGGCGCCTATGTCAACGTCTACGCCACCAACGAGCACGCCGCTGCCATCATCGCCGACCACCGGGTCGCCGGCGTGTCGCTGACCGGCTCCCAGCGCGCCGGCGCCGCAGTCGCCGAGATCGCCGGCCGCAACCTAAAGAAGGTCGTGCTCGAGCTCGGCGGCTCCGACCCGTTCATCCTTCTTTCCACCGACGACGTCGACGCGGTTGTCGAGCTAGGTGTCGCGGCGCGGATGGACAACACCGGGCAGGCCTGCAACGCCGCCAAGCGGTTCATCGTCGCAGACGACCTCTACGACGAGTTCGTCGAGAAATTCACCGCAGCCGTCCTCGCGCACGCCGACGGCATCACACCGCTATCGTCGGTCGCCGCCGCCGAGCTGCTGCAGGAGCAAGTCGACCGTGCCGTCGCGCAAGGTGCGTCGCTCGTCACCTCTGGCGAACGCCGAGGCGCGTTGTTCCCGACCGGGGTGCTCACCGGCGTCACCCCCGACAACGACGTCTACCGCGAAGAGCTGTTCGGCCCGATCGCGATGGTGTTCAAGACCTCTTCTGAGGAGGATGCCGTCACCGTCGCGAACGACACCCCGTTCGGCCTTGGCTCCTACCTCTTCACCACCGACGCCAAGCAGGCCGCACGGGTGGCCGACCAGATCGACGCCGGCATGGTGTTCGTCAACGGTGTGCAGCTGGACGGCGCCGAGCTTCCGTTCGGCGGCATCAAGGGCTCCGGCTTCGGCCGTGAGCTGGGCCGTTACGGCATGGAAGAGTTCGTCAACAAGAAGATGATCCGACGCTTGCGCTGATCGACGGTTCCCGCGGACCAGCCGGACCGGCACCGAAGTGACCCGATTGGTCTTGCTCCTCGAGGAACTCGTTCAACGACTTCGCGAGAGCCCGGAGTGGGACTACGTAGAACGGGATTTCGACATCCGCCTGTTCCGGTGATTCCCAGAACGAGGTTGGCGAGGTCCGCAACTCACGTGGAGGATGGTCCCATAAGCCAGTTCCTTCACGAGAGTGGGGGACTAAGAGTCCGGCGTCTCGCCAAACTCGACGAAGTCAACGCCGGAGTGCGCCTTGATTCCGTTTCCATCGTGCTGGATCCATAGCCTGCGGAGCCTATTCCCGACCAGCTCAGGTTCACCTACTTCGCTGACCACCATGCCGGGCGACTCTCCATGTTGAGCTTCGATGTACCTCACCAACGCATCAGTTCCGACGACTCCGCCCGGAGACTCGGGGTCGAACAACACCCCCTCATCAGCCCAGGCTTGGGCTAGGAGCTGCGCGCGTTCCTCGGCCCCGATAGAGCCGTCCCACGCCTGGCTGTAAGGAGAAAAGGCTGTTCGCGGATCCATGCTGGTCCTCTCGGTTGGGTAAACCAGTGGGTCACGCCTGTTGGCTGGAGTCACTCCGGGAGGTAGGCAGACAGCGGCTATGGGCGATAGGTCAGCCGCAACAACATGTGGGGGGTGAGGTACCCCGGGAGCGCTGCTATGACGTCCGGGAGCCGGTTGACCAACGTGGCGCATGTGGTGAGATGCGTCGGCAACTCGGTGTTCACCAGATTGAGACTGGGTTCTCCCACCACTGTCCACTCGTTGGAATCGGACTCGCCAGGGCCGTACACCTTCCCAGTCATCTTGAGCGTCAAGCCAATGCCGTTCGTCGTCTCGACGATGTCCGTGTCTGTGAACCCCATGACGCGTCCCGCCAGGACGTTGGTGTCGAGTGCCGCGCAATGTAGGTCCGCCTTAGTCACCTCCGGGTCAGGCTCCGTGCGCGACGTCGCGACAACGAGCCCCATGCACGCGGCCAACGCGTGCAGGCTGTTGCGGCCGAAACTCGGAGGACGGTCCGCTGTGCGAATCCAGGCGTCGAACTCCTCGACCGTCTTGCCAACCTGTTTGTCGCAGGCCAGTTTGGTCCGAAATCATCGACGTTCCACGTGGCCTTGCCTTCTACACGTTCCGCCCGGTGCACCATACCCAGGAGTGTGGAAACGAGCGAGATCCAGTAGGCGTCCTGATGGCCGCTAGAGAGGAACGAAACCCCATTGGCCTTGCACACTCGTCAATCTCGGCAGTGTCGACGGGGCTCGTGTGCCACGAATAGGCGAGTTCCTCTGCTACTGAAATGACGTTGATGCCACGACGAAGGCACAGAAGAATCGGCTCCTTGACGTCGGTCATGTAGCTGGCGATCGTCATCACAACGACATCGGGGTTTGTGGTGTCCAGGAGCGATGCCGCATCCCGCGTGACGTGGGCGCCGATGGCGCCGATCCCGGCCAGCTCGCCGAGGTCCTTGCCATCCTTCTCCTCGCTGCGGCAGACACCCCCGACGAGGACCGCGCCCTTGTCCTGCAACATTCAGGCGATGATGCTTCCCATCGCACCCACGCCATACATGACGACTCTTGGTCCGGCCATGAGATACCTCGGATTCGAGGGATTGTGGTCACGGTACTCACGCACCGTTGTGGTCCGTTGAGAACTGGCCCTGCCATGGGGTCCCCACCCAGCGGAATGGTCCAGATCAAACGCCGGAATATTCCCTGCAGACCCTGAAGGACACGACGCGAGTAGACCAAGTCGCCAGTCCATCGGCGGAAGATCTGCGCGTATCGCACGTTGGCTAACCCGGTGTTCGCCCGGAGGGCATGCCCGCCGTAAGTGAGCATGGAGCGCGCAGGCAGGGCGGCGGAGCTGCTAGTGCGCGAGGTCAGCCTCTATCTCTCTTGCCTCGTACTCAGGCGGAAACGAATGTGTGCGCCTGGTAGATCTGAGGAGGGTCGGTGATTCCGACTTGTTGCAGAACAGGCCCCAGTTGCTCCCCGAAACGACGGCAAGCCTCCTCAGACTCCCACACATCAACGACTCTGAACCCGCTGTCACTCTCGCCCGCGGTGTGCACAAGCAAGCCCTCGACTGGCCAATCGGAGGGCGAGTCCATCCGATCTTTTCCGCCAGTAAGCTTGCGGATCGTCTCCTCATAGCTTGCCTGAGTTACTGTCGGTCCCTGATGAACCAGCACTACAGCCATCATGCCTCCGTTGTGATGTCATAAGTTCTCGAATCGGATCTCTTGAGATCGCAGCATGCTCGCCCTAGCGCATGCACGCAAGACCTAAAGCCTCACCGTGCCCCCGAGACCGTGTTGCTTCAGCAAACCTCGATGCCGTGTGGCAGGCGTCCACTCCCGAGGTCTGCACAGTCACTGCGCGACAAGCATGCGCACCATCATGTGCCAGACATGGCAGCCCGGCATCCAGGATCACCTCGGGCGGGAATCGGTACCCGGCGAACGCCGATGGTTCTGGGGTCACAACACGCTCGCGTTGCTTCACTTGACCACCACCGACGCACCGGCATGATCGGCTAACGCAA
>JAJAYZ010000009.1 GCA_027118455.1 Actinomycetes bacterium
CCCCCCCCCCCCCCCCCCCCCCCCCCCCCCCCCCCCCCCCCCCCCCCCCCCCCCCCCCCCCCCCCCCCCCCCCCCCCCCCCCCCCCCCCCCCCCCCCCCCCCCCGCCGGGGGCGCCCCCCCCCCCCCGAAGAGATGCGTCAGCAGCGTCTGCAAAGAGAACGTTGGGCCGACCTCGTCTCCGACTCCGGGCCGGTCGTCAGCGGCGCGTTCGACATGGTGAGTCGCGAGCTCGAGTCGCTCAGTGATGACGTCACCGTCGAAGACGCCGTGCAGTTGGGGCGCACCGTGGCCCGAGCCGTCCCGACGATGGAGGCTCTGCTCCGTCAGTTGGAGTCGGTAAGCGCGCTCGGTGAGGAGATCGTCCCCCTTGCCACGCCAGCAATGGCCAGCCTGACGTCCGCCCTCCGAGGGCTCGAGGACAAGGGCTACTTCGCCTTTGCGAAGGGCGGTGCCGACATTGTCGACAAGGTCGTGACCTCGTTCACTGAAGACGACATCGACGCGCTTGGCGACAACGTCGTGCTGATTCTCAACACGGTCAAGGAGATGACGCAGCCCGAGGTGATGACCTTGCTGCAGCGCACGGCGCTGACTGCTCAGGACGTTGACGGCGAGTTCGCCGAAGCGCCCTCCACTTTCGCTCTGCTCAAGCAGATGCGAGACCCACAGACCCGCCGGGGCCTTGGTCGCGTGATGACCATGCTCCGCACCATCGGAGCCGAACAGCCGGCGCCGAAGACCGACACAGAGGGGTAGGACCATGCCAGCCACCACGATCAATGGCCGTGAGATCCACGTCGACGACGAAGGTTTCCTGACCGAGTTCGCCGAGTGGGACGAGGACCTCGCAAAGGTCCTCGCCGCCAACATCAGCGTCGACCTCAGCGACGAGCACTGGGCCGCCATCAAGTTCGCCCGCGCGGACTACAAGGCGCAGGGCGAGACTCCCACCATCCGTCGGATGTCCTCGGTGGGCGGTGTCGACATCAAAAAGATGTTCCAGCTCTTCCCGAAGAAGCCAGCCAAGAAGATGTCCTACATCGCTGGTGTCCCCAAGCCCCAGGGCTGCGTGTGAGCGCGGCAACCAGCGAAGGAGAGTCAGTCATGACAACCGCAACCCAAGCCCCCCTCATCCCCAACTTCGATGGCGACGAGACCGATCGCAAGATCGCCTTCATCTGCAGCAAGGGCAACCTCGACATGGCCTACCCGGCCTTGGTCCTCGCCAACGCTGCCCTCGGTGAGGGCATCGAGACGCACCTGTTCTTCACCTTCTGGGGCTTCGACATGATCACCAAGTCTCGGATGCACGATCTGAAGTTCAGCCCGGTCGGCAACACAGCGATGCACATGCCGGTCGGGGATATTCGTATCCCTCAGGCGTTGGCGCCACTTCCCGGAATGCAGCCGATGGCGACCAAGATGATCAAGGACCAGATCGCCGCACTCGGCGTCCCCGAGGTTCCGGAGTTCCTCGACCAGATCGTTGCCTCCGGTGGCCACCTGTGGGCCTGCCGTATGTCAGCCGACATGAACAAGCTCGTCGAAGAGGACCTGTATGACGGAGTCGAGGCCATCATCAACGCCTCCGACTTCATCGAGATGACTGACGGCGCGCAACTGCTCTTCATCTAGCGCGTCGCGCCTGCCGGGCCTGACCTCGATGTCGGGTTCAGCAGGCCCAGGGTCGCCGTTGTGGGGGCTTTGACTGGCACCCCGGGCAACGTGCGGCAGCCCCGGCCGGCTCCGTGGGGGAGCCTCCGGCCGGGGCCGCATCCTGCGCGGACGCGTGGGGGTATCGAGCGCCAGCAAGCACTTTCCGGTCCGTGGAAGACCAAACCGTCATCGCGGGGCAGCAATGCGGTCTTCCAAAGGCGTAGGCGCGCGACGCGGGGCCGCTGCCAGGGCGCGCCGTATCCCCAGCGGCGCCAACTTCTCTTTGCCCCCAGGCGAGCTCACGCAGCGTCGGAGGCCCGACGCTACGAGTCGCTGGCGCTACCTCGACGCGGAGATTAAAGAAGTGCGCCTAGCAGTTGAAATCGACGGTCAGCAGCATCTGGAAGTGCGCGCGTGGTACGCGCCGCGCCGTCAACTCACATACGCGCAGTTCAGGGTGCTTTGACCATGGGGCAACTCCACACCAGGTGGCTCCGCAGGCTGCGTCTGAAGTGCGGGGGCTCACCGGTTGACCCATCAACGAGTTTGGCGAAGCAACCAATCATGGAGTGCGCGGCATGAATGGTTCTGGTGGTGCGCGGAGCCATTCCACCTATGCACTCCGGATCGGTCAACGTCTGCCGGACGGTGATGGTCGTGATCCAGGTGGCAAGGCCGGTCCCTGGTTTTCTTGTCTGCCGAACCGATGCGTGCCGGGGGCTGCACATGGACCCGTCAAAGGTGATGTCGATCGTTCGCCAGTTCCTTGAAACGCCCGTAACGCGCCACCGAATTGGCAGCGACGTTTTCGACACTGCCTGTGTAGGCGCAACCTGACTCCCCAAGCCCGTTGGCGCGACGGACTCGACTGACGAAAATGGCTGGTCATCGGACGAGCTGCACGCCGTCAACCCTGAGCAGGCAACCATGGTGGCCACTGCTGCTGCCCACACTGCCTGAGGAACGTGGATGGGAGACAGGCTATGTCCGTTCACAGCGCGAGAGGACCAGTCAGAGCCTAGGAGGCTTCACCAGGGCCTCATCGCGCGCAAAGTGCCGACACCGAGGGACTCGACGGCATCGCCTGCTCAACGGCCTCTTTCAGTGGTGGGAGGGCATGATGAGGGACAACTACCTCGTTGCCTGGGACGATAAGCGGGTCATGCGGATTGCTGGCTTTGCGCCGCGTCGTGCGCCTGATCGCGTTGCCGAGGTCCTGCGGACCTTCTTCGAACGGCACTCATCTTCGTGATGACAGACCGCGTTCTTTGGAAGACGTTGCCGACGACCAGGCGTTCGTTTCGTCTTCCAAAGGGGAGCGCTGACTACTGGGCGTCGGCGATGAGCTTTCCGAAGCGGGTGACGCCTTCGACGATGTCGTCATCGCCGAGCGCGTACGACAGCCGCAGGTAGCCCGGCGTCCCGAAGGCTTCACCTGGCACGACCGCGACCTCGGCAACGTCCAGAGCGACATCGGCCAGCGTGAGCGATGAGTCGATGGTCGTGCCAGTGATGCTCTTGCCGAGAACGCCTTTCACCGACGGGTACGCGTAGAAGGCGCCCTCTGGCTCGGGACAGGTGACGCCGGGGATGTCGTTGAGCATCGAGACGATGGTGCGGCGACGCCGGTCGAAGGCGACGCGCATCTCAGCGACGGCGTCCAATGGGCCAGACACTGCGGCAAGCGCGGCTACCTGGGCGACGTTGCTGACGTTGCCGGTGGAGTGGGACTGCAGGTTGGTGGCACCCTTGATGATGTCCTTGGGGCCGATGGCCCATCCGACGCGCCATCCAGTCATGGCGAAGGTCTTGGCCACGCCGTTGACGATCACGCAACGGTCGGCGATCTCAGGCACCAGGGTCGGCATTGACGAAAAGGTGACGTCGCCGTAGACCAGGTGTTCGTAGATCTCGTCGGTCATCACCCAGATGCCATGTTCGACGGCCCAATGCCCGATGGCGGCGATCTGCTCGGCGGAGTACACCGCGCCCGTCGGGTTCGAGGGCGAGCAGAAGATCAGCATCTTGGTACGTGAGGTACGAGCCGCCTCGAGCTGCTCGACCGTTGCCCGGTAGCCGGAGCTTTCGTCGGTGACGACCGGAACGGGTACGCCACCGAAGATGGCGATCGCCTCTGGGTAGGTCACCCAGTAAGGCGCCTGGATGATGACCTCGTCGCCGGGGTCGACCAGTGAAGCGATCGCGCTGAAGATGGCGTGCTTGCCACCGTTGGTCACCAGCACCTGGGAAGGCTCGACCTTGAGGCCGGAGTCGCGCAGAGTCTTGATGGCAATGGCCTCACGCAGCGACGGAAGGCCAGCAGCAGGGGTGTATCGGTGCCAACGCGGGTCGCGCGCTGCTGCCGCTGCCGCCTCGACGATGTAGTCGGGAGTGGGAAAGTCCGGTTCTCCTGCGCCGAAGCCGATCACCGGACGCCCTGCTGCCTTCAGCGCCTTGGCCTTGGAGTCGACGGCAAGGGTGGCCGACTCCGCGATGCTGGCCACCCGGGCGGAGAGGCGCTGGGTGGGTCTGGGGGAAGAGGGCGCAGAGGGCGAGGAGGGCGCAGTCATGGGCCCATTGTCCCACTGGCATGCTCGCCACTGCCAGGGTGTTCCACGCATCCGAGGATGCGGCTACACCCGCGGTTCGACGCCGCCCAGCTCGACCCCGTACACTCACCGCCGGTGGCATTTGCCATGGTCTTGCCATGCCCGGACTCCTGTGAGGACTCTCACAGCGCCCAGGCGTTGCCGGCCCGGACGCCTTCGCCACCTGGAGGGCAGTAGCTCAATTGGCAGAGTCCCGGTCTCCAAAACCGGTGGTTGGGGGTTCGAGTCCCTCCTGCCCTGCACGTGGCGACATCCGTCGTCAGGTCAACGCAAGTCCGCTCTGGCGGGCGTGATCGAGGTCAGGTGAGGCTGGTGGCGGAGTCACGCGGCTCGACCGCCACGCCCGAGCACGGCCAGTCGGCGCAGAAGAAGAGCCTGATCGCCAGGATCCTGCTCTTCTACCGCCAGGTTGTTGCGGAGATGCGCAAGGTCGTATGGCCGACGCGCAACGAGTTGATCACCTACACGATTGTCGTGGTGGTGTTCGTCGCCTCGTTTGCCGCGATCGTCCTGGTGTTCGACATCGGCGTTGCCAAGGTTGTCAGAGCCATTTTCGGCTGACCGAAGAACTGATCGTCAGGAGTTTCGTACCGTGTCCGAGCTTGAAACCGGCGCAGCCGTCGACATCACCGACGATGCTGCCGTCGACGTGACGCCAGACGGCGCAACCGCTGATGAGTCAGTCGCTGACGGCGAGCCTGTTGAGGGTGATGTCGAAGAGTCCGAGCCTGAGGTTGACCCCCGTGACGAGTTCCGCGAGCACCTGAACAGCCTTCCCGGCGAGTGGTATGTGGTGCACTCGTACGCCGGGTACGAGAACCGGGTGAAGCACAACCTCGAGAACCGTCGTACTTCGCTGTCGATGGAAGACTTCATCCACGACGTCCAGGTGCCGCAAGAAGAAGTCATCGAGATCAAGCAGGGGCAGCGCAAGCAGGTCAAGCGCAATAAGTTCCCCGGCTACGTCCTCGTTCGGATGGACCTCACCGACGAGTCGTGGTCAACAGTTCGTCACACCCCAGGGGTCACTGGCTTCGTCGGTCACGCACACCAGCCGACGCCGCTCACCTCAGAAGAGGTCATCTCGATCCTTTATGTCGAGCCCGAGGCGGTGCCAGGCAAGGCGTCGGCCGGCGGTGGGCCTGCAAAGATTGAGGCGACGATCGTCGACTTCGAGGTCGGTGAATCCGTCACTGTCATCGATGGTGCCTTCGCCACGCTCCCCGCATCGATCAACGAGATCAACCCGGACGCCCAGAAACTGAAGGTGCTTGTGTCGATCTTTGGACGCGAGACGCCTGTCGAACTTTCTTTCGACCAGGTTGAGAAGCTCTAACCCCCTCCCAGACTGCCCGCACTTACCGAAGAGAAGGACCCACGCAATGCCCCCCAAGAAGAAGAAGGTCTCCGGCCTCATCAAGCTTCAGATTGAGGCCGGTCAGGCCAATCCCGCGCCGCCGGTGGGTCCTGCCCTCGGCCAGCACGGCGTCAACATCATGGAGTTCTGCAAGGCATACAACGTCGCGACCGAGTCGCAGCGAGGCAATGTGATTCCGGTGGAGATCACGGTCTATGAGGACCGCTCCTTCACCTTCATCACGAAGACTCCTCCTGCCTCCAAGCTCATCCTCAAGGCCGCTGGCCTCGACAAGGGATCCGGCGTTCCGCACAAGGACAAAGTCGGATCGCTGACCCGCGAGCAGGTTCGCTCGATTGCCGAGCAGAAGATGGCCGACCTCAACGCCAACGACCTCGACGCCGCCGAAAAGATCATCGCCGGTACCGCACGGTCGATGGGCGTCACCGTCGCCGAGTAGTACGCAGTACCGCACGAAGCAGTAGACACGAAGCAGTAGGCACGACACCCAACAGAAGTGTGGGAGGGCGCCCCCCGGCCCAGACACCACAGCTGACGGTGCCGCTCAACAGCGGCCCAGAATGGAGTCAGACATGAAGCGAAGCAAGGGCTACGAAGCAGCAGCAGCCAAGATCGAGGCCGACAAGTTGTACGCACCTCTGGACGCTGTGCGCCTGGCGAAGGACACCTCGCCGATGAAGAACCCGGCCACCGTTGAGGTCGCCATGCGCCTGGGCGTTGACCCGCGCAAGGCTGACCAGATGATCCGCGGAACGGTCAACCTCCCGCACGGCACCGGCAGGACGGCGCGCGTCATCGTCTTCGCCGCCGGTGAGAAGGCCGAGCAGGCACGCGCAGCTGGCGCCGACGAGGTCGGTTCCGATGACCTGATCGAGAAGGTGTCGGGCGGCTGGACCGACTTCGACGCCGCCGTCGCGACTCCTGACCTCATGGGCAAGGTCGGCCGCCTGGGCAAGGTGCTCGGTCCGCGCGGGCTGATGCCGAACCCAAAGACCGGAACGGTGACGATGGACGTCGCCAAGGCCGTCGAGGACATCAAGGGCGGCAAGATCGAGTTCCGCGTCGACCGGCACTCCAACCTGCACCTGGTGATCGGCAAGACGTCATTCAGCGAGGAGCAACTGGTGGAGAACTACGCCGCCGTCCTCGAAGAGATCCTTCGCCTCAAGCCCTCGAGCGCCAAGGGCCGCTACATCAGCAAGATTGCACTCTCGACCACGATGGGCCCTGGAATCCTGGTCGACCCGAACCGGACGCGCAACGTCACCGCCGACGACAACGCCTGACCCTTACCTTGGCGAAGGTCGTGCTGGCGATCGCCAGCAGGACCTTCGTCGATGGGGCCGACCAGTTGCCCAACTGGCCCCGTTTTGACCAGCGGACGACCGACCCCGTACGCTCATCCCACCAAAGACCGCAGGTTGCCTGAGGGCTCGTCCCCCAGGTCGAAGGCCCGCAGATGCGGGCGGCCCGCCCAGGTGAACGAGAGCCCTGCCCAGACGCCACGCGCGTCCGGTCACGCCCCGTGCGCCTGCGCCGGGGCGCTCGTCGTTGCAGGGCTCGGATCCGGCGATCCGACCACGTAAGGAGATCCATGGCGCGGGCTGACAAAGCAGCTGCCGTCGCAGAGATTGCGGACCATTTCCGTGACTCCTCCGGCGCCGTGCTCACCGAGTACCGCGGCTTGACCGTGAAGCAGCTCAAAGAGCTGCGCACCGCTCTCGGTGGGAACGCCACCTACGCCGTTGTGAAGAACACGCTGACCAAGATCGCGGCCAAGGACGCCGGGGTCGAGGGGCTGAGCGACATGCTCGTCGGCCCATCCGCCATCGCCTTCATCACCGGTGACCCGGTGGAGACGGCAAAGGGGCTGCGCGACTTCGCCAAGGCCAACCCTCAGTTACTGATCAAGGGCGGTGTGCTCGACGGTAAGTCGCTCACGCCGGCCGAGATCGACAAACTGGCATCGCTTGAGTCGCGCGAGGTCCTCTTCACCAAGCTCGCCGGTGCCATGAAGGCGTCGCTGTCTGGCGCTGCCGCGCTCTTTGCCGCTCCGCTGTCTCAGACAGCGCGCGTCCTGGGCGCACTGCAAGAGAAAGCACAGCAGGACCCGTCGGTCCTCGCAGGCGGTGCCGGTACCCCGGCTCCCGCCGCAGCTCCGGCTCCAGCAGTCGAGGAGGCTCCCGCGGAAGCGGACGCCGCTCCAGCCGCTGAGGTCGAGGCACCGGTCGACGAGGCCCCGGAGGAAGAGGCGCCAGCCCCTGCCGCTGAGGCCGAGGAGACAACCCCCGAGGGCTGACCGCCCGGTAGGAACCAACCCTGGCCCCCCCCGGGCCGACGACATGGAAGGACGCCGATCATGGCGAAGATGAGCACCGATGAACTCCTCGACGCGTTCAAGGAGATGACGCTGATCGAGTTGAGCGAGTTCGTAAAGCAGTTCGAAGACACCTTCGACGTCACCGCTGCTGCCCCCGTTGCCGTCGCCGCCGCACCCGCGGCCGGCGGTGCTGGAGGAGGCGAAGCTGCAGCTGAGCAGGACGAGTTTGACGTCGTCCTCGAGGCTGTTGGTGAGAAGAAGATCCAGGTCATCAAGGAGGTACGTGCGCTCACGAACCTCGGCCTGAAGGAGGCCAAGGACCTTGTGGAGAGCACGCCGAAGCCGGTCCTGGAGAAGGTAGCCAAGGACGTGGCCGACAAGGCCAAGGAGGCCCTTGAGGGCGCCGGCGCCACGGTGACCCTGAAGTAGTTTTCGCAGCACCAGCCGAACGGCCTGCCCCACCCGGGCGGGCCGTTCGGCGTTTCCTGAGGCGGTCAACCCGCCTCCACAGCAACTACCGGCGGTCGGTGGCGCCTATCGGCAAACAGGTCACAACCGAGCGGATGTGCTTGACGCGCCTGGGTTCTGGCCCCATAGTCGTTGCCAGTGTTCGTTGCGTACCCGGGCTGCCTGGCCCCTCATCGGGGGATCGGCAGTTCGGGGCGTCCGACCCAGGTCGGCCCGCAAGGGTCTGGCTGAAGGAGGCGCGACTGGACAGCCGCGGCCGCATGCCGCTACGCTGTCGCTTTGCGCTGCCCTGACCCCTCATCTCAGTTTGTCCCCTTCGTTCGCCCCGAGCGTGTGTGCCCCGTGCCTGCAGTCCGGTTCCCGGATACCAACGCGGTGTCTGCCCGCACGCAAGGCGTCCGGATCGGCCCTGCTGGACCCGCGGAGCGGGGGTCCGACCGGCTGCGCGCGGCAAGTCGAGCCCGGAAGGACGCCTCTTGGCCCCCTCGCGTAACGCCAATAGTTCTGACATCACCCGAGTGCCGGTGGCGCCGCGGTTGAGTTTCGCCAAGATTGCCGAGACATTGCCTGTCCCGGACCTGCTCGACCTCCAGGTCAAGAGCTTCGACTGGCTGCTCGGGAACGACGTCTGGCGAGCGAGGGTCGAGGAGGCTGCGGCTTCCAGCAAACCGATTCCAGACAAGTCCGGTCTTGAGGAGATCTTCGAGGAGATCAGCCCGATCGAGGACTTTCAGGGCACGATGTCGCTGAGTTTTCGCGACCACCGATTCGAGCCGCCGAAGAACTCCGTCGACGAGTGCAAGGACCGCGACTTCACCTACTCGGCTCCGTTGTTCGTCACCGCCGAGTTCATGAACAACGAGACCGGTGAGATCAAGTCCCAGACGGTCTTTATGGGCGACTTCCCCCTCATGACCAACAAGGGAACGTTCGTCATCAACGGCACTGAGCGCGTCGTCGTTTCGCAGCTCGTGCGATCCCCCGGTGTCTACTTCGAGCGTTCGGTCGACAAGACGTCCGACAAGGACATCTACACCGCCAAGATCATCCCTTCGCGTGGTGCGTGGCTCGAGTTCGAGATCGACAAGAAAGACATCGTCTCGGTCCGCGTCGACCGTAAGCGCAAGCAGAACGTGACCGTCCTGCTGAAGGCTCTTGGTTGGGACGACGCCAAGATCCGCGAAGAGCTCGGCGCCTACGAGTCGATCAACCTGACGCTCGACAAGGACAACACAACGACGCAGGACGAAGCCCTGCTCGACATCTACCGCAAACTGCGTCCAGGCGAGCCCCCCACTCGTGAGGCTGCGCAGACGCTGCTCGACAACCTCTACTTCAACGGCAAGCGCTATGACCTGGCGAAGGTCGGCCGCTACAAGGTCAACAAGAAGCTCGGCCTTGAGCGCCCGCTCTCCGACACCGTCCTGACCGTCGACGACATCGTCGCTGCGATCAAGTACATCGTCGCCCTGCACGCTGGAGAGACCGAGGCGCCCAGCACCAAGGGGACCATCCGCGTCGAGACTGACGACATCGACCACTTCGGCAACCGTCGCCTCCGCACGGTTGGCGAGCTCATCCAGAACCAGGTTCGCACGGGTCTGGCTCGCATGGAGCGCGTCGTTCGCGAGCGCATGACGACCCAGGACGTCGAGGCGATCACGCCGCAGACTCTGATCAACATCCGGCCGGTCGTCGCCTCCATTAAGGAGTTCTTCGGCACCAGCCAACTGTCGCAGTTCATGGACCAGACCAACCCGCTCGCCGGCTTGACGCACAAGCGGCGCCTGTCGGCACTTGGTCCCGGTGGCCTCTCCCGTGAGCGCGCCGGCTTCGAAGTTCGCGACGTCCACCCCTCGCACTACGGCCGCATGTGTCCGATCGAGACGCCAGAAGGTCCGAACATCGGTCTGATTGGGTCGCTGTCGACCTACGGTCGGGTCAACCCCTTCGGCTTCATCGAGACGCCGTACCGCAGAGTCACCAAGGGCAAGGTCACCGACCAAATCGACTACCTGACCGCTGATGAGGAAGACCTCCACGTCATCGCCCAGGCGAACGCGGTCCTCGGTGCCGACAACCGGTTTACCGAGGAGCGCGTCCTTGTCCGCACTAAGGCTGGCGAGGTCGACTACGTCCACGGGACCGAAGTCGACTTCATGGTCGTCTCGCCTCGGCAGATCTGGTCCGTTGCGACTGCGCTTATCCCGTTCCTCGAGCACGACGACGCCAACCGTGCGCTGATGGGTTCGAACATGCAGCGACAGGCTGTTCCGCTGCTGCGTCCGGAGTCGCCCCTGGTCGGCACCGGCATGGAGTTCCGCGCCGCCGTTGACGCCGGTGACGTGGTCACCGCTGAAGCGCCCGGCGTCGTCGAAGAGGTCGCTGCCGACCACATCACGATCCAGCAGGACGACGGCGTCCACCGCACGTACCGCATCGCGAAGTTCACCCGCTCCAACCAGGGCACCTCTTACAACCAGAAGCCACTGGTCGACGAGGGCGTGCGCGTTGTCGCCGGGCAGGTCATCGCCGACGGTCCGAGCACCCAGAAGGGCGAGCTTGGACTCGGCAAGAACCTTCTGGTCGCGTTGATGTAGTGGGAGGTCCACCACTAAGAGCACGCGATAATACTCACCGAGCGTCTGGTCAAGGACGACGTCCTCTCCTCGATTCACATCGAGGAGCACGAGGTCGACGCCCGCGACACCAAACTGGGGCCCGAAGAGATTACTCGCGACATCCCGAACGTCTCCGAAGAGGTCCTGGCAGACCTCGACGAGCGCGGGATCATCCGCATCGGTGCTGAGGTTCGGCCCGGTGACATCCTCGTCGGCAAGGTCACCCCGAAGGGCGAGACCGAGCTGACGCCAGAGGAGCGCTTACTGCGCGCCATCTTCGGTGAGAAGGCCCGGGAGGTGCGGGACACTTCGCTGAAGGTTCCGCACGGTGAGTCCGGCATCATCATCGGCGTTCGCGTCTTCGAGCGTGAGAACGGCGACGAGCTGCCCCCCGGCGTCAACGAGCTGGTGCGCGTCTACGTCGCACAGAAGCGCAAGATCACCGAGGGTGACAAGCTCGCCGGCCGTCACGGTAACAAGGGCGTCATCTCCAAGATCTTGCCTGAAGAGGACATGCCCTTCCTCGAGGACGGCACCCCCGTCGACATCGTGCTCAACCCACTCGGTGTTCCCGGTCGTATGAATGTCGGCCAGGTTCTCGAGACGCACCTGGGCTGGGTAGCCAAGACTGGATGGTCGATCAAGGGATCGCCTCCCTGGGCAGCGCGTCTGTCCGAAGAGGCGCAATCTGCTGAGCCGGGAACCAAGGTTGCCACCCCGGTCTTCGACGGCGCCCGCGAGGAAGAAATCATCGGGCTGCTCGGCTCGACCCATCCCAACCGTGACGGCGTTCAGCTGATCGGTTCGTCGGGTAAGGCCACGTTGTTCGACGGCCGCACTGGCGAGCTGCTACCGCAGGCTGTCTCGGTCGGCTACATCTACATCCTGAAGCTGCTCCACTTGGTGGACGACAAGATCCACGCTCGCAGCACCGGGCCGTACTCGATGATCACCCAGCAGCCGCTCGGCGGTAAGGCACAGTTCGGTGGCCAGCGATTCGGCGAGATGGAGGTGTGGGCGCTCGAGGCTTATGGCGCCGCCTACGCCCTCCAAGAGGTGCTCACCATCAAGTCCGACGACGTTCTCGGTCGTGTGAAGGTTTACGAGGCCATCGTCAAGGGCGAGAACATCCCGGAGCCCGGCATCCCCGAGTCCTTCAAGGTGCTGATCAAGGAGATGCAGTCGCTGTGCCTCAACGTCGAGGTGCTGTCCAGCGACGGCATGTCGATCGAGATGCGCGACACCGATGATGAGGTCTTCCGCGCCGCGGAAGAGCTCGGTATCGACCTGTCCCGGCGTGAGCCGAGCAGTGTCGAAGAGGTCTGAGGTTGCGCCGGAGCACGCACTTTGCTCCGGCCACTCACAGGCAGCCCTGACGACGACTAGATCCAAGAAGGACTGGTAAAACGTGCTCGACGTCAACTACTTCGACGAACTGCGAATCGGTCTTGCCACTGCTGACGACATCCGTCAGTGGTCGCACGGTGAGGTCAAGAAGCCGGAGACCATCAACTACCGCACCCTCAAGCCGGAGAAGGACGGCCTCTTCTGCGAGAAGATCTTCGGACCGACTCGCGACTGGGAGTGCTATTGCGGAAAGTACAAGCGGGTGCGCTTCAAGGGCATCATCTGTGAGCGCTGTGGTGTCGAGGTCACTCGCGCCAAGGTGCGTCGTGAGCGGATGGGCCACATCGAGCTGGCTGCCCCCGTCACGCACATCTGGTACTTCAAGGGTGTGCCGAGCCGGTTGGGATATCTGCTCGACCTTGCCCCGAAGGACCTCGAGAAGGTCATCTACTTCGCGGCATACATGATCACCTGGGTCGATGAGGACTCCCGTCACCGCGACCTGCCGTCGCTGGAGACCAAGATCGGCCTCGAGCGCGAGAAGCTCGAGAAGAAGCGGGACGCCGACGTCGAGGCGCGGCAGAAGAAGCTTGAGACCGATCTGGCTGCTCTTGAGGCTGAGGGCGCCAAGGCCGACCAGCGCCGCAAGGTTCGCGAGTCAGCCGAGCGCGAGATGAACCAGATCCGCAAACGCGCTGACGCCCAGATCGATCGCGTCACGGCCGTCTGGGACCGCTTCAAGGGTCTGAAGGTCCAAGACCTCGAAGGCGATGAAATGCTCTACCGCGAGATGCGGGACCGCTTCGGCATCTACTTCAAGGGTGGCATGGGCGCTGCGGCGATCAAGGCTCGCCTTGAGTCCTTCGACCTCGAGGCTGAGGCCGCGCGTCTGCGCGAGATTATCGCAACCGGCAAGGGTCAGAAGAAGACCCGCGCGCTCAAGCGCCTCCGGGTTGTCTCAGCGTTCTTGTCAACCCGCAACAGCCCCATGGGAATGGTGCTCGACGCTGTGCCGGTCATCCCACCGGACCTGCGCCCCATGGTGCAGCTCGACGGCGGGCGGTTCGCCACGTCCGACCTCAACGACCTTTACCGCCGCGTGATCAACCGGAACAACCGGTTGAAGCGGCTTCTCGACCTCGGTGCCCCCGAGATCATCGTGAACAACGAGAAGCGCATGCTCCAGGAGGCCGTTGACGCTCTGTTCGACAACGGACGTCGTGGACGCCCCGTCACCGGACCGGGCAACCGTGCGTTGAAGTCGCTGTCGGACATGCTCAAGGGCAAGCAAGGGCGTTTCCGTCAAAACCTGCTCGGCAAGCGCGTCGACTACTCAGGCCGTTCGGTCATCGTCGTCGGCCCGCAGCTGAAGCTGCACCAGTGCGGTCTGCCCAAGCAGATGGCGCTTGAGCTCTTCAAACCGTTCGTCATGAAGCGTCTGGTCGACTTGTCGCACGCGCAGAACATCAAAAGCGCCAAGCGCATGGTCGAGCGCCAGCGTCCCGTGGTGTGGGATGTCCTCGAAGAGGTCATCGCCGAGCACCCGGTTCTGCTGAACCGCGCCCCGACGCTTCACCGACTCGGTATCCAGGCTTTTGAGCCGCAGCTGGTCGAGGGCAAGGCCATCCAGATTCACCCGCTGGTCTGCACCGCCTTCAACGCCGACTTCGACGGTGACCAGATGGCTGTTCACCTTCCGCTGTCGGCAGAGGCACAGGCTGAGTCCCGGATCCTCATGCTGTCGAGCAACAACATTCTGTCGCCGGCAGACGGTCGTCCGATCGCTTCGCCGACGCAGGACATGGTGCTGGGTATCTACTTCCTCACCACCGAAAGGCCCAAGGGCGGCGGAGCTGGCGAGGCGTTCTCGTCGATCTCTGAAGGCGTCATGGCTTTCGACCGCGGCCTGCTCGACATCCAGGCGCCGATCAAGCTTCGGCTCCGCGATGTCGTGCTGTCCGGAGAGGTCAAAGCGCCGGAGGGCTGGACCGAGGGTGAGCCACTGACCGTCCAGACGACGCTCGGCCGGGCACTCTTCAACGAGGCGCTTCCGGTTGACTACCCGTACGTCGACGCGCGCGTTGACAAGAAGCGACTCTCGGCGATCGTCAACGATCTGGCTGAGCGTTACCCACGGGTCACCGTTGCCGCCACTCTCGACGCCCTCAAAGCCACCGGTTTCCACTGGGCAACGCGGTCCGGCGTCACGATCTCCATCGACGACGTTGTCACCCCGCCGAACAAGTCCACGATCATGGAGACGTACGAGACAAAGGCCGAGAAGGTTCAGAGCCAGTACGAGAAGGGTCTGATCACCAACGACGAGCGCCGTCAGGAGCTCATCGAGATCTGGACCCAGGCTACGAATAAGGTCTCCGAGCAGATGGAGATCAACTTCGTCGCTTCGGAGGCTAACCCGATCTGGATGATGGTGAACTCCGGTGCTCGCGGAAACATGATGCAGGTCCGGCAGATCGCCGGTATGCGTGGTCTGGTGGCCAACCCCAAGGGTGAGATCATCCCGCGGCCGATCAAGTCCAACTTCCGTGAGGGCTTGTCGGTGCTCGAGTACTTCATCTCGACGCACGGTGCCCGTAAGGGTCTGGCCGACACCGCGCTCCGAACCGCTGACTCCGGATACCTCACCCGGCGTCTGGTCGACGTCTCACAGGACGTCATCGTGCGCGAGGAAGACTGCGGAACTGACCGCGGTCTCGTGCTTCCGATCGCCACGCAGGCAGCTGACGGCACGTGGCTGAAGGTTGAGTCCGTCGAGAACAGCATCTACTCGCGTGCGCTGGCTGAGGACGTCTCAGGGCAGAAGGACGCCAAGGCGACCACACTGCTCGGTGACGTGCTGATCGACGCACTTGTCGAGGCTGGCGTTCACGAGGTGAAGGTTCGCTCGGTTCTCACCTGCGAGAGCAAGAAGGGCATCTGTGCCTTCTGCTACGGCCGTTCGCTGGCCACGGGCAAGCTCGTTGACGTCGGTGAGGCTGTCGGCATCATCGCCGCCCAGTCGATCGGTGAGCCTGGCACTCAGTTGACGATGCGTACCTTTCACACCGGTGGTGTGGCTGGTGAAGACATCACCCACGGTCTGCCGCGTGTGGTCGAGCTCTTCGAGGCCCGCACCCCGAAGGGCAACGCACCGATCGCTGAGGCGACCGGCCGGATCCGGATTGAGGACTCCGAGCGCGAGCGCAAGATCGTGCTGGTCCCCGACGACGGCACCGAGGAGTTCCCCTACAAGGTCAGCAAGCGTTCGCGCCTGCTGATCGGTGAAGGCGATCACGTCGAGGTGGGCCAGCAGCTCATCGTCGGTGCGGTCGACCCCAAGACCGTGCTGAGGATTCTTGGCCCGCGCCGGGTGCAGGAGTACCTCACGGCGCAGGTTCAGGAGGTCTATCGCAGCCAGGGTGTGCAGATTCACGACAAGCACATCGAGGTCATCGTCCGTCAGATGCTGCGTCGGGTCACGATCATCGAGTCCGGCGACTCCAACATGCTGCCTGGTGAGCTCGTCGAGCGCGCCCGCTTTGAGACCGACAACCGTCGGATCGTCTCTGAGGCCGGCGCACCTGCGTCGGGGCGTCCAGAGCTCATGGGGATCACCAAGGCGTCGCTCGCTACCGAGTCATGGTTGTCAGCCGCCTCCTTCCAGGAGACAACGCGAGTGCTCACCGACGCGGCGATCCACGCCAAGTCCGACTCGCTGCTCGGTCTGAAGGAGAACGTCATCATCGGAAAGCTCATCCCAGCTGGAACGGGCCTCGCCCGCTACAGCAACGTGCGGGTCGAGCCCACCGAAGAGGCCAAGGCGGCGATGTACTCGATGGTTGGTTATGACGACTACGCCTACGGCTTCGGTGCAACCCCTGGCGAAGCTGTGCCGCTCGAGGACTACGACATGGGCTACCGCGGCTGACGCTGCAGAGCCTCGGGGGGGGGCCCCCCGCCCCCCCGGGGCCGGCCCGGCGGGGCCCCCGCCCGCGGGGGGGTTTGGTGTGGTTTGGGGGATTATGCAGGGGGGGGCCCCCCCGG
>JAJAYZ010000010.1 GCA_027118455.1 Actinomycetes bacterium
ACCGCGCCGTCCACGACGGCCACTGGACCATCACCACCAGCCCCGACGGAGCCAACAACACCATCACCTTCACCCACCCCCAACGGCTCACCACCCACCACAGCCCCCTCCCCCCACCCGACCCACTCACCACCGAATGAGTCTCATGCTTCTCGAGACAAGGCCAGTCGCCCGAAGGAACATTCAGAACATGACGACTGCCACTGTTCCGGGATCGACACCCGTTGGCCGAGACCTCGCGGTGGCCCTCCGCTGATGCGATCCTGCGCGCCTTCACAGGAGACACCACCCCCGTCACCTACACAGATGAGGTCGCTCTCGTCGGGGTCGGCTTCTGCTTCGTGCTACTAGCTAGCGCGTGGCTCAGCACCCTTCCGTGGCGAGACGACGTAGCCGCGAGCGGCCCCTAGGTCCGAGCGCTTGCCCGAGATGCGGGCGGCTACTGTCCGGCTGTGCCTGATGCGATCTTCGCCCATCCTCGGCTTGCGCCGATCTACGATGCGTTCGACGGAGAACGCCTTGATCTGAACGCCTATGCCCGCATAGCCGACGGCCTCGGCGCTCGCCATGTACTGGACATTGGCTGCGGAACCGGGTGCCTTGCGCTGTTGTTGGGAACGTCCGGCCGCCGCGTCACCGCCGTTGATCCGGCGGAGGCGTCCCTGGGCGTTGCCAAGGGTAAACCGGGCGCCCACTCCGTCACGTGGATCCACGGTGATGCCACCACGCTGGGACCGCTCGGAGCGGATGCGGCGCTGATGACGGGGAACGTCGCTCAAGTCTTCCTGGACGACGGCGACTGGGGCGCGACGCTCCGAGGCGTTCGGACTGCACTACGTCATGGAGGCCAGCTGATTTTCGAGACCCGCCGGCCGGATCGCCACGCGTGGGAGGAGTGGGCTGTCGAACCCGAAGCGACCGTTCAGGACGTCCCCGGCGCCGGGGAAGTTGAGCGGCGCTTTGAGATCACCGAGGTGGCCCTCCCCTACGTGTCGTTCCGTTACACCTACACATTCGCATCAGACGGGCTCGTCGTGACCTCAGACTCCACACTCCGGTTCCGCGGCAGGGCGACGATCGAAGAGGACCTCGCATCGAACGGGTTCAACACTCTGGAGGTCCGTGAGGCACCGGACCGTCCTGGGCTGGAGTACGTCTTTGTGGCACAGCGTACGTAAGGCCGCTCAGACGATTTCGACGCACAAGCACTGCTCTACGACGGACGCTCACCAGCCGCGGTGCTGCGGCACAGCCATCCGCGGGCCCCGGCGGGGCGCACCTGCACCCGCCAGCTCTAATAGCCGCTGCACCCGGTACCGATGCCCGGCATACGGCTTGAGCAGCTCAGCCATGCGCGCGTCATCGCCGCGTTCGCCGATCAGCCGCCAGCAGATGTCCTTGGCGACGTGGTAGTCGCCGAACGACACCGCATCGGCGTCACCGTGTGCGCGCTGTCGTACCTCCGCCGACGTCCAAACACCGACTCCCGGCAGAGCTCGCAGCACCCTGTCAGCCTCGACACCTGAGAGTTCGCCCGTTCGCTCGATCGCCGCGGCTGCCGACGCGACCACACGCAAGGTACGGATGCGGTGGGGCGTAACTCCTGCGCGGTGGAAGTCAGCGTCGGAGATCCCCCGCCACTCCTTGGCCGAAGGTGGTATCGCCATTCCATCCGGCACGGGGCCAGGTGCGGGCTCACCGAACTTCCCGACGAGCGACTGCCAGGCTCGCATCGCCTCATGACCGGTCACCTTCTGCTCGATCACGGCAGCCACGCAGGCGTCGAAGGGACGTCTGGTGCGCAGCATCCGCCAGCCGGGCACTCGTCGGAACGCTTCAGCGACAACGGGATGCACGGGGGTGAAGTCCTCCGGTACATCGGTTGCGCCGAGAAGCGTCGGGACGCCGTCCGCCAACCACGGCGCACCCGGCCCCCAGGACGTCGCGTGCACGGAACCGCCGCCAGGTTGACCCACCAGTCGCAGAGTTCCGGGCCCGTGCGGCGTCGACGTTGCCCACCAAACAACAGGCACGGAGGTGCTCCCCACCCGTTCGAACCGGAAGGTCCGGTACCTCGGCCCGCGGCTCAGCGGACCGAGGATAGCGACGAGGTCGACCGGGTAGCCAGGCTTCCAGGTGCGCTCAACCGCGGACACTCAGCACCGCCACCACCTAGGCGTTCGCCTCCACACGTGTTCCCGGTGCAGGGCTCGCACCTGCAGCCACCTGCGCGTGGTCGCCGAGGACCGAGTCGACGACGACGGCTCCATCTCCGACAACCGCCTCGGATCCGATGGCGCTCCGCGTCACGGTTGCACCGGCCCCAATCACCGCGCCAGCCATCACGATCGACGCTTCGATCACCGCGCCCGGGCCAATGTGGACGCCGGCCCCGATCGACGATCCGCCGAACACCTGGACATCAGCGGGAGGACGGTCAGCGTCACCGAACCACGCCTGCCCGTGCGGCACCATGAGCGCCGCCGACGGCGCAACGCCGAGGACAACGTCGGCTGAACAGCGGACGAGCGCCTCCGGTGTTCCGACGTCGCACCAGTAGGCGGTTTCCTTCCAGGCCCGCACGTCGCGACCAGACTCCAGCAGACTGGGGAACGTGTCGCGTTCGACCGACACCACCTGACCCTCCGGGATCGCGTCGATCACCGAGCGGCGAAACACATAGGCACCGGCGTTGATCCACGAGCTCACCGGGTTGTCCATCTTTTCGACGAACTTGCTGACCCGACCCTCGTCGTCGGTCGGCACACACCCGTACGCGCGGGCGTCCGCGACTTCAACGAGGTGAAGTGTGACGTCGGCACCGACGGTGACGTGGAAGTCGACCTGGCCCGCGAGGTCGTGCCCGGAGAGCACGTCACCATTGAGGATCACCACCGGATCATTGGGGCCCGAGCGCAGTCCACCAGCAGCGTTGCGAATCGCGCCACCGGTACCGAGTGGGACGTCCTCGTGCAGATAGGTGATCCGCAGGCCGACCGGAGATCCGTCTCCGAACGTCTCCTGGAAGATCTCCGCGCGGTAAGAGGTCGCGAGCACAACATGATCGACGCCAGCCTGGCGCAAAGCGGCGAGCTGGTGGGTCAGGAACGGGAGGCCGGCCACCGGCAGCAACGGTTTTGGCGTGGTCAAGGTCAGGGGACGCAGACGCGTGCCCTGACCACCAACGAGCAGAACCGCTTCGCGCATGGAGTCCAGCCTAGAGCCGCACCAGACGACCCTCGGTTCAGGAGTACCAGCCGACCACCTGGAAGGACACCGACGAGTCTGCACCCTTCGACGTCACGGTGATCTTGCCGTCGTCGCCGACCGGAACCACCATCAACGTTCGCTGGGTGCCCCTCTTGTCGAACACGAGCAAAGGCCGGGCGTCCTGGGTCGAACCGGCGGGGAGCACGGTGAGGTAGCCGCCACTCGCATCGCCGCGCGCCAGCGCCTGTACCACCACAGTGGACGCGGCACCCGGAACGCCGGTGTCGGCACCTCGGACGCGTACCGACCGCGCCACACCAGCTGAGAGATCGCCCGACGAGCCAGAACCCAAAACAGTGAATCCCCTCATGCTGCGGAAGCGGCCCGACCGGTCGCCTTGCTGCGGCCGGAACCAGCCGAGAACATCAACCTGGACATGCCCCTTGCCCTTGGTGAGCCGCAGCGGTAGCCGACCATCAGCGTCAAGCTTGGCCACCGTCGTGGCGGTTCGCCACGACGCAGCAGGTGCTCGGACAGCGGCCCCGAGCGACACCGGAGTGCCAGATGGCGCGACGCTCAAAGTCGCCGTGTCGGAGGGGTGGACCAGCCCGACATTGACCAGCACTGTGCGGGCACCGGCTGGAACTCCTTCGCGGCCGGCGATCTGAACAGTGCGTGGTGAGCCCGACTCCAGGCGTCCGCTCGACCAACCGAACCCCGTTGAGCTGTTGACGAGGCGCCGAGCAGCCACCGATCGCAGAGACTTCGTACCAACCCCCGATGATGTGTAGTAGCCCAGCAGGTCGACGTCGAGCCCAGCGAGGTTTGTGTTCGCGCCGACGCAGATGCGACCAGTCGCAGGCACGGGAACTGTGGCGAGCCCGGCGTTAGACCCGTCAGCCTGATAGGTGACGACGACCTGATCGCGGTCGCTGGCGCCGCACGGCCAGACCCGAACGCGTCCGGCGTTGCTGGCACTGCTCGCGGTAACCCGCAGCGCGACCGCGCGAGTTCCTGATACCGGGACGCGCCCACCACCCACGACGTCGACAGCGACGGTTCCACCGCGTTGGGCCGCCACCGTCTCACGGCGCTCGAC
Source organism: Actinomycetes bacterium (assembly GCA_027118455.1). GTDB lineage: Bacteria > Actinomycetota > Actinomycetes > JAHEKZ01 > JAHEKZ01 > JAHEKZ01. Next base: position 4,310 of record JAJAYZ010000010.1, read on the forward strand.
GAGCCGAGCGACAGCCAGAACCTGGAAGTACGAGTACGAGGAGGTGGGCGAGAAGGCCGGGGTTGCTGTGGCTGGACCAGGGCCGGACCTGTAGACCGGGGCAACCCGAGCGCGGTACTGCTTGCCGTTGGTCAGACCCGAGACATGAACTCGGCGGTCTCCGGCGTCCACCCGGTAGGTCTTCTGCACCGAAGACACTGTGATCCGATATCCCTTGACCCGTCGGTCTGAGTCAGCGGCGCCCCAACGGACCACGGCCGAGCGATCGCCCCGGTCGACCCTGACGTTCTTGGCCGGCGCTGCCACGCTGCCGTCGGCGTTGGTGACGGTCCACCAGGTGCTCTTGAGACCAGCGGCCCACCGGAAGCTGTCGGCCGAGACACTGATGGTGCTCTTGCTTCCCACCAGACCGACCGACAGAACGCGTCCGCCCCACTGCCCGTTTCCGTCGCGGCCCAGCACCTTAAGCTTTTGCAGGGTGCCGATCTGGGGCCAGGAATTCTGCAGCTTCGAGGCACTGACCGCGGGCGTCCACCTGTGGCCCCAGTTGGACGAGCCGGTCACGACACCGTCGTACGGGTCCGGCTTGGCAACCAGGTACGGCCGACCGCCAGATACTGAGTACCCGCCGTTGGCCGAGCTGAACATCGCAAAGACCGGCTGACCGGCGTCGCGGAGGTACTCGCGTGCCGTAGCACGCACTGCATCAACCTCCGGCCCGCTCTCGGCCGAGATGGGTGAGTAGACCTGGCAGTACGTGGTGTCACAGATGTCGTAGGCCCGATGAGCAGCGCGCGCGTTCGCTTGAGCCAGCATGGCGTAGCTACGTGCCGCCACCGCCTGCGCCTTTAGCGCAGCATCGGTCCATGAGCTGGGGACCTCTGAGGAGACCACCGAGCGTAGGTACTGCTCGAGCAGCACGTGGTTGATCGCCAGCACCGACGACGAGCCGGCCGCCACCTCGAGGAAGCCGCGGTACACGCGTGGGTTGCCACTCGATGACTGGACGACGACGCGGCTCTTGTCGACAACCGCGTTCGTTCGCCACCTCACCGATCCGCTCATGCCGCCTTTGACCTTGGCCGACTTAGCAGACGACGCAGCCCAAACCGCTAACCCCCCACTCCCCTCGACGACGCGGAAGTTGTCGACCGGCTTGCCACCGACTCGACCGGGAAGCGCAACAGACGCCCCCTTGTAAGTGAGCGACAGCCCCTTGCGTGCCGGGACCACGACGCCGGCGCCCTGGGGGGTGCCATGAACGACGCCAGAGAGCCCAACGGTGATCTGTCGTCCCGCGCCGACTTTGGCCAGGCTGGTTCCCGGATAGTAGAACTTGACGATTTCGCGGTAGCTCTTGCCGAGGCGGCCCATCCCCTCAGCACCAAACTGCGACATCCCGATGCCATGGCCGTAGCCGAGCCCGGAGAGTTGGAAGGTTCTGCTGGCTGGCACCGCATAGGTCTCTACGGCGCTGGCGGCGCGAGCTGGCGTCGCCACCAGGGCTAGTGCCCCAGCAACCAGGGCCGCGACGAGGGCGGTACCGACAGCCACCGCACCGAACGAACTCCGATGGCTCAGCGAAGCCGCAAAACGATCAGTCTCGCGCGTCACACCCGTAACAGCCGTCACACAGGGATGTCTCGGCAGGAGGTCGAAAAAACCTGAGCCAACCCTCGTTGACCTGGGACTTTACCGAATCCAGCCGACCACGCTCAGGTTGGCGCGGAGCGTGGAATCACGCGACCGCACGCGTAGATCGCCCCCCTTACCGAGCCGCATCACCGCCAGCGTGTCCCTGGCTCCCCTTGCCGGCACGATGAGGTCAGCAGACCTCGGCTCGCTCGCCCCGCGCGGCCAGAGCATCAACCGGCCAGGGGCCCTGCTCGACGAACCAGTGAGCTGCACCACCACGGCCGTGGCGTCGGACGGGACGCCGGCACGACCGCGAACGCTCACGGTCGACGCGTCACCCTTGTTGAGGCGCACACCATTACCGATGAGTGTCCGCGGCACCACCGGGTGAACATCGCTCGAGTCACCGGCGGCGACGTACCCTGCAACGTCCAACGAGATCGGGCCGGAACGGTCTGCGGCCACCCGGATTCCCCCATTGTCGCCCAACGGAACAATCACTTGGGCGACGCTCCCGCTCCCTCGCGGCCGCCGCCAAGTTGCGGCCGCAGCCTGCTCACCGCCGTTGGGCCACGCCCACACCGCACCTACCGAGGAGTCACCCGTCCGTCGGATCGCGAGGACCACTGCACGAGCATCCGCCGGCACTCCGGAACGGCCCGCAACATCAACGCTGACCGCCGAGCTGCTGACCGCCAACGGGCTGGCGCCGCCGAGGGTTGTTCGTCGCAACGGAGTCAGCGAACCACCGGCACCGTTGGTGCTCACGTATCCGACCACCGACGCCTTGAGGGCGACGGCGCCGCTCAGGTTGTGGAATCGGATGCCACCACCAGGGCCGACGCGAACGATCGCGAAACCCTGGGCAGTCGCGTTGGCGCCTAAGGAGAGAACGCGGGCACCGGTGCCGGTCACGGTGTCCGGGCTCACCGAAATCCGCGTTCCCGCGCTCACGCAGGAAGCCTCGACCGAGATCGCCACCGCTGAGACTCCGCTGGTCGGGACGCCCGCCCTGCCCAGCACCTTGACATCGAGGCGTCGGTCAGCGCCCAGGATGAGCCGGTCCTTGATCCCAGTACCGGAGGTGCTGGAGACCAGGGTGCGCGGCCGTTGCGGAACGTAGGCGCCCGCAGGCGTCGCACCGAGCGAGGTAGTGGTCGGTGCCGTCGAGCGGCCCCCAACGCCCACCAGGACCGAGCGCGCAAATGGCCAAGCGGTCGTTCCGTTCCCGGTACTCGTCAGGGTGACGCGGTAGCGCCCTGGCGGCGCGAAGTTGCCGTTGTCGTCCCGTCCGCGCCACGCCGTCTCGATCGCGGTGCTCCGAGAAGCGGTTCCACTCATCCGACGAACGACGTCACCGGTGCAGAACTCACGCACCGTCAACGCCCAGTTCTGCTGCTGGAGGACCCTGGAGTGCACCGCGACGTCGACGTCCCCACCCATCGGGACGTTCGCTGTGGTCATCGTCGGCTCGACCAAGCCCGCGCCCATGTACCCAGCGGTCAGCTTGCGAATCGCCGGTAGCCGGTCGTACAGGTGCTGGCCAGGACACGCGGTGTACCCGGCATCTCGATGTCCAGAGATCACTTTGAAGCGCGCCTTTTCACCCTCGGAGTAGCGCGACGACCCAACCTCTGCGGTCAGCGCCTTGGTTCCATACGGGTCTCGGTGGTAGCGAGACAGTCGGTAGGCGAGGACTTTGGCGATGCCCCTGATCATCGCGTCCGACGCCGAGGCCTTCTCGAAGTTGCCTATGGCGACAACCGTCATCGAGTCGGTGTTGAAACCGCCGGTCGCCGCTCCCCGCACCGGCTTGGTGATGCTGCCTGCGCGCCCTTCGTAGATTGTCCCGTACTTGTCGACGAGGAAGTTGTAGCCCATGTCTGCGTACTTCAGTGTGTTGACGTAGTAGCTGTAGAGGCCACGCACCACCGCCGGGCTCTCACTGCGGGTGTAGCTGTTACTACCGGCGGTGTGGTGCACGAAGGCGACGTCGATCGTCTGGCTGTTTTCCAGGCGCTTGTCGCGCAGTGACTCATCAGCGCCCCACTGGGCGCGCGTGACGATCGGTGGCTTGTCCGTCGACGCAGAGGCTGTCGACCCGCTCCACGGTTCGGTGATCGCGGCATCGGCGTCGGAGGTTCCGGGCTCGATCAGGTCGGCGCGCACGTCTCGTGGTACGTCAGCCCCGACCGCGTCAACCCGTATCTGGACGCCATCGGAGTCTCCGGCCCAGTAAGGCACCGTTGCGAAGCGGCCGTTGGGCGAAACTTCGGTTCCACCATCGACCATGGTGTGCAACTCGAACCAGTCGGTCCATCGCCCATCAGTACGAGTACGAGCGGTCACCACGACCGCGCCATCCTCGCTCGGCGCTGCGCCCTTCCAGGTGACCCCCATCATCCGGTAGCTATCGGTGTCGAGTGGTTCGGTGACCACAACCGGGGGTCGCTCAGCTGCACGAGCAGCCCCAGCCGCCGAACGGCCGCTCAGCTCTCGCCAGGACGAGGCCAGCTCATCGGGGATCGGGGCTGAGCGCAGCGCTGCCGCATCAACGCCAGCAAGGCGAACCTGCTGCACCTGCGCGGACACCGCATGCGGTGCGGCCTTGGGGACGGTGAACGTGGGCGCCACAACAGCCGCGGGGACGACGAGAACAACCGCGAACAGAGCGCCGGCCGGGGCCGGACGGGGGAAACGCACGAGGAGCCTCTCCGGGGGGAAGTCGGTGGTCCGATGGGAAGTGCTGCTTCCCTGGTGCCATCGGCCGGGGTTGCGCCCGGCTGGAGACGAGTCCCTACCCTAACTCCGGTGACCTCAACCTCAGACCATCTACGCCGCGCGTTGTCTGACGATCCATCAGGACCGCGGCTCACCTTCTACGACGATGCCACTGGCGAGCGGATCGAGCTTTCCACCACCACGCTGGCGAACTGGGTGGCCAAGACGGTCAACCTGCTCACTCTGGAGTGCGGGGTGGGGCCGGGCTCGCTTGTGTCGCTCCACCTGCCGCGGCATTGGACCACCGCTGTGTGGGTGCTTGCCGCCGATGCCGTCGGCGCTGAGGTCAACTCCTACCCCGCCGCCGCTTCCGCTGGCAGCCCCGTCGACGTTGCCGTGATCGGCCCCGACCTCGTCGACGACCCTCCGCAGGCCGAGGAGGTCTTCGCCGTCTCCCTCGCGCCGTTGGCCGCGCCGTTCACGAGAGGCCTCCCCACCTTCGTGCGCGACTACACGCTCGAGGTCCGGGCGATGCCCGACCAGGTCAGCAGCCCCGCAGGCCCACCGGGGCCCCTCGGGACGCTGGCCGAGGCCCGCGCAGCGGCGCAGCGGCTCGAGCCGAGCGACCGCGTTGCGGCCCTCGGCGACCTGCGGGGCCTCCCGTCCCTGATCGACGACTGGCTAGCACCTCTGGCCGTGGGGGCCAGCGTGCTCTGGGTACGGAACCCCGACCCCGATCGGTGCGTCCCACGGTGGGTGACCGAACAGGTGACGGCTGTCTCGAGCACGCTGCCGAATGGGGTAGTTCTGCCCGAGGCGATTCGGCTCCTGAGCTGATCGGTCCGTATTCTGCTCACCGACCACTTCCAGTGAAGGACCCGATGACGCACAGCGCCCCCACCGGTGACGCAGCCACCGACGAGCCGACCGACGCTCCATCTGGTCATCCCAGGCTGCGCCGGACGCTGAAGTGGCTGGCCATCGTGGTCACCTTGCTCCTAGTCGCTGGCGCAGCCACCGGCTTCTACCTCTATCAACGACTCGAGGGAAACATCGGCGTTGTCGACGCCTTCAACCCCGATGTCGTCGGGACCGATCGCCCGTCCAAGGCTCCGGCGGCCGAAGGTCAAGACACTCAACCGATGAACATCTTGGTGATGGGATCGGACACCCGAGCCGGCCAGGGAACGGGCTACGGCCCTGCAGCTGAAATCACTGGCGCTCGGTCGGACACCACGTTGCTGGTTCACCTGCCGGCAGACCGCCAGAGCGCCTTGGTGGTCAGCATCCCCCGCGACACGATCATCGACGTGCCATCGTGCAAGACATCAACTGGGATGTCGTCCCCGTACACCGACCGTTTCAACTCCGCTTTCTCGATCGGCGGACCGGGTTGCACCATCAAGACCGTGGAACAGAACACCGGTGTCTTCATCGACCACTTCGTCATCGTCGACTTCTCCGGATTCAACGACATCGTCGATGCGCTCGGTGGGGTCGACGTCTGTCTGCCCTACGCAGTCAACGAACCGAAGAGCGGCCTCAATCTGCAGGCGGGGACCAGCACAGTGACCGGTGACCAGGCACTGGCCTACGTCCGGGTCCGAGCGATCGGCACCGGCAGCGACATCGACCGGATCGGCCGTCAGCAGGCCTTTATCTCGTCGCTGATCACCAAGGCCCGCAGCTCTGGCACCTTGCTCAACCCGGTCAAACTCGTCCGCTTCCTCGACGCGGCCACCAAGTCTCTGACGACCGACCCTGAGCTCGCCAACCTCAACAAGCTGCGTCAGCTGGCCCAAGAGGTCCGTGGGATTCCTCCCAAGGACATCTCGTTCGTGACCACCCCGTGGCTGGTCAACCCGGCCGACCCCAACACCGTTGTCTGGAACACCGACAAGACCGACCCCCTGTGGGCTGCGATCGCCGCCGACCAAACCTGGCCACCTAAACCGCCGGAGCCGACGGTCATCGACGGTAAGCCACTCACGGTTGCTCCCGATGCGATGTCAGTCCTGGTGCTCAACGGGACGGGTGAGGACGGCATCGCCACAACGGCCGCAGCCAGGCTGAGCAAGCAGGGGTACAACGTCATCGGCATCGGAGACGCCGGCAGCACCGACTACCTCTCGACCGTTGTCCGCTATGACGTTGCTGGTGAAGAGGCGGCGCGCACCGTCGCTGCGTCACTTCCGGGCGCCACCCGGGTCAAGCAACTCGGCATCGGCACCACCATCGAAGTCGTCGTCGGTCAGGACTGGCCAGGTGTCACCCCGGTGGTCGTCAAGAAGCCGCGCGACGAAAGCATCCGGCAGGCCAGCGACAACATCTGCAACATCCCTGGCTGAGAAACGCTTCACCTCGCGCTCGGCGAACCGACCAGAACTCTCGGCGGCATACAGAACGGCGAGCACATTGACCACCAGCGCCCGCCCGAAGGCACCCAGCCCAACGGCACCGATCCACGCCAGGGTGATGGGCAAAGCATCCGGTTGGGCGACGGCCGCCGCGACAAGTACCACCGCTGATTTGACCACCAAGGTGAAGGGCGGCACCCAGGCAGCGGCCCGCGTTGCCAGGGTGCGCCGTACAAGTGAAAGCTGCGGGTCCTGCCGACCCACAAGTTAGGCCATCGGGCCGGGGTCGGGCTGGTCGAGGAACTCTCTTTGGGCAGCTGGCGGCGGACGCAGTGCGCCGACGAAGACGAGACCGGCCACTGCACTGGCGCCAGCAAAGACGGCCAGAACCGCCAGCAGCTGGGCAAACGGCAGGACCAGCAGCCCGACGACGGTCAGCACGGCTCCGTCGCCGCGCGACACGCTGAACGGCAACCACGGGGGTACGGGCCGTCCGGGAGGTGGAGGCAGCGCCGCCAAGACGGGCTCGTCGAGCCGGTCCAGGGGCAGCCGGATCGGCACGGGATTTCCCCCGACCCACGAGCGGTCCGACTCGCCGCTGCAGCCAGGTGGGCCCGGGTCAGGGCGGCCAGGACAGCCGTGGCCAACCCCCACCGCGGAGTTCCGAACTGAGCTGCCCCGATGGCCACTCCGATCACTAGGGCCCCCTCACGGAGCCGATCGCTGGTGACGTCCAGCCGAGCGCCGAACGCCGTCACAGTGCGCCGAGCCCTTGCCAACATGCCATCGACCCGCTCGAGCAGCACCGAGAGCAGCAGGAAGAGCGCAGCGACCGCGGCGCCCGTTCGGGTTCCGGTCGCCGTCAGCAGCCCGGACAGCAGTGCCGCGGCCACGCTGACTGCCGTCACCGCGTTGGCGCCCGACGCCGGCCCGCCAGGCGACCACCGCGGCACTCTCGGCGACCCAGCGCCCTAGCACCCGATCGACCACACCTTGGGGCGAACCGGCAGCGGCGTTGATGCGAAGCCGTCGCTCCGCATCGACGTCGAGCAGGTCAGTGTCTGCATCGGCGGCGTCAACACGCAAGAGGCCAAGGCCGGCGTGGGTCGGCTCGCCGATCTGGTGTACCCCCGGCCCAGCGGTGACCACCACATCAGCAACGACTCGAAGAGGAGCTGCCGAGCTTTGCTCCCCTGGTGCAGCGGTCGGCCATCTCTCGGCGGCCAGAACGACGGTGCCAACTGCAGCCTCGACCTCTTCGACGGTCACCACCCCGCCGAGCGAGTCGGCGTCAAGAAGCAGAACCGGTGCCGGCACACCTGCCATGGCATCGGCGATGGCTCTCATCACGTCGGCCGTGTCGCCTCGGGTCGTCACATGGTGCATCGCCTGCACCATGGTGTTCGACGGAGCAACGAGGTGGACGTCGTGGCCCCGGCCTTCGAGGCGCTTGAGCCATTCCTGCGCCAGGTCTCCGCCACCGGGGGCGACCAGCACGACCGTCACGGTCGGGCCTCAGGTCCCCCGATCGCCTCAGGCGTCCCGGGCTTGCCTGTGAGGTCGTCCCCCTCGTCGTCGTCGTCGAGGTCGACATCTGAGACTGGGGCAAGCCCACCGGCTGCGCGACGCTCAGCCGCTCTGCGACGCTGCCTGCGCTCGCGCCGCGCTTTCTTGCGCTCACCCCTCCATCCCGGGTGCCCCTCCATCTCCCGGTCGGAGTTGTACTGCTGCAGCACTTCACCAATGTCACCGTCGGCCTGAACCCTGCCCTTGCGCAGGTAGATCCCACGGGTGCACAAGCGTTGCAGCTGACGTTCGCTGTGCGAGACCAAGAAGAGCGTCTTTCCACCCGCCAGCATGGTGTCGAGCCGCTCGTAGGCCTTACGCTTGAAGGACTGGTCACCGACCGACAGGGTCTCGTCGATGATCACTGTTGGCTCGTTGAGCGAGGTGATCAGCGAGAAGGCCACCCGAGTTCGCATCCCGCTGGAGAGGTGCCGGAAGGGGGTGTCGACGAAGTCACCGACCTCGGCAAAGTCGATGATGTCGTCAAATCGTTCCTCGACCTCGTCGCGCAGCATGCCGTGCAGTCCGCCGACGATGTGCAGGTTGTCGCGGACCGTGAGGTCTGCCTTGAACCCACCGGAGATGTTGACAAGTGGCGCGACCCCGCCGACCAAGCGCACCCAGCCCTCATCAGGAATCAACGTGCCGGCAACAAGCTTGAGCAAGGTGCTCTTGCCCTGCCCGTTCGCACCGAGGATGCCAACCGACTCACCCTGGGCGATCTGGAACGAGACGTTTCTCAGTGCCCAGAACTCGCTCTTCGCGCGTCCCCGATCGGGGCGCCGGAGATCGGAGAGCCGACGGTTGCGGATGCGGTTACGCCGGAACTTGATGCCGAGCTCGTGCGACTCGATCGCGATCGGTGCATCGACAACATCGACTCGGGTCGGCTGATCGGGAGCGGGAGCGTCACCGGGCGAAGAGGTGTCCATCGACGGAGTGTCCATCAGAGCTCCTTCAGGACACGTGGCTCAAGCCGACGAAAGAGCCGCCATCCGACGACAAAACAGAGCGCAGACAGCACCGCTGACAAACTCAACAGGGCCACGACGTCGTCAGTGTTGCGGGGAAACAGAACAGCATGGTACGTGTTCAAGATACCGACCAGCGGGTTCAACGCGTAGACCCATTGCAGCCAGTCCGGCCAACCTCTGTCCGCAAACACCCCCGCAAGGGTGCCGAGGCCGTAGATCACCGGTGACAAGTAGCGGTAGAGCGTCGTGAAGATCCGCACAATCCGGTGCACATCGGGATAGAGCATGCAGAGCGGCGACAGAGTCAGCCCCAGTCCGACGTTGAAGAGAAACTGCACAGCGAACGCCAGCGGGAGGACGAACACCCACCAAGTGACCGAAACCTTCTGATCGGTGAAGACCATGAAGAACAGCACGAAGACGACAGTGATCGGCAGCGTGAAGAGAAACTCGATGAACCGCGACGCGACCGACCGCAGCACCCAGATCTCGCGGGGCAGGCTCGATGACGTCACCAGCTTGGCGTCGTTGCCGAGCAGCCGACCAGAATCACCGAGCACGTGCGCCGTCCACTGGAAGGGCAAGATGCCGGTGAGCAGCCACAGGATGTACGGCTGCTCATCGATGCTTCCGCGAGCCACGATGACTCCGAAGACGAACCAGTAGACGAGGGTCAGCAGCAGCGGGTCGAGCAGCGTCCAGGCGAAGCCGAGCACTGAGTCGCTGTAGCGAACCTTGAGGTCACGGATGATGAGAATGTGCAAGATCCGACGGTTGACCCAGATCGCGCGCGCCCGCGCCATGGCGGACGGACGGTGAGCCGGCGTGGCTGAGTTTTCTGCCGGCTGGGTCGAATCTGCCGACGCGGGAGAGGACGCAGTCATGGGATGTTCGACACACTATCGCGCATCGGTGCCGAGACCCGCATGTCACCCCGCGCCATCGGGGCCAGCCCTGCGCATCGGCGCGCCGATCCAGGTGATGGCCGGTCCCTCCCCTACCCTCGAAGAGCCTTGAGCGCGGGAACCGCAAGTACGGCTCCCGCGTCCCATACCCGTCACGTGCGTGCCTACCCCCGCCCCTGGAGATCTGCCACCGATGAGCGCCGTTCTTCCCCCGGAGCTCTCGCCACGCCCCACCGCGGCGAGCGCCGCGAGGTCTGGCACCCGCCGCTGGGTGACCTGGCTCACAACCGCGCTGGCCGCCGTGGTGCTGGTGACCAGCACCGGCGGCTGGGTGATGGCCACCTATTACGACGGAAAGATCAGTCGCATTCTCGGGCTGTCGGGGCTGAGCGGTGAGACCAGTGGCCCACTCACCATCTTGATCGTCGGCTCGGACAGTCGCGAAGGCCTCTCCTTGCAGGAGGCGCGCCAACTTGGCACCGGCACAGCGGCGAACAGCTCCGCCGGTCAGCGGTCGGACACCATGATGCTGCTGCACATTGCTGGAGACCGAAAGAGCGCAACGGTCGTCAGTCTTCCGCGCGACTCTTACGTCACGATCCCTGACTACACCGATGACCAGGGCAAGAAGCACTCGGCGAGCAAGAACAAGCTCAACGCCGCCTACGCACTCGGGGGGGCACCCCTGCTCATCGAGACCGTGAAGAACGAGACTGGCCTGAGCATCGACCACTACGTCGAGGTCGGCTTCGCCGGTGTCGTCAATATGGTCGATGCGCTCGGCGGTGTTGATGTCTGCGTGCCGTCGGCCGTTGACGACTGGCGCAGCGGGCTCAAGCTCGATGCCGGCAAGTCGCACGTCGACGGGCTGATGGGCCTGGCGTACGTCCGGGCGCGTTACATCGACCCCACGGCCGACATCGGCCGCATGCAGCGCCAGCAGCGCTTTCTGGGTTCGATGTTCCAAGAAGCCACCAGCGCTCGCGTGCTGCTCGACCCGACCAAGCTCAATGCCTTCCTCGGCGCTGCCCTCGACTCGGTGAAGATCGACGAAGGAATGTCGCGCGACATTCTGCTCGAGCTCGCCGGCGAGATCCAGGGACTGACTCCCCAGGACATTCGCTTCCTCACCGTGCCGCTCTCCAATGTCAACCTGGCGACCCCGGTGGGCAGCTCGGTCCTCTGGGACGAGAAGCAGGCGCAGGTGGTCTTCGACTCCATCAAGAACGACCAACCACTGGTCAAGGAGAAGAAGGGCCCGACCGTTCCCAAGGCGCCATCTGACATCAACGTTCAAGCGCTGAATGGAAGCACAGTCGAGGGGCTCGCCTCCACCGCCAGCGCCGACCTGGACAAAGCCGGCTACACGATTGCCACTTCGCCAGCCAACGCCGACAGCAGCGACGTGGCGACGACGATAATTCGCTACGACCCGCGATGGGACACCTCGCTCAAGACGCTGCAGGCCGCCTTCCCCGACGCGACGGTCGAAGAGGTCGCCGGACTCGGTGGAACCTTCCAGATCGTCGTAGGTACCGAGTACGTCAAGCCTGCCGGTGTTCGCGTTGCCAAGCAGGACAACGAGCTCGGTTCGCACACCGCAGCTGACGACATTTGCGGCTGAACGGGGCGGCTGACCTCTAGCGTCGAACTGCAGGGCTAGCCATCACCAGCGCGCAGCCGGGCAATCTCGTCGCGCCGCGCCAGCCGGTGCTGCCTGCGGATCTGCGCCTCTTCCAGCCGCCGGCGCTCCTCATCGCTCTCAGCCAGGACCGAGGGCACCGGTCGGGGTTGCCCTTCATCGTCAACGGCGACAAAGACCAGATACGCCGAGGCTACGTGCACCGGCGGGTCGATCTCGTTCCAACGCTCAGAGGTGACCAGGACCCCCACCTCCATCGAGGTTCGGCCGGCCCAGTTCACCTGGGCGTGGGCGTGGATCAAGTCACCCACCCGTACCGGGCGGAGAAAGACCATCTCATCCATCGAGACCGTGACCGCTGGCCCCTTGCTGTGCCGCCCAGCAGCTGCACCGGCCACCGAGTCGACCATCCGCATCACGACGCCTCCGTGCACCGTGCCGAGCAAGTTGACGTCCAACGACGTCATGATCTGCGTCAGCGTCGTACGTGCAGCATGTGCGGGAACAGGTTTCATGCGTTCATCCAAGCACGCGTTCGTTAGCCTTCGGTTCAACCAACCCCGAAGAGCTGAACGGGGCTCACCGAGGGGGTGCGTGGCACTGGAACTCGGTCTGCGACCAGCTCGCCACAATGGGGACGCTGAGTAGTGGCGTCGAGTCAGTTCTCGCGCTACCTGCCACCAGAGCACGGGGCCGGGGCATTGCTGCTCGTGCCCTTCGTGCTCGGCACACTGTCCGGCACGCCATCGTGGCGATCGTTGCTGCTGTTGATCGCTTGGCTGACCGCATACCTGACGAGCTACTTCGCTCTTCGCTGGTGGAAGACCCGCCGACTTCAGCATCGTGGTCTTCGCTATCGCAGACCGGCCATCGTCTACGGCACCCTGTTCGCGCTCTCAGGTGCTGGCCTTGCCCTACTCCAACCGTGGCTCGTCATCGCTGCACTGGCCTTCGTGCCGTTCGAGGCGATCGCTGCCGCCCTATCACTTCAGGGGAGGGAGCGGTCGCACTGCTTATCGTGAGCTGGATGGCGCTCACCGGTTCGGTCCTGCACGTCAAGTCGACGATTCGCGAGCGCGACAACCCGAGGTACCGCACCGCCTCGATCGCGTTTCACTCCGTTGGGCTCGTCGTGGCTTTGTGGATTGATCCGCTGCTTGCGCTCCCGTTCGGATTCCTTCTCATCCGGGCCGTGGTTGTTCCACAGCACGGATGGCGACCAACCCGAATCGGGGCCGTCGAGATCCTTGGCTCGTTGATCGTCTTGGCTGTGGCCATCGTCGCGCTCTGACCTTCGTCACGCTCTGACGTCGCCGACCAGATCAGGAGGAGAACCCGACGTCACCTGACCGACGCCGACGAAGCGCCACACCCTTGCCTGACGATTCGCTGGCCAACTGCTCCTGGAAGGTCACCATCTTCGCGCGCAGATCGGGATCAGCAGCCCCGAGGATGCGCACGGCGAGCAGCCCAGCGTTTCGCGCACTTCCAATGGCGACGGTCGCGACCGGCACACCGGCCGGCATCTGCACGATCGACAGCAGCGAGTCCATGCCGTCCAACCGGGCGAGTGGAACGGGAACACCGATCACCGGAAGCGGCGTGACCGATGCCAACATGCCGGGGAGGTGCGCTGCACCTCCAGCCCCGGCGATGATGACTTTGCACCCACGGTCGGCCGCGGAACGACCGAACTCCAGCATGTCAAACGGCGTTCGGTGCGCAGACACCACATCGACGTCGTATGTGACGCCAAACTCATCAAGTGCATCGGCGGCGGCCTCCATCACCGTCCAGTCAGAATCGCTGCCCATCACGACGCTGACAACCGGGTTCACTGCCAGGTCATTGCTACTCATCGATGTCACCCCTCAGGTACGCCACGGCATGCCGAGTACGTTCGAGCAGATCGGAGAGTTCATTTGGGCCGGTTCCGGTCGCCGTGACGTGCCCTACCTTGCGGCCCGGCTTGACGACCTTGCCGTACATGTGGAACTTCAGGGCCGGATCACGGGCCATGCAGTGCAGGTACGCGGGGTAGAGCTCACTCAGGTCCCCGCCCAGCAGGTTCACCATCACGGTCAGCGGCGCCGAAGCAGACGGGTCACCGAGCGGCAGGTCCAGCACCGCGCGCAGATGGTTTTCGAACTGGCTGGTCACCGCACCATCGATCCCCCAGTGACCGGAGTTGTGCGGCCGCATCGCCAGTTCGTTGACGAGAACTCCATCGGGGGTGTCGAAGAGCTCAACTGCCATGACTCCCACAACGTCGAGCTCACCGGCAATCCGCAGGGCGGCTTCCTGGGCGGCCACCGCGTGGGCGTCCTCTAGTCCAGGTGCTGGGGCGTAGACCTCATGACAGATCCCGTCACGCTGCACGGTTTCGACAATGGGATAGGCCACGGCCTGACCGCTCGGACTCCTGGCCACCATCGCCGAGAGTTCCCGGGTGTAGGCCACCAGCTCTTCGGCGATGAACCCCGGCACCTGATCGTGCGAGAGCACCTCGGCTGCCTCGTGCTCGTTGTTGACCACCCAGACGCCCTTGCCGTCATAGCCGCCACGAGTCGCTTTGAGGACGAGCGGAAAGGGCGCGAGCTGGGCAAAGGAGCCGACATCTGCGGTTGAGGACACCCGACGCCACAAGGGAAGGGGTGCCTGCATCTGGGCGAGCCGCTCCCGCATCAGACCCTTGTCCTGGGCAAAGACCAGCGCCTGAGGCCCTGGGCGCACAGGCACACCATCGGCAGCCAGTGCATGCAGGTGGTCGGTCGGGACATGCTCGTGGTCGAAGGTGATGACGGCGCACCCACGGGCAAACCTGCGCAGGGTGTCCAGGTCGCGGTGGTCGCCGATCACCGTGTCAGGAATCACCTGGGCCGCACTGTCCGACGGCGAGTCAGCCAACAGGCGTAGCCGCACACCCAGCGCAACGGCTGGCTGCTGCATCATCCGGGCGAGCTGACCGCCTCCCACCACGCCGACGACGGGAAAGTCGGTCGGCGCAGCTGCGAGCGTGGCATCAGTCACCTGACGACCCTACTGATGGGTCGACGACATGCAGCACGTCGAGGCCGAGGTCGAGTACCGGAGCTGAGTGCGTCAACGCCCCCACCGCAACGAAGTCGACTCCGGTACCCGCAACTGCGGATGCATTCTCGAGCGTCAGCCCGCCAGACGCCTCGAACTGCACGGGCCGCCCCGACGACTGGCCAAGGGCAACACAGTCACGCATCTGGTCGATCGTCATGTTGTCGAGGAGGATGAGGTCGGCGCCTGCCGCCATGGCCTCACTGACCTGAGCGGCGCGGTCACACTCCACTTCGAGTGGGACCGACGGCGCTTGGGCCCGCACGGCAGCGATGGCGGCCCTCACGCTGCCGGCGGCCGCAACGTGGTTGTCCTTGATGAGGGCAGCATCACCGAGTCCCATGCGGTGGTTGACGCCGCCACCGCACCGAACCGCGTACTTGTCGAGCACCCTGAGTCCAGGGATGGTCTTGCGGGTGTCACGTATGCGGGCCGGTGCAACCCTGGCCGCCCATACCGCGGTGACCGTTGCCACCCCAGAGAGGTGGCCCAGAAAATTCAAAGCAGTGCGTTCGGCGGTCAGCAGACCACGGGTCGGCGCTTCCAGCTTCAGGGCGTCGTCACCAACATGCAGGACGCTGCCGTCGTTCCGGTGCTCAAGACGGCGCCAGTGCCCTGCGCCAATCACCAGGTCAAACGCGACGAGTGCTATCGGCAACCCGGCGAGGACTCCGCTCTTGCGGGCGGACACAGCGGATACCACGCGTTGGTCGGCCGGAACCGTCGCCACCGTTGTCACATCTGGGCCGTAGGCGAGGTCCTCGTCCAACGCGGCGGTCACCCGAGAAACGACGTGACCCACCCCTAGGCCGGAACTCTCGACCATCCCAACCGTCGCCGGACTCAGCTTTTGGTACCTCACAGTCCCGCACCGCCCACCGGCTCATACGAAGTCGTCACCGCTGAGCCATCCCAACGCTGAACGATACGCTTGCGCCACTCATCGCGCGGCTCGGTGCAGTCGAGCCTGCGATGGCTGCCCCGACTCTCCTCGCGCCGCTGCGCCGCGTGCACGATCAGCTCAGAGACAGCGAGGAGGTTGGTTGCCTCGACCTCGGCAAGGGAGGTAAGTGAGGTCGACGGACGCGGCGCACGCACGTGAGCGGACGCTGCCGTCAGGCCGTCTCCGTCGCGCAACGGGCCCACCCATCGACTCATGGCAAGCGCGACGTCGGTGCGGACCTTCGCATCGACGACTGCCAGCGACGCCGCCCCGAGCACTGGAGGCCCGCTCTCGGGGAGGGTCTTGGTCAGAGCGATAGCGACCATATGGCCAGCCACCAAGCCCTCGGTCACACCGTTAGACGCCAGGCGGTTGGCCCCATGCACTCCGGTCGCAGCCACCTCGCCGACGGCGAAGAGGCCCGGCACGGACGTGATGCCGTCGAGTCGAGCCCGGACACCACCGCAGGCGAAGTGCGCTGCGGGGGCGACCGGGATCGGCTCGGTGACCGGGTCGATCCCCGCTGCCCGGCACCGCGCCACGATCGTCGGGAAGCGATCGACCATCGCCGGACCGATCGACGTGGCATCGAGGAACACATGGTCGCCGATCCCCCCGGGAGCCTCTCGGAGCCGGAGCGCAATTGCGGTGGCGACGACATCGCGCGGCGCGAGGTCTCCGAGCGGGTGGACTCCACGCATCACCGAGCCGCCAGCGCCGTCTATCAACGTTGCGCCCTCGCCACGCACCGCCTCGGAGACCAACAGCTGCTGACCGCTCGACTGCGGCTGCCAGAAGGCCGTTGGGTGAAACTGCACGAACTCGACGTCGGCCACAGCCGCTCCAGCCCGCCATGCCAGCGCAAGCCCGTCACCAGTCGACTGAGCGGGATTGGTGGTGACGGCATAGGCCTGGCCCAGGCCTCCGGTCGCAACAACGACCGCAGATGAACGAACCAGGGCGACGTCTTCGATCCTGCCGAAGTTGTCGACGTGCGCGATCAGCACACCAGCAACGCACCCCCGATCGTCGTGCAGAACGTCGAGGGCAATGCTCCGTTCCCGCACCACCACGCCGGCGGCCCGCAACGAGCCGTCCAGGGTGCGTTGCACCTCGGCACCGGTGGCGTCGCCTCCCGCGTGCACGATCCGGCTGCGGTGATGACCTCCTTCGCGTGCGAGGGCAAGGCGTCCGCCGAGGTCGCGGTCGAACTCTGCACCGAGGTCGATCAAGGCCTGAACCGCCTCCGGCGCCTGCCTCACCAACTGCTCGACGACCGTGCGGTCCGAAAGGCCGGCTCCGGCCGTCAATGTGTCGGCGATGTGCTCATCCCAAGAGTCATCGGTGGCATCGAGCACAGCAGCCAGTCCACCCTGGGCCCACGTCGTCGAACCGGCACCAAGACCGGACTTGGTGACCACCAGCACATCGCGTCCAGCACGAGCCGCGCCCAGGGCAGCAGTGGCACCGGCCGCACCAGAGCCGATCACCACGACCTCAGCGCTCGACTCAAGGGTGGGACTAGCTGGCAGGCGAGGCAAAGGCGCCAGCACCGGCGGCGCTATCTGCTGGTTCACGCGGGAATCGGCGCTCCGCCGAGCTCGACCATTCGCTCGACAGCGCGGCGGGCACGCACGGCGATATCGGGGTCAATGGTGACCTCGTAGACGTTCTCGCGCAGCGACCGCAGCAACTTCTCCGGGGTGATCATCTTCATGTACCGACACTCGGCCTTCGGATTGACCGCTTGGAAGTCGGCCAAGGGGTTGGCCTTGCGTAACTGGTGCAGCATTCCGGTCTCGGTCGCGACCAGCACGGTGCTTGACCCCAACTGCTTGGCCTTGGTGAGCATGCCGCCGGTCGACAGGATGTGGGTGCGGTCTGCTGGAACCACGCCCTCACCGGCCAGGTAGAGCGCCGAGGTCGCGCATCCGCATTCGGGGTGAATCAGCAACTCAGCACCTGGCTGCTCATCGATGCGTCGCGCCAAGTCGTCGCCGCTGATCGCGGCATGTACGTGGCACTCGCCCATCCAGATATGCATGTTCGCGCGCCCGGTCTCACGCTGCACGTGCGCACCGAGGAACTGATCGGGAAGAAAGAGAATCTCGCGATCAGCAGGGATGGAGTTGACGACGTCGACCGCATTTGACGACGTGCAGCAGATGTCGGTCTCAGCCTTCACCGCAGCTGAGGTGTTGACGTACGATACGACGACGGCACCGGGGTGTTCAGCCTTCCATTCACGCAGCTGTTCAGCGGTAATGGTGTCGGCGAGCGAACAACCAGCGTTGACATCGGGAATCAATACGGTCCGGTCAGGCGCCAGCAACTTAGCCGACTCAGCCATGAAGTGAACGCCGCAGAGCACGATCGTCGACGCGGTGCTGGCTGCCGCTAGGCGGGCCAACTGCAGCGAGTCGCCCACGTGGTGGGCGACCTCCTGGATCTCCGGGACCTGGTAGTTGTGGGCCAGGATGAGCGCGTCCCGCTCAGAGGCAAGTCGGCGCACCTCTTCGGCGTAAGCCGGGTCGACCACGAGCGTGCCAGCCACGCCGCACCTCCCTCGCGTTGGGACCCTCGTGTGAGGACCGTCGTGTTGGCGCCGTCGTGAGGCTCCGGCGATTGCTCCGGGCCCTGGTACCGTGTGACTGGGCAAGGTTATTGACTGCTAGTCCATAACCCCGAGAGACCAGGTTACCACGCGCCATGGAGGTCCGGCATTGTCGTCCAGCACACCCCGCTCGGCCGCCGACACCCGTCCAGGGGCGACCACCGACCCATCCACCGACCACGAAGTCCTCGCTGTCGTTCTTCAGGTGACCGACGCTGCACTGCACGTCCTGCTCTGGCAGCACGACCGCGGGCCAGCTGACAGATCGTGGGCCCTTCCCGGGGGTCCGCTGATGTCCGACGAGACCCTGGGTCAGTCGGTGGCCCGACAGCTGGCCCAAAAGGTCGATGTTCGGCACCTGGCGCACTTGGAGCAGCTGGAGACCCGCAGCGATCTGGATCGGGACCCTCGCGGTCGACTGCTTGCAACGGCCTACCTCGGACTGGTGCCAGCCGACCAGCGATCGATCCTGCCGGCCGACACCCGTTGGCACCAGGTCGAAGCCCTGCCTGATATGGCGTTCGACCATGCCTCGATCACCTCCAGCGGCGTACGCCGACTTCGCGCCAAGCTCAGCTACACGAACCTGGGCTTCGCGCTGGCCCCGGCCGTCTTCACTGCCTCCGAACTGCAGGCGGTCTACCAAGCAGCTCTCGGACACGAGGTCTCGGCGACCAACCTCAAGCGCATCCTGGTTCGCCGAGAGCAGATCGCCGCCACCGGTGCACGCACCTCACCCGGTCGCTCGGGTGGACGCCCCGCGGCCGAGTACCGCTTCCGAACGCGACACATCGAGGTGACCGACCAGTTCGCTGTACTCCGTCCACCTGAGCCACCCCGTACTCTCTCGGAGTGATGACCACGTCAGGGGTGGGAGTAAGCGACCAGGTCCGTGCGCTCGTGCAGCGGCTGCGTCGGGGGGCAGGCGAGCTGTCGCGGTTCGGTGCCGTCGGCATCGGCGCTTTCGTGATCGACGTCGGTCTCTTCAACCTGCTGGTGCACGTCGGAGACCCTGGCCCACTGGCCGACAAGCCGCTGACCGCCAAGACGATCGCGACCGTGGTGGCGACCATCTTCGCCTACCAGGTCAACCGAGAGTGGACGTGGAAGGACAGGGGTCGCCGAGGATTCTGGCGCGAGTACTCGCTCTACTTCCTGCTCAATGCCATTGGCCTCGTCATCACCTTGCTGCCGCTCGCTGTGTCGCGCTACGTCCTCGACCTCGACTCAGCCATCGCTGACAACATCTCGGCCAACGTGATCGGAGTCGGTTTCGGGACGCTCTTCCGCTTCTCCTCCTATCGCCGCTGGGTCTTCCCAGCCGTTGAGGAAGAACCGAAAGTGGGCGGGTCGACGACTCACCAAGGCGAGTCTGCCACCGACTGAGACTGCCGCGTCCTGAGCAGCAGCCAGACCAAGCCCGGTACCTCCGGCACCACTGACATCCCGCTCGAACACATCGGCGGCAATGGCGTCCGGGATACCAGCACCCTCATCGAAGACCTCGATCCAGGTGGTCCCGTTGGGCCGGTGCGCCTCCACCGTCGTCACCCCACTGCCGTGCAGGAGGCTGTTCTCGATCAACGCAGCCATCACCTGGCCGACCGGTCCTGGATCCACGTCGGTGGTCGATGGCAGGTCGATCCGCGCCTGGAGGCTTCGCGCAGCAGCGTGGAAAGCCGGCTTCCACTCCTGCAGCTGCTGATCGATCACCTGACGAATCGGCTCCCTCGGCCGCTTTGCCACAGGCGATCTCCTATCGAGGAGCAGCTCGTCTACGACACCGGCCAGCCGCTCAACCTGGTCGAGGGCTGACTGCGCCTCGGCCCTGACCTCGGCGTCGTCCGGCCACGCAGCGAGTTCCTCCAGACGCAGCGATAGCGCCGTGAGAGGGGTCTTGAGCTGGTGCGAAGCATCCAGCGTCATCCTCCGCTCCTCGGCCAGCAGCGCCGCTATCCGCAGGACTGATGCATCCATCGAGTCAGCGAGGCGGTCGAGCTCGGCAATGCCGTAACGGTTGTCGGAGGGCCGCAGGTCGCCGGAGCCGAGCCGCTCAGCGTGAGCGGCCAACTCTTCGATCGGAGTGGTGAGCCGACGTGAGGTGCGTAGCGCAAGGACCGTCGCGATCAACGCCAACACCAGGCCGATCCCCACAATGGTGGCGTTGGCATTCAGGTGGTTGCTCTGGAGCGTTCCTGTGGTGTCGATGAGTCGGAGCGTGCCAACCCCATCGATAACTTCTTGTGCAGCGGGGCCGCTTGTCTCGTCGCTCCCGACTACCAGCTTGGTGCCGTCTGGGGTCACCAGCTCGATCCGATGTTCTGCGGGCAACAGGCCTTCAAGCTCCGCTGACGTCACCGAATCGCCGTCGTGGAACTGCGCGTGGAGCTTCATCGCCACGCCATCGGCCTGCGTCTCCACCTGTCCTTGGGTGTTGGCAGCCGTGCCGACCCAGTCACCCCAGAACATCGCTGCGGTCATCAGCGCGATCATCACGAGACTGACGCCAAGCGTCGTCTGCAGAATCTTCCGGCGCACCGTCAGGCCCCCTCGAAGCGGAAGCCGACACCGCGGATGGTGGCGATGTACCGGGCCGAAGACACGCCATCCCCGAGGGCCCGACGCAACCAGGACACATGCATGTCAACGGTCTTCGTCGAGCCCACCCAGGAGGTCTGCCACACCTGACGCATCAGCTCATCGCGGCTCACGACATCACCCTGGCGGCGCATGAGGAACACCAGCAGGTCGAACTGCCGATGCGAGAGACGCACCTCACGCTCTGCCTGCCAAACCCGCCTGGCGCCGAGGTCGACAATCAGATCCTGTCCACAGAGCGTCTCAGACTCCACCTGCCCTCGACGGAGTAGCGCGCGGATCCGAGCCATCAACTCGGCAGTGCGGAAGGGTTTGGCCACGTAGTCGTCGGCACCTGCATCCAAGCCCACAACGGCATCGATCTCCGACGCACGCGCGGTGAGGACCAAGACCGGCACGGGAGAGCCTTCCGCCCTCAGGGTCCTGCAGACCTCAAGGCCGTCCATGCCGGGCAGCCCGAGGTCGAGCAGGACCAGGTCGCTGCCCCGTGCGCCACGCAGGGCGTCTACGCCATTCGCTGCAACGTGGACGTCATAGCCCTGCCGCCTCAGCGCGCGGGAGAGCGGCTCGCTGATCGCGGCATCGTCTTCGGCCAGTAGGACGACAGTCACTCGATGATCGTAGGTGTTGAGTCGTCCATCACGACGACCGTGGCTATGGCCACTAGTCACCTTCCTGGCGACGCCGCAGGTCGTCCTCCTCGTGCAGCCGAAAGATTTCGCGCTGGATCAGCTCAACGTCGGGGACCGCAGCGATGAGCAGGCGTCCGGTCTCGCCGGCGGATTCGACGATGAGGTCGCCGCACCCAAGCATCCGGTCGATAATCCCATAGCTGAAGTGGACGTCGTTGACGCGAGCGAGCGGCATGTCCCGTCCTTGCCGCGCGATGATTCCCGAACGAATGATGACCCGCCGATTGGTGATGACGTACTGCGACGTCGCCCACTGGATCACCGGCTTGACAACCCACACCATCAGGGCCACCAGAGCAGCACCCAGCAGGACCCACCAGGCCCAGTCCCATCCGCTCGGGACATTGGCTGCGAGGAAGGACGTGGCGAAGACCAGGAGGACCAGGGCGACAGCGGGAAAGAACAGGATGCGCCAGTGAGGGCGCATGTCATAGACCACAGTCTCGCCGGCGGTCAACAATTTCGCGGGATACGCCATGGCGACATGGTGGCAGAGCCGGCCAGGGAACACAGCATGCATGGGCAACAACGACCCCAAGCTCAGGTGGCAGCTTGGCGCAGGTGGATGACGTCGGCGGCAGCGACAACGTGCGCGCGCCCTGCCGCCACGACCACGAGACCGCCTCTGGCATCGATCCGCGTTGCCCTGCCCAACAGCTGACTGCCGTCCGGAAGGTTCAAACGCACGTCCTGACCGAGTGTGCTCGAGTGGCGTGTGTAGGCCGTGGCAAGGCGGTCGTCGTCAGCCTCCCATCGGAGGTACCACGACTCCCACGCCGCAAGAACTTCGACAACCAGGGCAGCGCGGTCGACCCGACCACCCTCCAGCCGCAGGGACGTTGCGGCGTCACCCGGTAGCTCGTCAGCCTCCTGATCGACATTGATCCCCCAACCAACGACCACCGTGTTGCCACCTGGAGCCGGGACCACCTCGCAGAGCACGCCGGCGATCTTGCGGTGGCCCACCAACACATCGTTCGGCCATTTGACGGTCGCCGAGACCCCGAACTCGCCCAGTGCATCGACCACCGCCATGGCGGTGAGCAAGGGAACCCACCCCCAACGGGCGGGCTCGGCAGTTGGCCGGATGAGGACGCTGAGCAGGACCGACGAGTACTTCGGCGCGGTCCAGGTGCGGTCGCGCCGGCCGCGACCGGCCGTCTGCTCTTCAGCAACCAGCACAGCGCCGCTGGCTGCACCAGCCCTGGCCAGCGCGGCAAGCGTGACGTTGCTCGACTCCAATGCATCGGCGACCTCCAACGAACTCCAGAGTCGTTCCGGACTGACCGCCTGGAGTCGCAGTTCGGCCACATCGAGCGGCGCACGCTCGGCTGGGTGAGGTGCATTGTCGTCAGGCACCTGGTCACCGTACTGACGGCGGGGCTGAGTCATGCGCAAGATGGGCAGAACGAATGACAGTTCAGTGCCCTGGTCCGGACTCCAGGGCCGCCAATGCCATGAGCGCCCGTAGCGACAGCTCGTAGTCAGCCATCGGCGCGCTCATCGCGTCGCCGATGATCTCCAGCAACCATCCATCGCCATTGAGGTCAGTGACGCCAGCCATCAACAAGGTGGTGGCACCGATGCCGTCGAGCATCGCGAGCTCAGCTGGGTCGGTGTCCGGGTCGCGGGCGTGGAGGGCGACGACATGGCCAGCCAGCGCGAACGCCGTCTGTGGGTAGTCGACCAGCCGATACTCATTGCCCACATCAGAGGTCAGCTCTTCGCCGGGGCGCGAAGGGTCACGGTGGATGGCATGCCGCACGGTACGAACGACACCCTGGTCAAAGTCGGCCCGCGAGATCCACCAGCCCAGCGGATGACACTGCTCGGCCACTTCCTCGGCTACCAGAATCAACCGATCTTCAACGCCTCGGTCGCGAGCGTCGTCCAGAGCCAACATCCCACCTCGCAGCAGGCGTGCTGTGTCCGAAAGGTCGCGACCACGGAACATTCGGCGGTCGCCTGCTGCGATCGGTGTCTGCGCAGCTTGGTTGGCAGCAACACCGGCCGGCAATCCACGGCCAGCAACAATCGGAACCGTCGCGCGGCTGCGCTTGGCACGGTACTGCGCGGCGTCGGCAAGGCGGAAGAGCCTCCCAGCGGTCTCGATCTCGCCGACGTCATCATCGGTCGACGCCACGCCACACGACACACCTTCAAGCGGGGATCGCAGGACAAGTCGGCAGAGCTCATGAGCCGCCTCGACCACCTGGTCAGCCGAGACGCCAGGGGCCACGATGCAGAACTCGTCTCCACCGAGTCGGGCCGACATGGCACCAGGGAGAGCCGATGCAGCAGCGCTCAGCATCCCGGCAAACCGGATCAGCGCACGGTCTCCGGCGTCGTGGCCCTGTTCATCGTTGGTCCTCTTGAGACCGTTGAGATCGCACACGACCAGGCTCACCGGCTCCTGCTCCGAGCGGTGCCGACTGAGCGCGATGTCGAGGGTCTCGTCGACGGCACGCCGGTTGCCGATGCCCGTCAGCGGATCGGTGTGTGCCATCTGGTCTACGTGGTCGAGGTGGTCAGCCGTCGCCAGCGCTGCACCGATCTGCGCGGCCACCACGAGTGCGAGGTCAATGTCAGCCGCGTCGTAGCAGGGCTGGTCAGCGGTTCGTGACAGGAAGAGCTCTCCCCAGATGCGCCCGTCCATCGGAATCGGCGCACCGACGCTGCAGTGCTTATCGAGATCGCGGAGAAGCCCGATGTCCGCGTCGTCCGGGTCGCCGTCATCGATGTTCGATGCCCAACCGGTCAGCTGGTCGGCGAGCACCCTCAGGTGGATATACGTATCGGCGGAGTAGATCTCGTCAACGGGCTCGGGAACCTCGTTGGGTCCGAGCACCCCGGCGTTGAGCAGCACGCGGACCTGCCCCAGTTCGGCGTCCCAGCGGGAGATCGAGACCGATGCGGCGCCAAGCGCTTCGCGGGCTGATCCAGCCGCCTGCCTAAGCAGGTCAATCTCGCTGCCAGCCCAGGCCGCCCGAGCGATCTCGGCCAGCGCGCCCAGACGCGTCGCGACGTTCTCGCGACGCGCCGACTCCAGGCGTGGCTCATGGCTGACTGTCATCAATCCCTCCTCCAGGGTTCTATCGGCGTTACCGGCCGCCACCCTTGAGGCGGATTGGGGGCCGAGTTGATCATTTCGGGGCGCCGCCGGACGAGCCGCAGGAACCGATCTGCTCGCAAGTGACTGATGCCAGCTCGGCTAAGGGCGACTGAGAGCGGCAGCGACCAGCACGCGCAGCAGGGTGACAAGATCGCGCTCAGGGCCGCTCAGGGTGTCGGTGTAGACCTCGACGAGCCAGCGGTCGCCAGACTCGTCTTTCCCACCAGCCCCCACCACGGCGACAGCCGCGAGGTCATCGAGGATCGCCAGCTCTGCGGTATCGGCTCCCGGCTCGTCGGCGCGAACGGTGAACGCGCCGCCACGGAGCGCCTGCTCCGTCGATGGGTACTCCGCGATCGCAAAGCGGCAGCCAACCTCTGTTGCGAGTTCCTCTTGGGCCAGGCCAGGAAGCGCGCGGTAGATCGCGTACTCCAACGTGACGACTTCATCCTCACCGGCCGGCATCTTCGAGAGCCACCATCCGACAGCATCCACGTGGTGACTCACCAGGTCAGCGACCAGTCCGAGCCGAACTCGCACCGGTTGCTCAACTGAGTCGTCCAAGGCTCGGAGCGCAGCATCCAGGAGCTGCAAAGGCTCAGGGTGCTGAACGCCCCGGCGCAGACGCCGCTCCCGCGAGGGCACCGACGCCTCAGCGGCTAGGGACGTTGATGTCTCAACGGGCAGCGGCCGACCAGCAACGACCGGCCGTCGCGACCCGGTGCGCTTGGCTCGGTACTGGGCTGCGTCTGCGAGCCGGAAGAGCCGCTTGTCATGGTCAACCGACCCGATGGCATCGCCAGTGCTAGCCACCCCAACCGCCGCGCCGTAGGGCAGTTCACGCCAAACCCGTGAAGACACTTCTTCGGCAAAGGCTACGAGCTCATCCGGTGCCCGACCAGCGACGACAACGGCAAACTCGTCACCGCCGACCCGAGCCACCACCGCTTCGGGGAGCAGCTGGTGCGCGACTTCGAAGAGGATCGAGGCCATGTCCTGCAGCACTCGATCGCCGGCCTCGTGACCGTGATGGTCGTTGACATCCTTCAACCCGTTGATGTCGCACACTATGAGACCGACGGAGGTGCCTTGGGAACGATGAGCCTGCATCGCAGGCTGGAACCACTCATCAATCGCAAGGCGGTTGGCCAGGCCGGTCAACGCGTCGGTATGGGCAAGAGCTTCCGCCCTGCCCAGGTGCTCAGAGGTCGCAATCGCTGCGCCCACCTGCGCGGCAACGACAACGGCGAAGTCGACGTCATCGACCCCGAACTGAGGCTGGTCAACCGAGCGGGTCACGAAGAGCTCGCCCCACACGCGTCCGTCCAGCGGAATCGGTGCCACGACCGCGCTGCCCTTGCCGAGCCGACGTACGAGTTCGCCGTATGAGCCGGCGTCTTCGCAGCCTGCGGTGAAGGCCCGCTGCTGTTCCAGCAAGGGGATGACGGGGGCGTACTCCGACACCGCGTAGTACTCGCCCTCTGGTTCGAGTACCTCTCCTGGGCCGAGGTCGCCGTCGTTGAGGACGCAGCGCAATCGAGTGTGCTCCGGCTCCCAGATGCTCAGCGAGACCGAAGCCCCGTCAAGGGCAGCCATGGCAGCCAGCGAGACCCGCCGCAGGAGATCCTCACCTGCGGTGGTGGTTGCCACCCTGGCAACATCGGCGAGGCCCTTGAAGCGTGTGCCGACGACCGACGGCGCCAACGGCGCGTCAGATCCCCGAAGCACTCTGGTCTCGATGGTGTCCCCTCCCCCGCATATAATCGGGGGCCGAACGACCGACCTTGAGCCGTCCCGGGTCGATCAACGACAGATCACGGGGCAACGACCGATCACGGGGCAACGAGGGGGTGAAGAGCCGCCAACACCAGCAAGCGCATCACCCCTGCCATCTCCTGGCCCTGCGTGCTGAGCTCATCGAGGAAGACCTCTACGAGCCAGCCGTCACCGTGCTCATCTGTCCCTCCGGCCGCGATGACTGCCGTCGCGCTGAGCCCGTCGAGAATGGCAACCTCGGCTGGGTCTGCCGTCGAGTCATCGGCGGCCACGGCGTACGAGCCCCCGGCGAGGGCAAACCGCGTCTGCGGGTAGGCATCCACCTCAAAGGATCCGCTCAGCTCATCTCGCAGTTCCTCTGCATCCATCGCCGACGGGCGTCGGTACAACGAGAAGTCGACCGTCTGCACCGTGCCCGATGTGCCGCCTCTGAGCGACAGCCACCACCCAACACCGTCGACGTGATGGGTGACGAGGTCGGCCACGAGTCCCAGCCGAAACCGGGCAGTTTCGTCCGGTGCCTGGTCGAGTGCGCGCAGCACTGCATCGGTTAGATGGCCCAGGCTCGACTCGTCGCGACCGCGGAACATCCGGCGGTCAGGAGCGGCTGTTTCGTCGGTGTCGGTCAGCGAGACGGACTGGTCCGCCGGCAGCGGCCGGCCAGCGACGACGGGCACCCGGGACCTGATCCGCTTGGCCCGGTACTGGGCGGCATCAGCGAGGCGCAGCAGCCTTGCGGGGAACTCGATCGAGCCAACGGCGTCGGTGGCGACTACGACGCCACAGGCCAGCCCATGCGGCAGCAGTTCCCACCCCTGTCGGCACGCCTCAGCTGCGGCGTCAACCAACTGGGCGGTGTCGTGACCGCTCACAGCAATGCAGAACTCGTCACCGCCAAGGCGAGCTACCAGCGAGTCATCGAACCGATGCGCTACCTGCGCCAGGATCGAGGCCAACTGACGAAGTACCCGGTCGCCAGCATCGTGCCCCTGGTCGTCATTGATCCGCTTAAGCCCGTTGAGGTCGACGACCGCAAGTCCTAGCGGCATCTGGTGGTCGCGCCATTTGACGATGGCGTGATCAAGCCACTGATCCAGAGCTCGCCGGTTCGCGAGCCCTGTCATTGAGTCGGTCTGCGCCAGCCGCTCGACCCGGGTCGCGTGTTCGAGACTTTCCAGTGCGGCGCTGACCTGCGCAGCAACAGCCGACACCCAGTCGAGGTCGGCCATCACGAAAGACTCTCGAGTGTGATCGCGCGACACGAACAACTCGCCCCACCACTCGCCGGCGTACAGCAGAGGCACGCCGACCGAGCTCTTCTTACCCAACAGATCCAGGTACTCCCGGTCGTCGGGGGCGATCGTCGGGTCCTCAAGGCTGAGCACGCAGCTCAGCAGCCCGTCTGCCATGCCCGCGAGCCACGTGCTCTGGTCGGCTCCGTAGACCTCGTCCTCGGGTGCCTCTTCTTCCCAATCGGCGAGGTCGCCGACGTTCAGCTCGACGCGGAGCAGTTGACGCTCACGATCCCAAACCCCCAGCGATGCAGCGTCGGCCTCACAAGCCCGGCTGGCCGCCAACAGGATCTGTTTAGTCGCCTGCGGCTTGGGGAGGCCGACCCCTGCTCGTCCGACGTCGCTCAGGGCACGCAGGCGTGCCTCACTGCGCTCCCGCGCCAGGCGCGTCGCAGCGAGGGCACGGTCACCGCCCTGAGGTTCCACCATGCACCCATTCTCCCCCTCGACCATCGGCGCCGCGACCCTTCTCCTAAACCGTGTCTTGACCGGGCGACCCTTCTTGTCCTAGCCGTCGCTGCCGTCGCTACGCTGACCGGCACCTGTAGAACTCATCTCGCGAGCTCGGAGTGAGCATGGCCGCAGAACCCAGTGACTCTCCGTCCGGCCAGGCGACCGCGACCCCAGCCGTCGACCTGCACACCACCGCCGGAAAGCTTGCCCAACTGCGACACAAGCTCGACGAAGCCGTCCACGCCGGATCAGCGCGCGCGGTCGAGACACAGCACAAACGGGGAAAGCTCACCGCCAGGGAGCGGATCGAGACCCTTCTCGACCCAGGCTCGTTCGTCGAGTTCGACGAGCTCGCTCGTCACCGCTCACACAACTTCGGCATGCAGGACAAACGCCCATACGGAGACGGCGTCGTTACCGGGTACGGCACCGTCGACGGCCGCCAGGTGTTCGTGTTTGCGCAAGACTTCACCGTGTTCGGCGGTTCGCTCGGGGAGGTGTTCGGCGAGAAGATCGTCAAGGTGATGGACATGGCGCTCGCGACGGGTGCTCCAGTCGTCGGCATCAACGACTCCGGTGGCGCGCGTATCCAGGAGGGCGTCGCCTCGTTGGCTCTTTACGGTGAGATCTTCTACCGCAATGTTCAGGCGTCCGGCGTGATCCCGCAGATCTCGCTGATCATGGGTCCATGTGCCGGTGGTGCGGTCTACTCGCCCGCGATCACCGACTTCATCATCATGGTCGACAAGACGTCGCACATGTTCATCACCGGGCCAGAGGTCATCAAGACCGTGACGGGCGAGGATGTCGAGTTCGAAGAGCTCGGCGGAGCCAAGTCGCACCAAGCCAAGAGCGGTGTCGCCCACTTCATGGCAGGCAGCGAACAAGAGGCCCTTGAGCTCACCCAGCAGCTTCTCTCATTCTTGCCCAGCAACAACCTTGACGAGCCTCCCGCCTTCACCACCGACGTGGCCGATGAGGTCACCGACGACGACTTGGCCCTCGACACGCTGATCCCCGACTCGGCCAACCAGCCCTACGACATGCACACGGTCATCGAGGCGATTGTCGACGACGCTGACTTCCTGGAAGTGCAGCCACTCTTCGCGCCGAACATGCTGATCGGTTTCGGTCGCGTCGAAGGTCGGTCGCTCGGCGTGGTGGCCAACCAGCCGATGCAGTTTGCGGGAACGCTCGACATCGACGCGTCCGAGAAGGCCGCCCGCTTCGTGCGTACCTGTGACGCGTTCAACGTCCCGGTTCTTACGTTGGTCGACGTACCTGGCTTCTTGCCGGGTACCGACCAGGAGTGGGGCGGCATCATTCGGCGTGGCGCCAAGCTCATCTACGCCTACGCCGAGGCCACGGTGCCGTTGGTCACCGTCATCACCCGCAAGGCGTATGGCGGGGCCTACGACGTCATGGGGTCCAAGCACCTCGGCGCCGACATCAACCTCGCCTGGCCGACCGGTCAGATCGCCGTGATGGGAGCGCAAGGGGCCGTCAACATCTTGCATCGCAAGGAGATCTCGGTAGCGACTGAACGCGGCGACCTCGACGTCACTCGAGTCGAGCTGATTGGTAGTTACGAGGACACCCTGCTCAATCCATACCTCGCCGCTGAACGCGGCTACATCGACGCGGTGATCGAGCCGTCGGCCACCCGAGTGCAGGTAATGAAGGCGCTTCGCATGCTGCGCACCAAACGAGCAAGCCGACCACCAAAGAAGCACGGAAACATCCCGCTGTGAGCAGGTCAGAGCCTGCAGCTGAGACGGTGGGAAACACTCCGCTCCTGCGCGTCGTCTGCGGCAGCCCTGAGCCTGACGAGCTCGCCGCGCTGCTGGCTGTTCTTGCCGCGCGCAGCTCCAACGGCGGTACCGGAGCGACGTCGAAGAAGCGCTCGCTCTGGGCTGCTCGCTCGCGGCAGGTGCGAACATCGCTTGGACCCGGCAGCGGCGCCTGGCGGGCGTCGACGCTGCCCCGATGAGGTTCGTGCTGGCCTCGGCCTCACCGGCCAGGCTGGGGCTGCTGCAGGCTGCCGGTGTCGAGCCAGAGGTGGTCGTGAGTGGCGTCGACGAGGACACCGTCTCGGGACCGCCAGGCGAGCTCGCCCTGGTGCTGGCCGAGCACAAGGCCCGTGCGGTCGCCGATCGGCTGGCTCTCACGGACGACAACGCCAGTTCCGGTCCCATCCTGGTGCTCGGCTGTGACTCCGTCCTTGAGAGACAGGGCGTCGCCTTCGGAAAGCCGGCTGACGCGGCGGACGCCGTTGCCCGCTGGCGAGACATGCGGGGGCAAGAGGGCATCCTGCACACCGGGCACTGCCTGATCTCGCTGAGCCAGCAGAGCGCTGACCACCGCAGCATCAGCGCCTTGGCGTCGGCAACAGTGCGGTTCGGATCTCCGAGCGACGCCGAGATTGAGGCCTACGTGGCCACCGGGGAACCCCTTCGCGTCGCCGGCGGCTTCACGCTGGACCGGCTCGGCGGATGGTTCGTGGACGGGATCGACGGCGATCCGGGCACCGTCCTCGGGCTCTCCCTGCCGTTGCTCCGGCGTCTACTGGTCGATCTCGGCATCGAGGTCCCCTCCCTCTGGTCCCCATGAGGCCAATCGTCAATAGACTGCGCCGGAACCGGGCCCGATCCCCCGTCGGTGCGCCGCTGCAGAGCCCTCACGTGGAGTCGATGTGCGCAAGGTCCTGATCGCCAACCGTGGCGAGATTGCTGTTCGGGTGGCGCGTGCCTGTCGAGATGCCGGCCTCACCTCGGTGGCGGTCTACGCCGACTCGGACCGCGACGCTCCCCACGTGCGGGCCGCTGATGAGGCGTACGCCCTCGACGGTGACACGCCGGCCGCGAGCTATCTCGACATGGGCAAGGTGCTCAGGGTCGCCGCACGCGCTGGCGCGGACGCCGTCCACCCCGGGTACGGATTCCTGTCTGAGAACGCCGACTTCGCACAGGCCGTCATGGACGCCGGGCTCACCTGGATTGGACCACCCCCCGCCGCTATCCGGGCGCTCGGCGACAAAGTGCAGGCGCGGCACATCGCTCAAGCAGTGGACGCCCCACAGGTGGCCGGGACGGCCAGCCCGGTCTCCGGTTCCGACGAGGTCGTCGCCTTCGCCAACGAGAACGGTCTGCCCGTCGCGATCAAAGCCGCCTTCGGTGGCGGCGGCCGAGGTCTCAAGGTCGCGCAAACAATCGAAGAGATCCCCGAGCTCTACGACTCAGCCGTTCGCGAAGCAGTGGCTGCGTTCGGTCGGGGCGAGTGCTTCGTCGAGCGCTATCTCGACCGGCCCAGGCACGTCGAGACCCAGTGCCTGGCCGACCAGCACGGCAACGTCGTTGTCGTGTCCACCCGCGACTGCTCGCTCCAGCGCCGCCACCAGAAACTGGTCGAGGAGGCTCCTGCACCGTTCCTCTCCCCCGAGCAGAACGCCCAGATCTACCGAGCGTCGAAAGCCATCCTGCTCAAAGCCGGCTACGTCGGCGCAGGCACGTGCGAGTTTCTCGTCGGCCAGGACGGCACCATCTCCTTCCTCGAGGTCAACACTCGCCTGCAGGTCGAGCACCCGGTCACCGAAGAAGTCACCGGCATCGATCTCGTCCGCGAGATGTTCCGCATCGCCGACGGCGAGGAGCTCGGCTATGACGACCCGGCCATCCGCGGTCACTCGTTCGAGTTCCGGATCAACGGCGAAGATCCCGGGCGCGGCTTTCTCCCAGCGCCAGGGCCGGTCACCGTGTGGAAACCGCCGGCGGGACCAGGGGTTCGGGTCGACGCCGGTGTTGAGCAAGGATCGGTCATCGGGCAGAGCTTCGACTCGCTGCTCGCCAAGCTCATCGTGACTGGCGCCACCCGGCAACAGGCGGTTGAACGCTCGCGACGCGCACTGGCCGAGTTCGAGGTCGACGGTATGGCAACGGCACTGCCCTTCCACCGTGCCGTGATGGACGACCGGGCCTTTGCCCCTGACGACCCCGAGCAGCCGTTCGCCGTCCACACCCGCTGGATCGAGACCGAGTTCGAGAACATGATCGAGCCCTTCACTGGCGGTGGAGAGGCACCCGAGAACGGCGAGCGCGAGACGGTCATCGTCGAGGTAGGAGGAAAGCGGCTCGAGGTGACGCTGCCGGCCGGTATCAGCATCGGGAACAGCTCCCCTACAACGACGGGCAAAGCAGCTCCACGACGCTCAACCAAACGCGGTGGTGGCGCAGCCGCGTCCGGTGCTGACCTGGCCAGCCCGATGCAAGGAACGATCGTGAAGATCGCCGTCGAAGAGGGCCAGCAGGTCGCGGCAGGTGAGCTCGTCGTCGTCCTCGAGGCGATGAAGATGGAGCAGCCCCTCAATGCGCACAAGGCCGGGACGATCACCGGGTTGGCCGCCGAGATCGGGCAGACGCTGGCTGCGGGCGCCACGATATGCACGATTGCCGACTAGGCTGTAAGCCCGGACGGGGGCGAACTGTCTAGCCCGACGCGTCCTCGGCGCCGCTGGGCGACTCCACCGACTGCGGCACCTTGGCGATCTGGTTCTCGATAGCCGCAAGTCGCGCATCGAGGCGGGCAAGTGTCTCGAGTGTGGCCTCCGCAAGTTCTTCACTACGCACATCTCGCGGCTTCTCTTCCTGTTCCACGAACAGCGATGCAAGGGCCGCACTCACCATTGCGAGCAGGACGAACCCCAGAATCATCAGCATTACCGAGAGGACCGCTCCGGCACCAGTTCGGGGCGTTGCGCCGATGAATCCGACCGTCGTGATCAAACTGATCGACCACCAGATGCCACGCCAGAACGACGTCACTGTGTCGGTCTCCAGAGCAGTCGCCGCTCCCGCGGTGCAGGCAACAGTGACAACCCCCGCGAGTACTGCCGGAAGCACCCACGAGCGTCGAGGAAGGAATCGTGCACGAGCCTGCCTTGGCATTCTTCGACTGTACTCGCCGGCCAAGCCAACGAGGCCTGTCCGCCCCTCACATCTACCTGAGAAGCGCCAGTGGAACTTGAAGACCGCTACTTCCAGCATGACGTCTTCATGGCTGAAGTGGCAGTTCGACCGGCAGCGGTGAACGACCTCCCGGCCCTTGAGGCAGCTGACGACTTGTTGATCGACGGATCGGAACGATGGTCTGAGCTCCAGCACCTGCTGATGCGGGGTTGGGGGCTACTGGCCGAGGACCTCGGGGATGACCCGCCGTCGGTGATTGGTTACGTGGCAGTGGTGCCGCGCCAGTTCTTCGGACGTGACTTCATCACCTTGCTCGTTGTCGCAGACACGTGGCGCAGGCGCGGGGTCGGAACGCAACTGCTGAACGCTGCAACCAAGCAAGCAGCGACCGACGTGGTGTTCACCTCCACCAACGCGTCCAATCTCAAGATGCGAGCCCTGCTTAGGCGCGAGGACTGGTTGATCAGCGGAACGCTCGACGGTCTCGATGATGGCGACCCCGAGGTTGTCTACTTCCGTCGGGCCCAGCGGCGGCGGGCATGACCTACGGTGTTTGTCCATTCGGTGGCGACATAGATTCGGAGAACGTGGATCGCAAAGTCCACCCCGCTTTGCCTCCCAGCGAAGTGACAAAGTGCTCGTACTTTCGCCACTAGGGCCCGGCTACTACCTCGTCGGCCGCGCGCACGCCCGACCGCAGGGCGCCTTCCATCAGACCGGCCCAGTCACCCGCTGTGTGCTCGCCCGCAAAGCGCAGCGCACCAACGGGCCGCTGAAGAACCTCGTCGTCTTCTGGCCGCCAGTCGATGGTAACCGCGGAGTACGCCTCGCGCGAGAACGGCTCGTCCGCCCACGTCGTCACCACAGCGCGTCCAACATCGAGTGGGAGATCGCTGCGCAACGACGCCACCCGTTCGGCCCAGGTGCGGGGACCAGCCTCGACCTGAAGCGCGTCCAGAGCCGGGCCAGACCCGGAGAAGCAGTGCAGCAACGGCTGCACTGACCCGCTCAGATCAGTCGCCGTCCACGTCCAGAACCGCTTAGGCACGCTCTGCACCGCCGACCACGGAACGTCCGCCGAGCCGGGGAGGAACGGAACATGCAGCTTGGCTGCCTGCCCCACTCCGGCGCGTGACCAGGCCTCGGACTTCCACTGTGGAAGCGGCGGGTCGAAAGAGATTTCTCGCGTCACAGCCATCGGGGTCGCCACAACTGCTGCTTCCGCATCGAGTTCACCACCTTCGGTGAACACTCGCACCGTGTGCTCGCTCCACTCGATGCGGTGGACGACCTCACCGAACCGCAGGGCGTCTCCGAGCCTGTCAGCAAGCTCGAGCGCGACCCTCTGGTTGCCGCCAGCGACTCGGAACGACGGTTTCGGTTCAAAGGCGACCGTCACGTCGGCCGCTGCCGCTGCCCCGAGCCGCTCGGCCGGACACGCATTGGTTACCTCAATGCGGGAGCGAAAGGCTTCAAGCGCATCCGGATCGATCTGCGACGCCATCTCATCCAGGACCTTCGACAGTGCCGTTCCTGGTGCCGCCATCGACGCCGCCTTGGCGATGACCGCAGCAGCAGCTGCGACGTCGTCATGAGTAGCGTGCACCCCGCACAGTTCACGGACGTAGTACGACATGCCCATCGGCGCCAGCGAAAGACGACACTCGTCCATCACCGAACGCATCACGTCGTAGCCATCCAGGACGAACTCCGCGCCGCGCTCGATGATCGTCCGGGGGTCACCCGGGACCAGTTCCTCTGACCAAACGCGACCGCCGACGCGGTCGCGTGCCGCCAGCACCCCGACGTCGTGTCCGGCGTGGCGCATTCGCCCTGCCGCCCTCAACCCCGCCAAGCCCCCCCCCCCGCCCCCGCCCCCCCCGCCCAATCCCCC
>JAJAYZ010000011.1 GCA_027118455.1 Actinomycetes bacterium
AGCCAGCCGGCCGCATGCACCACCAAGTCACACTCGGCCAGGTAGGTGGCCCACAGCGACATCGTGCTCTCGGTGGCGGTCTGGGCATCGATGTCGAGTCCGGAGCAGAGGCCTCCACCGCCGCGCAGTGGCAGGCCATAGCGTCGCCCGAGCTGCGCTCCAGCCAGGGTCGCCAAGGTCGACTCGGGAAGCCCCAAGGACGGGCCACCTGAACGCATGTCGAGACCGTTAAGAAAGGTGCCAAGGATGCATGGCGTTCCTGGCCGCACCAGCTGAGCCATGGCAACACCCGACAGCGTCTCGGCTACCAGCAGCGACAAGCCACCGGCCAACGTGACGGGCGCAGAAGCACCAGCCAGCAAGAAGGGGGTGATAGCGATCGGTTGTCCGAACTCAGCCAACGCCATCAGCTCTTCGACCATCAGCGAGTCCCACACCAGCGGGCTGTTCGGGTTGACGATGCCGATGACCCCAGGCTGGCGCATGAGCGCTTCCTCACCGCCGGCAGCGATGGCCGCAAGGGCCAAGCCGTCCCGCGTACGTGGGCCGGTAGCCCCGTAGAGGATGTATGGACGGCCACTCCAGCGCAAGATGGCGTAGTCCATGTCCAGGTGTCGGCTGAGGTCGGAGAGATCCTGTGCCTCGGCGGTGCCGCTCTGCAGGATCGGCAGAACGTTTGAAGCGTGCGCCATCTTGACGAGCTCGACGTACGACTCGATGTCGCCATCGCGCCGCCCTCGCTCGGCATCGGTGACGAAGGGAGACCCTCCGGTCGGTGTGTGCACCAAGCTGCCGCCACCGATCGTCACCGAGTGGCGAGTGTCACGCCCCTGCAGCGTGAACTGCGACGGAGCCTTCGCCAGCTGCTCCATGATGAAGCCGGAATCCCACCTGACGCGCGTGCCCTCGACGCGTTGACCCGCGTCTTCGAGCATCCGCAGCATGCTGGGGCTGTCGACCTCGGTGCCGATGTCTTCGAGGATCCGCATCCCCTGGGCATGAATGACGTCGAGATCCGACTCGCTGAGCGGGTAGCGGGAAAAGACTTCGGGGCGGTCGTCGGGAGGCGTCATTCACCAGTCCTGTCGGGAGTCGCGATTCGCCCATGATGCGGGTGATCGCCTGACCCAGACACCTGGCAGCGTCAGATGGAACGTAGCGTTCTACTTGCCGCGTCCCTAAGGCGTCGTCGCACCGGACCTCGGTCTTTTCGCCGGACCTCGGTCTTTTCGCTCGACGATTCCTTGACATGGTCGGCCGTCAGACCGGCCACGGCGTGGGAGTCCTGCGTCAGCGTCCAGGTCTTGCCGTGCCGCATCGCGCTCTGCCACTGAGCCGGGATCAACCGGGCGAGGTGACGAGTGGTGAGGACAACCTTGACCTGCGAGTCCGAAAGGGACGACAAGATCTGCCGGATCTGCGCGTCGCCCAGCCAGCAGAGAAACTCTTCTGAGATGACGGCGGCGTCATGGTCTGAACGGTTGATATTGTTCGAAGACCGTCTCCACTTGACCGGCACTTCCTGCCCTGATGTCTCGCTCCACCGGTTGAGGGACCGAGCCGTGTCACCCACCTGCCGCCGACCCTTCCCTGGTAGCAGAACTCCGTTCTGCGCACGCTGCTTCTTGTTGCTACCAGAGCACCCGCTGGACGAACGTGGTTCCTGACTTGCCCGAGCCGATAGGCACGTGCGCAACCCTCGGGGCCATGAACTGCTCCATCGCCTGTTGTTCGGGCACGTCAGGATCGTCGACGTCTTGCAGTGGACGGCGGGCTGTTCTCACTCAACCTCGGCGAACGGAAGGTCCTTGCCGCGACGCCTGGAACTCCGCAGCAGCTGCGCGTTCTGCTCAATCAGTGCCGCCATGGCGTCGACGGCCGCTGATGCCACCTGAGCCTCCTCCGGAGGGGCGACAGCCGAGCCGGGATCGTCCGACGGCAGCAGGTCGTCTAGGTCCCCGACCACGCGGACGCCCAAACCCTTCAGCTCGGCGACCAGCTCTTCGGAGTGCGCTCGAGATGATTCCACGAACGCGGCGGGCATCTCGATGGACGACTCGGAGTCCTTGCGCTGGGGCAGCACGGTCTTCCCAAGAAACTTCCGACAGATGCGCGCATGGTCGGCATCGCCGAGGTCGGTCTCGGCAAGTGCCTCGTTGACTCGACGCATGAGCTCTGCTGAGGCCGCACCCAGCGAAGCGTTCGCCTGCGCGACAGCCTCGAAGCCGGCAAAGTCGAGCCCGAGCGCCCGCCCGAAGCGCACCCACAGCTCGTCCGGCGTTGCGCCCTCTGAGGGGAGAGTGACCAGGCTCACCCGCTCCAGACCCACCGACTCCGCCCAGGTGCGCACGGTCGTCGGGGTGTCGTGCAGACCCCAGAAGTGGCGCGACGCATCGCTCCCTTGGCGGTCCCGGCTGCCCGCCAGGACGCCCGACAGGTAGTCGTCCAGGCTCCAGCTCTTGCGGAACTGCACCGACTCCTGCCAGCGGGCTGGCACGAGTCGAGAGAGCTCGCGGGCAGTGACGACGACGCGAACATCGGCGTCTGCGCCGAACGCCGCGACAGCCCGCTCGACCTGCCGGGGACGGGCGCGCGTGAGCATCTCCATCGAGACCAGAGCGTGACGACAGGGGTAGCCGGTGATCTCGACCGCAAGGGCGTCCCAGGCCCCCTCGGTCGAGTGCGTCCCCGCGGTCCGGGCCCTACCCAGGACATCGTGGCCCGCTCGGATGTGGTCGAGGTTGCGGCCTGGGACAAGGAGCCCGGCCTCCAGCAGCCGCTCCCGGTGGTGGAAGAGCATCGCCTGGATGTACGTCGTGCCAGTCTTCGGCTCACCGATGTGCAGGTGGACGGTGGCGCTCATCGCGCCGATCCGCTGCGGGACCGCTTCGCGACCGTGGCGGCCATGCCGAACAGGCCGTCCACTGCCGCGTTGAGCAGTGCGGAGTCATCGATCGAGTCCATGTCCCAGGTTTCCGAACCAGCTGCCCGGTCGGGCCACCGCGGCTGCAGGTCATCGAGGTCCCCGACCACCCGAGGCCCGACGGCACGAACCTCCTCGATCAGCAGGCGAGACCTGTCGTCCCACCACACGCGAAGCTCAGGCGGTACGACGATCGCGGGTTCGGACTTGCGACGCTTGGCCAGTACCCGCTTGGCGAGGACGCGCTTGAACGCCATGAACTCGCTCGGTTTGAAGCCCCTGAGCCGCGCTTCGCAGCTGACTCGATGCATCAGCTCAGCAGAGACGGCTCCGAGCGAGTCGTTCTCGAATCCCTCGAGA
The DNA here is from genome assembly GCA_027118455.1 of Actinomycetes bacterium. Lineage (GTDB taxonomy): Bacteria > Actinomycetota > Actinomycetes > JAHEKZ01 > JAHEKZ01 > JAHEKZ01. The sequence goes on from JAJAYZ010000011.1 coordinate 3,284, forward strand.
TCGAAGCCGTCGGGGTCAAGACCGACCGCGTCGCAGAAGCGCGACCAGAGCAGCTCGCTCGGACCCCCTGACGCGGGCAACGTGACGATCACTAGGTCCTCCGGTCGCACCCATGGCTGCCAGTTCCGAAGGATCGTCGCCCAGTCCTGGCGTAGCCAGAAGTGGCGGCCCTCCTTGGTGTCGGTCGCCTCGTCGCTCATGATCCCGTCGAGGTAGTCGGCGTACGACCAGTCGTGCATGTTCTGCATGGACTCCTGCCACTGAGCAGGGACCGCGCGCCCGAGGTCCCGCGTCGTCAACACGACACAGACCCGTGCCGGTGCCAGGCTCTTCATGGCACGCTCGACTACGTCAGCAGGCGCGAACGAGAGGAACTCCATGGACACCAGGGCCCTCTCACCGCTGTGCGACAGCAGCTGATCAGCGAACGGCAGCCACGACTTCACATCAGAGGTCTCCTTGCGACCGCTCGCCAGCAGATCCTGCGTCGCCAGCCGCTGGTCTTTCCAGGACGGTCCCGGCCAGAGGACGCCGCGGTCGGCCAGCAAGGACTTGTTCTGCTCCAGTACCGACTGCAGATAGGACGTCCCGGTCTTCATGGCGCCGATGTGCAGGACGATCGTCGGTGGGCTCACAGCTTCCTCCAGGCGATGTGCACGGCCGGAGCCGGGGGTCGGTTCACTGGCGCTTCTCACGCCGCGCCACCCGCCGTGGCGTGGAGTCGTCGGGTCCGTAGCCCCGCGGGGCCAGCCCGTTCTCGGCCATGATGTTGCACAGTGCAGCGAGGCCGAAACCCGCCGTCGCCAGCAGATCCTCGACGGGAAGGCTCGAGGGGTTCTCGGTCTCGCTGTCGGCTCGTCCGGCGAACCTGGGTTCGAGGTCTTCCAGCGTGCCGATCGTGGTCGTCTCGACCGCAGCGAGGTCGGCGATGAGCGTTCGGCTCCGCTCGACCGCCCATTCCTGCAGGTGGTGCGGCAGGACCAGAGTCGGCTCTGCGGACTTGCGCCCGTTGAGCACCCCTTTGGCCAAGGTCTTCTTCAGCACGCGCGATGTCTGGCGATGTGTGTCACGGTCCTCAAGCGCGGCTGAGACGTAGCGCAGCACCTCCGCTGACGCCGCTCCCAGCGACTCGTTGACGCTCGTCGTCGCGTCGTAGGCCGTCGAATCCAGCGACACCCCCGCACAGAAGCGCTCCCAGAGCAGGCCACGTGGAGCACCAGACGGTGGCACCGTCACCAGAACCAGCTCAGCGTCGTCGGCGACGGCCGACCACGTCCGCAGGATGCCTGCCCAATCGTGCTTGTTCCAGAAGTGGTCGTAGGCGCGATCCCCCTCAGAGCCGTTCACGACTCCGTCGAGGTACGTCTCGTATGACCACGACTTCCCGTTCTGCACCGACTCCTGCCACTGGGCCGGGATGACCCGCCCGAGGTCACGAGCTGTGAGGATGACTCGAACGCGGTGGTCACGCAGCGAGGACGCTGCACGACGTACGGCCGATGGGCTGGCCATCGAGAGTGTCTCCATCGAGATGATGGCGCTGCCACCGGACCACGCATCGACCTCGGCCATGAGCTTGTCCCACGCCTGCCGCTTGCCGGGTCGAGACGTCATCAGCCCCTTTGTCGCCGCCACCTGGTCGGCCCACGCACCTCCTGGCCAGAGAACGCCGACGTCGGCCAGCTGGCTCTGCGAGTGGACGAGTACGGACTGCAGATAGCTGGTCCCCGTCTTGAAGGTGCCGATGTGCAGGTTGACGGTCGTCATGGGGGGAAGTCTCAGTCTCCTTGTCGGAACTGGCCAGTCACGGGTGGTTGGACCGCTCTCGGGCGTTCCGGTAGCGAGACAGGGCCGCTGAGCCCAGGCGCGTGCGGTCGACCATGGACGCCACGCGGGTGCGCGTCCGCGCCACTTGGCCAGAAGCCGTGAGCTGTCGCCTGAGCCCGCCTTCGGCACGTCGACGGTCGTCGCGCATGCGACCCATCTGCACGAGGAGACCGGAGATCCCCTCGACCGCAGCGTCTAACAGCTCGGCGTCCGTCGGCGGCTTCAACCCCGAGGCGAGGTCGTCGGTGACCGAGAGCTCCTCGAGGTTGCCGACAAGATCGCACATCCCCGACCCGAGCCCTTCGACGTTGGCCTCTGTCTGCAGGAGCACCGCCTCGCGGATCGGCTCGGGCACCGGAGGCCGTCCGGACTTCGAGCGGGGTCCGAGGATTCGGGTGGCGAGGACGTCGCGGGCCAGACCTGAGTGGTGCCACCGTGGGAAGGTCTTGGGGAGGGCCTTGTTGACCCGGCGCAGCACCTCGGTCTCTGCGAGCCCGAGGGAGTCGTTGCCCAGCACCTCAAAGTCGGTGGCCAGCCCAGGGTCGACGTCCGCGACGACACAGAATCGGTGCCACAGCTCGTCCTTCGGCGCGCCCGGCATCGGCAGCGTGAGCACGTGGATGTTCTTCGCCTCGACGGCCGTCGACCAGCGATTCACGACGTCCACCGGTGAGTGCACACTCCAGAACCACTTGCCGGGGCCTCGGTCGCGCTCGTTGAACACCCTGGTGGCCCACTCCTCGTAGGTCAACGGCGAGCGATGCTTGACATACTCCTGATGCTCAGAGGGCAGCAGCCTGGCCAGGTTGCGCGTCGTATAGACGACGTGAACCTCACGTCCCTTCAGCGAGCTGACCGCTCGCTGCACCTGCTCGGGGGTCAGCGACGCCAGGTGCTCGTCGGAGATGACGGTCGTGCGTGCCTGGCTGCCGACTGCGAGCGCGGCGAGGACGTCCCACGACCCCGCCCAGTCGGGGCGGGGGTCCTTGGGGTTGTACTCGACCCCGCGGATGTCGTGACCCGCGCGGTAGTGGTCTCCGCGACTCTGGCCGACGATGTGCAGCCCAGCCGCCCGAAGCGCCTGCCGATTCCGCCACAGGACGCCCTGCAGAAACGTCGTACCGGTCTTCGGCGCCCCCACATGGATGATGACGCGCCGGCCGGCCTTTCGGGCTGGTTCGGAGGCTTCGTCCTCATTGCCCATCGCTGTCGCCCCAGGTCTTGACCCAGGCGTCCGGGCCGGTGACCTCTGGCACCGCCTTCTGGTAGGTCTCGGCCAGCTCGTCCCAGCGCATGGCGAGCTCGCGGTGCAGTGCGACGCTTCGCTTCATCAGGTCCAGGAAGCGCTTGCGATCGCGCTTGTACCAGAACGCGCCTGCCCCGTCAGCAGTCGAGACCACGGCAGAGTCGAACTGGCTGAGCAGGCTCCACCGCGAGTCGATGGCGGCAACCTTGATCTCGGGGTTGACCCGGCTCGTGGTGCGTACCGGCTGAATCTGTCGCAGGACACCGGCCGCTGCAGCTGCATACGTGCCAACGATGCCCTTCGGCTCGGTGGGCTCCTTGCCACGCTTGGGGGGTTTGATACGGCGGACACCCGGATAGGCACGAGCGTCTGTCTCGATGTGGGCGTCGTCCTTGCCCTGACGGAACTTGCGTACTTCTGCAAGCTTGGTTGGCAGGTCTCTGTGCATGTGGTCGGGTCCGGAGAGCAGGTCCTCAAGGGCCCAGAGCCGCAGTTCGGCAGCCGTGTACTGCATCGCGAGCCCATGCTTGATCTGCATGTTGAGCGACTCGTAGACGATCCGACCGCCCCGGTCGTAGGGCGAGTGGAGCAGCGCCACGAGCAGACGGTTCCGTGCGTGGTGGTAAGCCTGCCAGTCGATCGTGTCGTCCTTGTCGGTCCACGGTACGTGCCAGACCGCAGCGCCCGGCAGGGAGACGGTCGGGACACCGGCCTTCTGTGCACGAAGCCCGTACTCGGCGTCGTCCCACTTGATGAAGATGGGAAGCGACATACCGATCTCGCGCACAACTTCGGTCGGGATCAGACACATCCACCAACCGTTGTAGTCAACGTCGATGCGTCGGTGGAGCCAGCGGGTGGCTCGCAGGGGGTTCATGGCGAAGTCGTGACCGTTCTTGGAGTGCGGAGCTGGACCCCAGAAGAAGCGGAACCGGTTGACCGTCTCGCCATAGGCGTGTAGGAGCGACCGCACGTACATGTTCAGCATGTGTCCGCCGACGATCGTTGGCGTGCGACACAGGTTGCCGAAGGTCAAAGCTCGTAGCACGCCTTCTGGCTCGACCAGGACGTCGTCATCCAGGAGCAGCACGAAGCGGCTGTTCTCGTTGTACGTGGCTTCGTACATCGAGCGCGAGAAGCCGCCGGAACCGCCGAGGTTCGCCTGTTGGATCAGCGAGAGCTTTGTCCCGAGGCTCGCGGAAGCCTTGTCAAAACCCTCCTGTTCTTTGACCAGCTCCGTTCCCTGGTCGATGACAAGGAGCCGGTCGATGCAGTCGAGCAGCTCATCCTCCGCGCTCAGCGCGTTGAGAAGGTCGACGCAGTACTCGGGCCGGTTGAACGTGGTGATGCCGATCGACATGTTGCCGGGCTCGTAGTCGTCAAGGTAGGTCACCCAATCAGCACGCACGAGCGTGACTTCGTCGCCACTTGCGACGATATCGAACCAGTACCAGCCACCGTCGCCGAACTGCTTGAGCGGCAGGTCGAACTCGGCCGCAATACCGGTGCCGGCGTGTGTGCTAGTGACACGCTGCTGGTTTCCGCGCGCGTTGGTGCGGTACACCAGGACGGTCGCCTCACCCTGCAGCTCAACGCGGAGACGGACCGTCTCCACGCGGGTCCAGCGACGCCAGTAGCCGGCAGGAAAGGCGTTGAAGTACGTGGCGAACGAGAATCGCTGCCCAGCAGGTACCGTCAGGCTGCGCCGGTCGTGGACGAGGTCGGGGTGGACCTGCCGCGAGGGGTCGAAGGTTGTGGCTGCCTCGTCCGGTTGATCCTCAAGACCCGGACGTGCCTGACCGGCTTCGACGTACAGCGGGATCGTGTCGAAGTCTGCATCGCGGGGCAGGACGACGCGCTGCAGGAGGATCTCGTTGGCTTGCTCGCCCTTGCTGCCTGGCTCGACGACTGTGCTAGTGGTCATGACTAGGAGACTCCTCCGCTGACGAAGGGCTTGCCTTCGGTAAAGTGTGGACGCAGAACGTTCTCGAACCGCGACAGCGCCGAACCGATCGCCATGTGCATATCGAGGTACTTGTAGGTGCCGAGCCGACCCCCGAACAGGACCTCTCGCTCACCCGCGGCGAGGTCACGGTAGGCCAGTAGCCGTTGACGGTCCTCAGCGGTGTTGATGGGGTAGTAGGGCTCATCCTCGCGCTCCGCGCTTCGGGAGAACTCGCGCATGATCACGGTCTTGTCGCTCGGGTAGTCACGTTCGGGGTGGAAGTGCCGGAACTCGTGAATGCGGGTGAAGGGGACGTCTTCGTCGGCGTAGTTCATGACGGACGTGCCCTGGAAGTCTCCGACCGGGAGAACTTGTTTCTCGAAGTCAAGGGTGCGCCAGCCCAGGTAACCCTCGGTGTAGTCAAAGTAGCGGTCCACAGGGCCGGTGTAGACGACGGGAACCTGACCGATCAGGTCGTCCTTGACGTCGAAGAAGTCGGTGTTCAGCTCGATCTCGATCTTTGGGTGATCGGCCATACGCTCGAGCCAGGCGGTGTAGCCGTCGACGGGCAGCCCTTCGTACGTGTCGTTGAAGTAGCGGTTGTCGAAGGTGTAGCGCACAGGCAGCCTGGCGATGATCTCCGGCTGCAGCTTCTTGGGGTCGGTCTGCCACTGCTTGGCCGTGTAGCCGCGAATGAAGGCCTCGTACAAGGGGCGGCCGATCAGCGAGATGGCCTTCTCCTCGAGGTTGGCCGCGGTGGCCGAGTCGAACTCGGTGGCCTGCTGGGCGACGAGATCTATAGCCTCAGCAGGGCTGAGCGCCTTACCGAAGTACGAGCAGATCGTGCCAAGGTTGATGGGCATCGAGTAGGTCTGCCCTTGGTACTGCGTCCACACCTTGTGCTGGTAGCCGGTGAACGAGGTGAACTGGTTGGCGTACCGCCACACACGCTCGTTGGAGGTGTGGAAGAGATGCGCCCCGTAACGGTGGATCTCGATCCCGGTCTCGGGGTCCTTCTCGCTGTAGGCGTTGCCACCGATGTGGTCGCGACGCTCCAGGATTTTGACGGTGAGGCCGAGCTCGGTGGCAGCCTGCTGAGCGACAGTGAGCCCGAAGAACCCCGAACCGACGACGACCAGGTCTGTCACGAATTCTCCGCATGCAGTGGCGACAAGGGACCAGCCAACCCAGTCCAGTCCAGTCCAGCCTACCGGGGCCAGGACTTGGCCGATGTCGCGGCGGCGCCGTTCACCCGGCCGGCTGACCCCCGTTACGCGTGCCACGGGGTGCGATCACCCTCCGGTAGGCGAAACGGCGCAGGGACTCGGGCACCAGGCGGTACCCGCCGCGCACCACGAGATTGCGCAAGTACTGAGGCCTGGAGGTGAACCCGGCCGACCGGAAGTGACGCTGTAGCTCGATCTCACTCCGCAGCAACTCCCATCCGCCCCGACGTGCGTAGGCCCCAGCGCCCACGCGGTACTTCACGAGCGGCTCAGCCACGTTCGCCACGCGCGCGCCGGCGTCGATCATCCTGGCGAAGAGCCAGTAGTCCTCCAAGAGGGGGAGGTCACGGTAGCCACCAACCGCGCGGACCATGGCGCGGCGGTAGACCACCGTTGGGTGGTTGAAGGGGTCGTGGAAACGCGACCAAGAGCGGATCTCCTCCTGGCCCAAAGGTGGAGTCCGACGCCCGACGATGTCGTCCTCGTGCTCGCCGAACTCAAGCAGAGCACTCCCCACCAAGTCGTAGCCCTGGGCCAGCAGCGCTATCTGGACTTCGAAGCGCTCGGGAAGGCTCACATCATCGGAATCCATCCGAGCCACAACCTCGTAGCTGCAGGCGGCAAGCCCGGCCTCCAAGGCATGCCCAAGGCCGATGTTCTGGTCGAGCGCGATGACCTGGACCGGCACCGGTGACGACACGGCGAGGTCATCGATCACTTGCTGCAGACGTGGTGGGACGACACCGTCGCGCACCAGGACCACTTCGTCCGGCTTGAGATTCTGTTCGTCGACGGCACTCGCAAAGGCGCGACGCAGATGCTCGGGGTCGTCTGCGTGGTAGGTCGGCAGGAGGAGGGAGAAGGGCTCAAGGGCTGTCACGGGGGGGCCCGTCGTGACGGTTCGACGGTCGGGATTGGGGCTCCCGCCGAGTCCATGACCTCGTGGACGTCTCGCGGTCCGCGACGTACCCCATCGATGAGTCCGCGGCCAAGACCCGACAGCAGCACCCCACGGTTCTCGGACGCAGAAAACGTCCGGGCCCAACGGCGCAAGGTCGATCCTCCGTACAGCGCCTTCTCCTTCGGGGCCAGTCCTGTGCTGCGGGTAAAGGTCCAGATCTTGTTGCGCACCTCGTAGTAGAAGCGCTCACCGGGATCGACGACTGTCGAGCCAAATGTCTTCGTCCGATGCTCGACCACACTCGCGGGGCAGTAGAGCCCGACACCGTTGCGGAGCAAGCGGGTGCTGAACTCGAAGTCATCGTTCCAGAGGAAGAAGTCGGCCTCTGGTAGACCGACGGATCTGACCGCGTCAGCAGAAACCAGGAGCGAGACGAACGAAGCTGAGCGCACCGGTACGCACCCAACGATCATCGCATCTTTGCGTTCGGCCCGACTCGCGCCGGGACGCGAACGGGGGGTATTCATGGGGTGGTCGCGTCCATCGGTCCACACCACCTTGCTGGCCATTGCGACCGGGCGCTGGCCCCGGTAACCCTCGTAGGCCGCCACGAGCTCTTCGAGCGCGTTCGCCGTCGGAACCGTGTCGTCGTCCATCAGCCAGACCAGATCGGCACCGGCGTCCAGCGCCAACGCCAGGCCGGCAGCGAACCCACCAGCGCCACCGGTATTGGTCGGAAGGGTGTGCAGCGAGACGCTCGGGAACCGGGCAGCAACCATCTCGGAAGTGCCATCGGTGGAGGCGTTGTCAACCACATGAACTGCGTCTAGTCGCCGGGTCTGGGTGGTAACACCCTCAAGTGCCTCGCACAGCAACTCTTTACGGTTGTATGCCACTACCGCGGCCTGCACATTGAGCACGTAGGCGAGGGTATCTGACGCACACCAAGCACCGTCGGGCTCCGCTACCGTGTTCCCGACCACCCTTGTCTTGGAAGCGAGCGCACATGCCACCCCCCGCCGTCCACCTCCACATCGGTGAGCCGAAGACCGGCACCACGTACATCCAGGACGTGCTGTGGGCGAACCGCGAGGCGCTCCGCACGGATGGCGTCCTTCTTCCGGGCCGAAGGTATGACCGGGTACATGCCACGCGCGACCTGTTGAAGTGGAAGCCGTCGGACAACGCAGCTCTTCCTCAGTCCTGGGAGCGGCTGACCGACGAGGTCAATAGCTGGAAGCGCCGGTCGGCGGTGATCTCGCAAGAGTTTCTTTGCCGGATGACCTCTGAGCAGGTGGCGGCCATCATCGAGTGCTTCCCTAAAAGCCAGGTCCACGCTGTGTTGTCCGTTCGCGATGTCGCTCGGCTCGTCCCCGCCCAGTGGCAGACCCTCATGCTTTCGCGCGGCACGCTAACGCTCGATGAGTACGCGGACGCGGCAGCGGGAGTAGGCGATGGTGCGAAAGCTCAGGCGATGGAGGAGCACTTCTGGCTTCGACACGACTCAAGGCCCATTCTCCAGCGATGGGTCGCGGCCGTGGGTCTCGAAAACGTCAAGGTCATCACGGTGCCGCCGTCGGGCGGTGACCCCGACGAGTTGTGGCGCCGGTTCTGCCGGGCGACTGACCTCGACGCAACTGAAACCAAGCCAGGAAAGGTCAGCCACGCGTCGTTGGGGGCGGCGTCCGCTGAGGTTATGAGGAGGCTCAACGCACGCCCGGAGATCAAGGAGATGAAAACCCCGGAATACCAAAAGTCGGTGAACGGGGCACTGTCGCGCCGCGTTCTCGGGCACCGCAGCGGCAGCGAACCTAGCCTGGTCCTGCCCGAGGCGCACCGGGCCTGGGCTGAGCGTGAGGCATCCCGACTCATGCAGGAGATCAGGGCAGTCGGCATCGAGGTCGTTGGCGATCTCGAAGACCTGCGGCCACGAGTGTCCAAACACGAGCCCGTCGCCCCAGACAAGCTTCCAGCAGATGAGCTGCTGGAGGCCGCCATCGACGGTCTTGCGGGATTGGCAGCAGAGCACGCAAAACTTGCCGCGAAGTCGGAAAAGCGGAACCAGCCACCAAAGACCGGGGGAAACGACGGTCACACCAGCACCTCTCCGCTCCGTGCCACGTACCGTCGCCTGCGACCACGCCGCTGAGGGCCGCGGTTAGCGATGGCCGGTAACGTGACCCCCATGATGCAGATCGACGGCGACCCCTACGTCGATCACTCGCTGCGCACATCGATGTTCTTTCCGGCGACGCGGTTGTTCGTCGCTGGCAACCCGAAGGCTGCGGGGACGATGCTGCGGTGGTGGCTGCTGAGCGCGCACGGCGTCGACGTCGGTGCCAGGACGGCCGAGTCCTGGTGGGGTGAGTCAGCTCCGTTTCAGACCGTGTGGGACCCCGGCGTCGACCTCGACTTCGCATGGGGAGACTTGTCGGACTCCCAACGGGAGGACGCGCTCACGTCGACCGATCTGCTCACGGTGCATCCGGTGCGGCATCCGGTCTCGCGACTCTTTTCGGCGTGGTCGGGCAAGTACCTGATCGGCGAGCCGCACTACACCGAGCGGCTCGCTGCTGAGTTTCATCCGCTGCCCGAGACGATCGGCAGCGAGGGGCAGATCAGCGAACTGTTCGAGCGGTTCGTCGCCGACCTGCATCAAGTGGTCGAGGCCGGCGACTTCGCGGCGGTCGACGTGCACTTTTGGCCGCAGCACCGGCTGCTGGGGCGTCCGGCGTCCGGCGACGTCCTCGAGCTACGCCAAGAGACGATGCGCGAGGGGCTCGACACGATCGCGCAGCACCTGCTGGCTCACGAGCTCGACCCGGGCGAGCCGTTGCGGATCAACGAGACCGTCGTCCCGTACCGGGCCGAGCTGGTCAGCGACGCTGCGCTCAAGCTGACCTGCGAGTTGTATACCGCCGACTTCGCCAGGTGGGGGTACGCCTTGGAGCGGCCGTCCAGCAGCTCGCGCACTGTAAACGTCGACTGGGTGAACGACGTCAGGGGGCGCAACCGCCGGTACGGCGTCCTGCACCGAGCGCTCATGCAGCTGCGCCATGAGAACGACTCCTTGCGTGGCGAGATAGGGCACCTGCGGGGACGTGAGCACGAGCTGCTCGACAGCACCTCGTGGAAGGTCACCGGCCCGCTTCGCTGGGTCAGCGACAAGACCAAGCGCTAGCCCCCATCGAGCGGGCCGCCCACACCCGCGCCCCCCTTTTGGGGCCATGCCACATGGGTTCGGAATGACCGAACTACTGCCACACCCATCCGTCAACAGACCGACACGCGACGTCCGATGACCACGGCGTCAGTTCGAAAAGACCGAACCCATGTGGCATGGCCCCGTTTGGGGGGACGCGAGAAGGCGCCGGACCCTCCGCAGGGAACGGCGCCTCCCCTCTTGGGGTGTCAGTTGGTCAGGGGCCGGCGAGGAAACTCAGACCGTTGGTCATCGGTCGCTCACAGGTACAGACGGAGGTGTCGACGCCGTAGAGGTCGCGGCGCGTCCACTTGCCGGCCGTGCTACGCGTCCACAGGGTCGTCGAACCCCCACCGTCAAGTTCGTAGGCGTTGGCCATGCCCAGCTTCTTGGCGATGTTCGCCGCGTTCGCCAGGCCGAAGCCACCAACGCGAAGGCCGACGCCGTCGAAGCCTCGACCGGGGACGGTGAAACTACGCCACACACCGTTGCTGTTCCAGCCGACGAAGGTGCGTGGGCGCGCCGCCTTCGAGAGGTCGTACGCGTTGCACCCGAGCGGGGCGGCCACGCCGCCCTCCACCAGGGGCAGCCCGCGCCCGACGGCCGTGAAGAGCTTCACACCGGTGTCGGTGCTCTGCTTGATGTTGACCCTGACCTTGGTACCGCTGGGCACGCCGACTGTCGCCAACGCCGAGTTGTCGGAGAACGCGAGAACCCGGGTGCCTGCCTTCACCGGGTCACCCAGCTGGCGCTGGTTCTTTGTCGACGAGCGGATCGACTGGATCTTGTTCCGTCCGTTCAGCACCCACTCGACGGCGCCAGCTGGCCTGGGAACAACTGCCTTACCGTCGGCGCGCAGCGCTGGGCTCCACTCGGTGGTGTAGACGTTCACGCCACCCCCGATGATGCTGTGCCAGTTCATCGACGTGAGGGGGACCGACTGTGCAGTCACGCCCGTTCCCGCCGGGACATCGAACGTGACCGCGCCACGCACAGCCACCATGCCGCCGAACGGCTGCTTGTTCATGTCGATGCCGACCACTCGCTGACGCTTGGTCGTTCCGCGGATCACTCGGCCGTCGCGGATCATAGGCCCGCGCGCCATCTCGATGTCGGTCGCGTACCGAATGTCGGGGAAGATGAAGAAGTCGCCGTTGATGGCGCCCAGGGCCTGCGGCTGCTGGTTCTTCGCCATGTCACCAATGACCTGTCGTTCACCGACCTTGTCGTTGATGAGCGACGGGTAGGCGCCGCTCGGGTACGACGTCATGATGACCTTCGCCGTCTGGTCGTAGCCGCCCTTCACGACCCCCTTTGCGCTCGCGGTGTAGCGCCGAAGCACCCCGCCGCCGGCAAACCGCTGGGCGGAGTCGAGGCTCGTCGTGGTGTCGATGCGACACGGACGCGCGGCATCTGCCTGGTCTGCCGGAGTAACGGCAACGGCCAGGGTGGCAACGAGCGCGCTAGCGCCGAGCAGGGCCGCTGTGCGGACAGCGGTAGGTGTTGACAGTTCCATTGGTGTTTTCTCTCCCCAGGGTGGACGGCTCGTCCCCTGAGCCGATCGAGTGACCGTAACCCAGCGCGACCCTTCGACGTGACGTGGGGCACAAAAATTTCCCTAACGGTCACCCCTCTGCCTCACGTCCGTCACCCACGGTGACACCACTGCTACTGACCCCCCAGTCAGGCTAGGCTCACCCGATGGCAAACCACGCGTCGCCTGGGGCCATGACAAGGGGGACGAAGGCCACGCTGATCGCCGCAGGGCTGACGTCGGTATTCCTGCTCGTAGGCAGCTGCGGCTCGTCCAATGACCCGGCAGCCAGCACCCCGACGCCGAACGCTCCCGACTCGTCGCCAGACCACTCCAACCTGTGCCTTCCCGACGGCGGGTCGGGCACTCCCCCGAACTCAGGTCCAGAGACCGATGGCTATCTGGACCTCTCCGAAAAGGAAGCCAAGCAGTACGCGGCCGAGAACAACCAGACGATCCGGATCGCCGGCCGCGACGGCGAGTGCTTCCCCCTCACGATGGACTACCGAGCGAACCGTGTGAACCTATATCTTCAGAACGCCGTGGTCGGCATAGCGACGATCGGCTGACTACGGCAAGATCTGGCCATGGCCTCCTTCACGTCAGACAACGTCACCGCAGTTACCGCCAACGTCGAGGGCATGCGCGACACGCTCATCACCCTCTCCCACGACATCTCCGCCGACCCCGAACTCTCCTACAACGAGCATCGCGCAGCTGCCCGCTGTGCCGACCTGCTGGAGCAGCACGGGTTCGAGGTTGAACGCGCCAGCTACGGACAGCCCACCAGCTTCGCCGCCCGCCTCGGAAGTGGTGACACCCACGTCGTCATCTGTGCCGAGTACGACGCGCTGCCCGGTGTTGGACATGCCTGCGGCCACAACATCATTGCCGCGTCCGGGCTGGGTGCCGGAATGGCACTTGCACCTCTGCTGGACGCCGCCAACATGCGCCTCACCGTGCTCGGCACACACGCCGAAGAGGTCGGTGGCGGCAAGGTCGAGCTGATCGATGCCGGTGCGTTCGATGATGCTGACGCCGCTCTGATGATGCACCCGACCCCCTACGACGACTACGGGCCCGAGAGCCTCGGCTGCGAGGAGTGGATCGTCGTTCACAAAGGAAGGGCGTCGCACGCGTCCGGCGCCCCAGAGCTTGGCCTGAACGCGCTCGACGGAGTCATCGCCGGGTACAACAACATCTCGTTGTTGCGTCAGTCATTCCGGAAGTTCCAGCAGGTGCACGGCGTCATCGTGGACGGCGGCAAGGCACCCAACGTGATCCCGGAGCGCGCCGAGGCGTCCTACTACCTCCGCGCCGTCAACTCCGAAGACCTCGAGGATCTGCGCACCCGGGTACGCGCGTGTCTTGAAGGCGCAGCAACAGCGACCGGAACGACGGTCGAGATCACCGTCAACGGCTACGTGTACGAGTCACTGAACCCACACGACAAGCTCGTCGCCACCTTCACCGAGGCGTGCGACGCCATCGGGCGCGAGTTCTTCCCCGATCCGAGCGGTGAAGAGCTCGGTGGATCCACCGACTTCGGCAACGTCAGCCAACGCGTGCCAGGGCTCCATGCCGACCTGGCCGTGTACTGCTCCCCTGCGGTCAACCACCAACACGAGTTTGCCGCCGCATGCATCTCCCCCGAGGGCGACCGGACGATGCTGGACGCCGCGAAAGCACTGGCACTGACGGCGCTCGCCGTCGCTGCCGACCCGGCGATGGTCAAGGGGTAGCCGCCTTAATCCTTGGGACGCCGCGCAACGTAGACGGTGTTCGTCGCTTCGCGACCCTGGAGCGCACTGTCGAAGGTGACCACCTCGGAGCGCACGTCGGTAAAGACGGCCTTGAGCGCGGCCTCGTACTCCGCATCCGGGGGGTCATTCGACCACAGACTGAACATGCCACCCGGTCGGAGGTGCCCAGCGAGACGCGCGATGCCAGCCGGCTCATAAAAGCCGGCGTGGCTGGGATGCAGCAGCTCGCGGGGCGAGTGGTCGATGTCGACGATGACGGCGTCGAACTGTCGCCCTGGCACGTCCGTGTCGAAGCCGTCCCCGGCTGCCAGCGCAAAGAAGTCAGCGTGCACCACACGGCAACGCGAGTCGGAGGTCAACGCCTCTCCCAACGGCAGCAGGTGGCGGTGATGCCAGCCGATGACCTCGGCGAGCGCGTCCACGACCACCAGTGAGCGCACTCGTGGATCGGCGAGCACGGTGTGCGCGGTGTAGCCGAGGCCGAGCCCGCCAACGACAACGTCGAGCTCGTCGCCGTCGATCTCGGCCAGGGCCAGCCGAGCCACTTCCTCCTCTGCCGCAGTGAACAGACTCGACATCAAGAACTCGTCGTCGAGCTTGGCTTCGTAGACGACTTGGCCGGAGACCGGGTCGTGACGGCGGCGCAGGCTGATCACGCCCATCGGCGTCTGCTGCGCGTCCAGGAACTCCAGCTGAGCCGCCACGCGTCACCTCGCCGTTGTCAGTGAATCACCGACGATCGGCAGCGCCCCAATCTAGTGGGGTTCGGCCATCGAAGGTGTCGGCGCCACCTGGTTGGATCACTCACATGACAACTGTGGTGCTCTTTCACTCCGTGCTGGGTGTTCGTCAAGGTGTCCTCGATGCGGCCGATCGCCTGCGCGGCGACGGCCATGACGTGCACATCCCGGACCTCTTCGGCGGGCGAACGTTTGACGAGTACGACCCGGCGATGGACTCCGCTTTGAAGCAGACCGGCTTCCCCACGCTCCTGGGGAAAGCGGTGCAGTCGGTGGCCGAGGTGCCGGACGGCTTCGTCGTTGCCGGTTTCTCGCTGGGCTGCGCCATGGCCGGGTACGTCGCAACGCAGCGGCAGGTCTCTGGCGTGCTGATGATCGCGGGGGCCATCCCCGTCTCAGGCTTCGGCGCTGGCGTCACGTGGCCGTCCGGCGTGCCCGCGCAGACGCACGCAACGCTTGACGACCCGTGGCGCGAGCAAGAGGAGATCGACGACGCCGTACGCGAGGTCGAGGCTGGCGGCGGGACGATCGAGGTTTTCGACTACCCAGGCTCAGGGCATTTGTTCACCGACCCGACGCTGCCCGACGAGTACGACGCGAACACCACTGAACTCTTCTGGAGTCGCGCACTGCCGTTTGTCGCCGCATGCGGGGCGTCCTGACGGCTGTCTGAGCAGTTTTCAAACTGGTTCGGGTTGAGACCCCCGTGTACCCCGTGTACGACGATGAAGTCGCTCCGACCATGGCCACCGTTTCTGGTGTCAACCTGGTTGTGACCGGCTCCGGGGCTGCGGCGCTCGACAGCGCCCTCGGAAGGGGCGTCTTCGACGGCAGGCTCAAGTTCGGCAAGGCAGTAGCCGTGCCGAGCTGCTTGCCCCGAAGCAGAACAACGGCACTACGTCACTGAGCAGAGGGACGGGTTAACCCGTCCCTTTGCCGCTGTCCCGCGAGCAGCGCTGACGGTCTGCGGACCTCGGGTGAGGCCATAGTGTCAACACTCAGTTCGCGAGCGTTGTCGATTCAGGCCCTTCTCCTTCGTATAGAGGGTGAGAGCTCGGAAGATCCGGCTCCACCCACGAGAGGAACGACCATGCCCCAGTACCTGCTCTCCGTGTACGGCGACGAGGCCGAGTTCGCCCGTCAACAGGCCGACCCCAAGTTGATCGCCGAGATCTACGCCGACGTCGACAAGGTGAACCAGCGCCTGATCGCTGACGACGCCCTGGTCTTCGCCGGCGGGCTGCACCCCACGAGCACCGCCACCGTCGTCCGCGCCAAGGATGGCGACATCCTCACCACCGACGGCCCGTTCATCGAGGCCAAGGAACAGCTCGGTGGCGTCTGGGTGATCAAGGCGGCCGACGTCGACGCCGCTCTCGCCTGGGCGCGGGACGCCACGGTCGCCTGCCGCGTTCCCGTGGAGGTCCGACCGTTCCAGGACGAGCCAGAAGCCTGAGGCGCGACGTGGCTCCAGTTGCGGAAGATCCTGCACCCCAGCGGCACAAGATCGTCCGCAACCACCCGCAATGACCAGCACTAACGACCGGGACGTCGTGGAGCAGACGTTCCGCGCCGAGTCCGGACGCGCCGTCGCCACCTTGGTTCGCCTCCTCGGTGACATCGATATCGCCGAAGAGGCGGTTCAGGACGCCTTTGCCGTGGCGGCGGAGCGGTGGCCGCGCGAGGGAGTCCCGCCGAGCCCTGCTGGCTGGATCATCACGACCGCGCGGAACCGGGCGATCGACCGACTACGCCGCGAGTCCACCCGCAACGACCGCCACGCACAGGCGGCGCTGCTGCACGCGCAGTCCGAGCCCCAGGAGGTGGACAGCATGCTCGAAGGCAGGGTGCGCGACGACCAACTGCGGCTCGTGTTCACCTGCTGCCACCCCGCACCCCGAAGCCGCCGGGCTGCTCGCCCTGTTGCTGCTGACCGAGTCGCGCGGCTCCGCACGCCTGACGCCCAGCGGTGACTGGGTGCGGCTGCCCGATCGAGACCGAACGCTATGGAACCGGGACCTTATCGACGAGGGTCAGACACTCGTCCGCGCGTGCGTCCGACGGGACGCGCCGGGCCCTTACCAGCTGCAGGCTGCCATTGCGGCGGTACACAGCAGCGCTGCGACGGCGTCCGACACGGACTGGGCCAAGATCGTGTCGCAGTACGACCAGCTGTTGACGTTGACGCCGACACCGATCGTCGCGCTGAACCGGGCCATCGCCGTCGCCGAGGTCGACGGTCCTCAGGTGGCGCTGACACTGGTGGACGATCTCGAACTCGACTCGTACTACCTGTGGCACGCCACCCGCGGCGACCTGCTCCAGCGGCTGGGTGAGGCTGACGAGGTACGCGCCGCGCTCGAGCGAGCCGCCGAGCTCACCGACAACCCGGCAGAGCAGGCTCTGCTGGCGGAGCGCGTCAGCGCCCAGCTGGCGGCGGTTCCCCTGGCAGCCTCCAGGTGGGCGGGCTCGGCGTGAGCCTCACCGGCGCGCACCTGCAGTGGTTGTAGCGCTACCTACGCTTTTCGGCTGCTGGGAACCCTGAAACCGCGGGTGGCGACACGATGAGTCGCTGCCTGCACCCCGCTCACGGGGGGCTGGCTCTCGTACCGACCATGAGCGGTCGCTCAGCACCTGCGCTTCAGCAGAGTGCGACCCGGGGGGTTGAAGTCGGCGTGCAGCGCCACCAAGACCAGAGTCCACGCCAAGGCAAGCCCTCTAGCCGTCCTGACGTGCGTGAGACGATTCCGTCATGGGCTTCCAGATGACGGGCGAGCCGGCCGCCGACCACGTTCTCGACAAGTACCCGTTCGCCCTCGTCATGGGGATGATGCTTGATCAGCAGTACGGCATGGAGCACGCGTTCCGCGGTGGGTGGAAGGTGCTCTCGCGGTTTGGAACTCTCGACCCCGGCGCCATTGCGGCTGCCGACCCCGAGAAGTTCAAAGAACTGTGCAGTCAGTCCCCTGCCATCCACCGGTATCCCGGTTCGATGGCAACCCGGCTGCAAGAACTGGCCACGCTGGTGGAGGCCACGTACGACGGTGACGTGACGCGGCTGTGGACCGAAGCCAAGACCGGAGACGAGCTGCTCAGGCGAATCCAAGAACTCCCCGGGTTCGGCAAGCAGAAAGCACAAATCTTCGTTGCACTGCTGGCCAAGCAGCTCGACGTCCGACCCAGGCGTTGGAAGACCGTCGCCGGCGACTACGGGCTGAAGGGCTATCGCTCAGTGGCGGACGTCGTGGATGCGGAGTCACTGCAGAAGGTGCGCGGCTACAAGAAGCAGCAGAAGGCGGCGACCCACACTTCACCCTGACACCGTCCCGGTGAACTGCCACCAGGTGTTCTGACCCCCGCTCACCGGCCAGTGCCCGTGGTCGGCGAGCACCGCGAGCATTGCATCGGGTGAGTGGACGAAGACCCGGAAGTCTCGCCGCCGGATGGCGTACCCCAGGTTCTCACCCAACGTCCCGGCGCGGGTGAGGAGGCGGCGGCGCGGGTAGCTGAAAACCAGCATCTGTCGTGCGCGATCGGCTGCGGCGCCGAGCAGAGCAGCGAAGTCGGGATAGCAGCAGACCACCCGATGAAGCACCACGATGTCGGCCGAGGGAACTGCCCCGGGGTCGGTGACCACGTCGACGATCAGGCGGTTCACCCGATCGGTCAGACCGGACTCGTCCGACAGGTTCGCCGCTTCGCTCTCGTACGCCGTTGACAGCTCGACGTTGGTCGCGCGGGACGCCCCGCGGCGCAGCAGCTCTGAGTGCAGGCCACCGACCCCACCGCCGATCTCCAGCACCGTGGCGCCGTCCAGTCCCTGCTCGGTGACGAAGTCGACCATCTTCGCGGCGGTGTCGTCCAGCCCAGACTCGCGCAATGATTTCGCCGTTCGCCGCGCGTACTTGGACGTGAAGACGACGTCGTACTCGCCGGGATCGCAGCAGGCCGCCATGTGCCCAGTAGAGCAGCCGCCGCGCACCGCGACCTCTCACCCCCGGTAGACCTCGCGCCGATGTGCCAGGCGCAAGACGAGTACGACGAGCTCGCCGTCCTCAATGGTGTAGACGACGCGGTAGCCGCCGACTCGGATGCGCCACCGCCCGCGACCCCCTCCACGCAGCATCACGGCACCGGGTGGGCGCGGGTCGATCGACAGCAGCTCAATCACGCCCACCAGACGCCGGCGCATCGTGGCAGGAGCTTTGGTCAGTGCACGGGCGGCGGACGCCTCAAGCCGGACGTCGTATGTCACGCCAGACCAAGGTCGCGCTTTACGTCCTCCCACGGAATGGTCGGTGCGCCCGCCACGATGGCGGCCATCGCGGCGTCGGAGTCGGCGAGGTCTTCGGCGTCCTCGACCAGTTCCAGCATCCGGTCGTACTGCGCGGCGCTCAGCACAACCGCCTGACGGCGTCCGTGCTTCGTCAGAAACACCGGCTCACGCTCAGCGGTCTCGACGACCTCGCTGAAGCGTTCGCGTGCATCGGTGACGGTGAGTTCGGTGGACATGAGGGAAGCGTACATTCTGACTCTCTGTCTGTACAGATTGGGCTGATGCGTCGAGACTAGCCGCGCGCGCCCGCCCTCGGGCGTTGTCCACAGTGGGGGTCAGCCGTCGCCACCGTAGAACGCTGCGGCGACAGCTGCCAGCGCATCAGCTTCTTGCTGTGTGAGGCTCAGATTGGTCTTCTTGAACTCCGAAGCCAGGGATGCCGGACGCGCGGTCGATGTGCGAGCGCGCCGATGTTCCGCCACCGCCCGGCGGGGCGGCACCGATGGTGGCGGGGGCGAGACGATGTAGCCAGAGGCGAGGTCTCCGTACACCTGCAGCGAAAAAGCATCGTTCACCCACATCCAGGCCAGGTAGGCGCAGAAGATCGCATCCACCTCGTCCTCGATGCGACCGAGGTCGGACTTTCGTCTCGCCCCGCGCGCCAGGGATCGAAGCTCTAGCCATCGTGCCGATCGGCTGAGCCCGAGAACCCCACCGAGCGTCGCCTCCATGTGGTCCATCAGCTCGCCAAAGGCGAACGCGAGTAACTCGAAGTCGCGACCCTGCTTGTTCTTGTACGGGATCACCCGGTCCAGGCCGAACAGAGACACCATCGCCGGGTGCGGGTACACCTCGATCGCGCACGAAGCCCCGGTACCCGGCCGGGCGTCAGGGTCGAGTGTCCACCCCCGGGCCAGGGCGATCTCGGCACCCCGAGGCTGCGGCTGGAACCACGGTTTACGCAGGTTCGATGCATGCGGACCCGCGTGATACGCGCCGAAGAGTCGCGAGATCTCCGCCTCGCACGGACGCCGACCCGTCTCGTTCGCGACGACAAGCGGTGCATCGATCGCTGCGACCACGTCGCCACGAACGTGGTGATCGAGAACGGCAGAGATCTCGTCGTTCGTGACCACGGTGGCGGACGCCGTCAGCCGACCGTCCGCGTCCAGCACCGCGATTCCCGTTCGAGCGCGTGGTCCCCAGGCGAGGTCGATGCCTAAGTAGATGAAGTCCGTCACGCTTGCCCCCATCACTGCCACGGCAGCAGGTGCTGCGCGCTTGCTCCGCTCATCATGGTCCAACACCTCGGAGATAGGCGGCGGACTCAGAATCTGCCGGCCGTTTGCGGACGATCGTGTACCTGCGGGGTACAGGATCGTCCACTCTTGGACCCGGGAGGGGTGAAGCCGTCAACCAGGTGCCCTCGATGGGGCCCGGCCGCGGCCCACCCCCAGCGAGACCCACGGACGGGTGTTGGCGTCACACCCCTGAGCGGGCGGCGCCCTGACCGACGGACGGGCCTCGACTGTCGTTGGCCACCCGGATGGCGTACGCCACCATGCTGAGCGCGGCCACGATGCCAACAATGAGCGTGAGGTTGCCGAGGTAGTTCTGCAGCAACATCGACTCCGCTTCCGGCTGGGTGTCCTCGCGGTAAGCCAGCGGGATCGCAATGACGGCGACCAACGCACTGATGATGGGCGTGAACTGCACATAGCCACGGGCCCGAGGGGGAATCCAGCGAGCCAGCGCCCAGC
>JAJAYZ010000012.1 GCA_027118455.1 Actinomycetes bacterium
CCACGGCCTCCCCCGGGTGCTGCGCCCCTTGTGCCGCCCCTACCCAGAATGGCGGCCACCGCCGTCCGCCCCCCGCGGGGGGGGGGCCCTCCCTACGTGCGACGATCAGGCGAGCAGGTCGTCCACATCGACGGTTGGCAGCCCAAACGCCTCACCGACCGCTCCGTACGTGATCTGGCCCTCGTGGATGTTGAGACCAGGCCGGAGTGCGGCGTTGCCCTGGAGCGCCTCGCGCCAGCCGAGGTTGGCCAACTGCACCGCGTAGGGAAGAGTCACATTGGTCAGCGCGTAGGTGGAGGTGTGGGGCACGGCACCGGGCATGTTGGCGACGCAGTAGAAGACCGTGTCGTGAACCTTGAACGTCGGGTCGGCGTGCGTCGTGGGGCGCGAACCCTCAAAGCAGCCGCCCTGGTCGATGGCGATGTCGACCAGCACCGCGCCTGGCTTCATTCGTGACACGAGTTCGTTGGTGACGAGTTTGGGAGCCTTCGCACCCGGGATGAGAACCGCGCCAATCACCAGGTCTGCCTCGCTAACCTCCTGCTCAATGGCATAGGAACTGGACATCAGCGTCTGCAGGCGGCCCTGGTAAACGCGGTCGATCTCGGCCAGTCGCTTGGCGTTGATGTCGAGGATCGAGACACTGGCGCCCATCCCGACAGCGATCTGTGCCGCGTTCAGGCCGGAAACACCGCCACCGAGGACGACAACCTTGCCAGCCTTGACGCCTGGCACCCCGCCGAGCAGCGTCCCGCGTCCACCGTTGGCACGTTGCAGCGTTGACGCACCAACCTGCGGACCCATCCGACCGGCAACCTCTGACATCGGCGCCAGGAGCGGGAGCGATCGGTCCGAAAGCTCGACCGTCTCGTAGGCAATGGCGGTGGTGCCTGAGGAGAGCAGCGCGTCGGTACATTCGCGACCAGCCGCCAGGTGCAGGTAGGTGAAGAGAACCTGCCCCTTACGCATCCGGTGGTACTCCTCGGCGATTGGCTCTTTCACCTTCAAGATGAGGTCGCTGATCTGCCAGACATCGTCAGCGGTGGGCAAGATAGCAGCGCCCGCGGCGATGAACTCGTCGTTGGAGATGGACGAGCCAACGCCAGCGTCAGTCTCAATGAAGACCTCGTGGCCGTTTCGGGTGAGTTCGTGCACACCAGCGGGTGTGATGGCTACCCGATACTCATGGTTCTTGACCTCGCGGGGGATGCCGACCTTCACTGAAATCAACGTCCTTCTTGGCGGCTGTAACGGCTGTGACAGCGTGGGCGGCTGAACGCGGTGGCCGTACTGAGCCGGGTCGACCGCCCGCCGCGCCCCTCAAGGTGAGAGGCGCAGGGAGTCTATCCGAGCGCCCAGGAGGGACCGGGCCAGGGATGGTCGGGGGGCAGGAGCGAGGCCCAGTCGCCCCGCCGCGACTCAGCGGCCGCCAGCAGCCCGGCAACCGCGAGTGCGTTGTGGATGTGCCCGGCCAAAGCCCGCTGGACCAGATCCGTCAGATCCACCCGCGCGACCACGAGGTCGCGCTCCTCATCGGTACGCGGCGGGCGGTCGGAGGGATCGACATCACTCAGTCCCCTGGCCAAGAAGACCCGGATCGTCTCGCTGCTCATACCGGGCGAGGAGTAGAGGTCCATCAATGTATGCCATTCATCAGCCAACAACCCGGCCTCTTCGACCAACTCGCGCTCAGCCGTCGCCCAGGGTGACTCGCCCGGTTCGTCCAGCAGTCCCGCCGGGATCTCCCAGAGGTGACTCGCGACTGGGTGTCGGTATTGGCGGAGGACGACGACCTGGCCGTTGTGGTCGATGGCCACAACGCCAACGGCACCGGGATGTACGACCACGTCACGGTCAACGGACGTATCAGCGTCGAGCAGGACGCGATCGGTGACCACGCTCCACTTCGCACCGACGACGCGCTCGCGCCGGCTCGTCACCGGCAACGAGCCTGCGAGGTCGGCTACGTCAGAGGCGTCGGTCGGGTCGGAGGGTCGGGTCACCGGAGCCGTCAGCTGACCGCAGGGGTGTTCTCGGCCACCCCTGCTGCGGCAACCTCTGGTAGCTCGACCTGCTCAGGCTTGCGCGCGATGGCTGCAGCAACTAGTCCGACGAAGAGTGGGTGTGCCCGCGTCGGGCGCGACCGAAACTCGGGGTGCGCCTGAGTCGCCACGTAGTATGGGTGCACGTTCTGTGGCAACTCGACGAACTCAACGAGCCGACCATCTGGCGAGGTTCCACTGATCCGCAGGCCCGCTTCTTCCAGCCTTTCGCGGTACTCGTTGTTGACCTCGAACCGATGCCGATGACGCTCTTCGACGTAGGGCTCGCCGTAGATCTCCCGGACGATGCTGTCCTCGCCCAGCTTTGCGGGATACAGACCGAGCCGCATCGTCCCGCCCATGTCACGCTCCCCCGCAACGACGTCGCGCTGGTCAGCCATCGTGGCAATCACGGGATACGGAGTGGAGTCGTCGAACTCCATCGAGTTGGCATCGACCATGCCCGCCATGGTGCGGGCGTACTCGATCACCATGCACTGAAGGCCAAGGCAGAGCCCGAGCGTCGGGATTGAATGCTCGCGGGCGTATCGGAGTGCCCCCAGCTTTCCCTCGATCCCGCGGACGCCAAAACCACCAGGAACACACATGGCGTCCACACTGCTGAGCTGGCGAGCCGCACCGTCGGTGGTGGCACATTCGTCGGAGGTGACCCAGCAAATGTTGACTCGGGCATCGTTGGCAAACCCGCCAGCTCGCAGTGCTTCAGTCACCGACAGGTAAGCATCGGGGAGGTCGATGTACTTGCCAACCAGTGCGACGGTTACCTCGTGGGCGGGCTTATGAACCCGACGGAGCAGGTCGTCCCACTCGGTCCAGTCAACGTCGCGGAACGGCAGGCCCAGCCGGCGGACCACATAAGCGTCCAGTCCCTCGCTGTGCAGCACCTTGGGGATGTCGTAGATACTCGGCGCGTCGACAGCAGCGACTACGGCCTCGTCGTCGACGTCGCACATCAAGCCGACCTTGCGCTTGATCGAGGTAGGAACCGGTCGATCGGCCCGCAGGACAATGGCGTCTGGCTGGATACCGATGTTGCGCAACGCAGCTACCGAGTGCTGGGTCGGCTTGGTCTTCAACTCTCCCGAGGGTCCGATGTACGGGAGCAGCGAGACATGAACAACGAAGGTGTTGTCCCGCCCTACCTCGTGCCGTACTTGGCGAACCGCCTCCAGGAAGGGAAGTGACTCGATGTCGCCGACTGTGCCGCCGACCTCGGTGATGACCACGTCGACATCGCTTCCGGCCATTCTGCGGATGCGGGCCTTGATCTCATTGGTGATGTGCGGGATAACCTGAACGGTGTCGCCCAGGTACTCGCCTCGTCGTTCCTTGGCGATGACGGCCGAGTACACCTGTCCGGTGGTGACATTGGCAGACCCAGCGAGTTCACGGTCTAGGAAGCGCTCGTAGTGCCCGATGTCGAGGTCGGTCTCTGCGCCGTCATCGGTGACAAAGACCTCCCCGTGCTGGAACGGGTTCATGGTTCCGGGGTCGACGTTGAGGTAAGGGTCGAGCTTTTGCATCGTGACGCGAAGCCCGCGGGCTTTGAGAAGGTTCCCCAAACTCGAGGCGGTGAGGCCCTTGCCGAGACTAGATGCCACCCCACCGGTGACAAAGATGTGCTTGGTCATTTGCGCACCGGCCAAAGCGGGCTCCCGTGATCGTTCCTAAATGGTGTGCGGGCGGCTAGGAAAGACTACTCAGGAGTGCTCTGCAAGCAGTCTTCCTCGTGCACCGATCCACGGGAATTCAGGCTATCAGCCCGGCGGCGCTGACCCTGCGGCGCCGCGCCCGGCACCGGCAGGCTCGGCCGAACTCACCGTCGGATCGCCGTCATCGAGCTGCATGCACCGCACCACCACAGCGACGGCCACCGGAATCGCCACGGTCGCAGCCATTGCCGGGATGGCAACTCCGGAGTCATTGACCAAGGCTCCGACGACCCCGAGCACCAGAACGGCCAGGAGTCCCGAGCGAAGAGTCGGCACCCGCACGAACGTCCACGGCAACAGGCCGCTGGGACGGCGTACCAAGAACGCCAGAAAGACCAGAACCAGCGGCACCATCAAGGTCAGAACGCTGGTGGTGAGCAGCGAGAGGTTGGCCTCCAACTTCCGCTGCACGATCGCGGCGGCGTCACCAGAGATCAGCGATCCGACGAACCGGCCCAGGTGTGACCGATTGGCGGCAGGACGGAGATAGTCAAGGAAGGCGATGACGCTGACGACCATCACCCCGGCTCCGAAGAGCGCGGCCAGCCGCGTCCACGACATACGACGGCCCGTTGCCAATATTCCCAAGGTTCCGAACGCCGGCACCAGAGCCAGGACCCCGCCGAAGTCGCTGCCGAGTGATGGAGCACCATCGACCACCACAGCGACCACCCCCACCACCGCCACCACGATTCCAGACGTTCGAGGGGATCGCCCCGACACGCCGGCAGCCGCCCCCAGGAGGGCTGCCGTGCCGAAAATGGCAAAGGCCAGGTTCCCGAAGCCTACGAACCGGCCGGCGACGATTGGCGAGTAACCGGCAAGGCTCGCCAGCTGCAACGGCGCGCCAGCCGCCACGTCGATGAGCAACACGATGGCCGTGGCAGCCGTGACGGCGCCTGCTGGGCCGAACGGGTGCCGCCGCCAGGGTCCGGCAAAGGCGATGGCTGTCAGGACGGCCCCAGCGAGACTGATCGCGGCCAGCAGTGCAGGAACAGGTTTCCCGGCGAGCCACCAGGGCAAGATATTGGCGAGATAGGTGGCGGCCGGCCCGGCAGCAGCCGCCACCGCAACGACGTGCGTGAAACTAAGCACCCGGGAACGGGTGCGCTCTCGGGGGTGGCGGCGCAAGATGAGGAACGCTCCGAGGTAGAGCACAGCCTGCAGAAGGACGAGCAGCCCGAAGAAGGGAGGCGTGAGTTTGCCCTGGACGTCGGCCTGTTGGGACAGCTCACGGAACCAACCCACCCGATCGTCGACACCGTTTGCCGGCACCGAACGCATCGGCTGGTACGACATTTCGTCCGGGATCGCGACGCCGAGATAGTCCAAGACGGTCGGAGCAACATCGGACAGTTGGACGAACGGTGCGCGTCTTGTTGACCCACTGAGCAGCAGACCGCCCGAGTAACCAGGTCCCTCCGCCAGGGCAACATGCAGCTGAGGTCGCTCATCGGCGAGGTCGGAGACCCCCAGCACCATCATCAGGGACCCCTGCGGCCGCATCCGGTCAATATTGCCAACTAACTCGTCGAGGGCCGCGAGCTCACCGAGCCTGCGCTCCGC
Organism: Actinomycetes bacterium; assembly: GCA_027118455.1. Taxonomy (GTDB): domain Bacteria; phylum Actinomycetota; class Actinomycetes; order JAHEKZ01; family JAHEKZ01; genus JAHEKZ01. The sequence goes on from JAJAYZ010000012.1 coordinate 5,342, forward strand.
GGACGGCTCGTCGACACCCAGGACGAGAAGTGGACACTCTCGGACCGCGTTCGGGGTCAGCGCTATCGGCTCCGGCGTCCAGTGGTCGACCCAGCCATCAGCGTCGGCGGCGGCCAACCCACTTCCTGGACCTGAGGCGGCGGTACACCCTCTGTCGACTCCGAGCGTGTCGCCGAGCGTTTGACCAAGAAGCCCCGGAACAGCGTTGAAGGTCAGCAAATCGTTGTCGGCAACAACCGCGTCCCATCGGTCGACATGAGTAGAACCGTCGTCGCCGGCCGACATCGCTGGCACCGGCTGGCACTGGTCATCGACCTGCTCGTCGCTGACCGGATAGCGGGCCCGGTTGCCCGTACCGAGCTGGACCCAACCATCTGCTGGGCAGGTATGTGATCGAGCTGAGCGCGTGCTCATCTGCCCAAGCGCGGACTCGTCCAGCATCTGCCAAAGGTACGGAGTCGTGTCGGGCGTGACATCACTCCAACGCAGGCCCGGCATCCCGACGATAACGACTGACGCGGGCAGTGCCCCGGCAGCCTGACCGGCTGGGCGGGCGACGGTTGGCGCCTGCGCCGAGGACGACGCGGGAACAAGCACCACCAGCATCGCAGCGCCAACGAGAGCGAACACCGATGCCCTCATGACCGTGCCTCCCTGTCGCCGTCGAAGGCCCCATGGGTGACTGCGAGGTAGTGTTCGAATACCTGGTCGACGACGGCGTGTTCGTCTGGCCACTTCGCTGCCCGAGCCAGAGCCCGAGTAGCTCGCTCGGATGCCTGTTGCGGGAAGTCCAGCACCTCGACCAACGCCGCCGCCAACGCACGCACGTCGCCGGGAGTGACCAAGAGGGCATCCTCACCAACGAGTTCTGGGATCCCACCAACAGCTGTCGCAACGACGGGGAGGCCAACCTTCATCGCCTCCTGGATGACCAGTGCTCTAGCCTCCCAAACGCTCACCAGTGCGAGCACGTCCGCGGCATTCAACAGGTCCGCCACATCACTGCGCCGCCCCAGCAACCGAGCCGAGACGCCGTGCTGGGCAATGGCCGCTCGCACCGCGGGTTCTTCAGGGCCGTCACCGGCCACAACGAGAACTGGGCGCGGATCTCGGCTTGGCAACCTGCCCATGGCTGCAACCAGCGTCGGGTAGTCCTTCTGCGCGTGCAGCCGGCCGACCGCAAGCACCAAAGGCGCATCCCCTACGCCTATCTCCTCGCGCACCTGGTCACGGGAGCGTGTCGCAACGCCTGGTCGCGGCGCGGCAACCGGCCCCAGAACAGCGTTACCACCGGCAGCGACGGCTACGGCGACGAGATCGGCAGACGCTCCCAGCGACAGGGTCGCCCCACGTGCTACGGCACCCTCGACACGATGCATCAGGTCGCCTTTCACACCACCGGCTAGCACTTGGTTGTGCCATGTGACGATGAGCGGCACCCCCGACTTGCGAACACCGGCAATCGGCCAGCCGCGGCCGGCTCCAGCGCTGAGCGCCACAATCCCAGCTCGGAAGCCGTGTGCATGCACGATATCGGCACCGTTGACCCATCGAGCCAGAGACCGCGCAACGGCGAGGTCACGGGGCGAAGGAGTGAGGCCAATCGGAGCCTCGACGAAACGGGCTCCGACCTTGGTGAACGAGAACGTCGCCTCCGTCTCCTTCGGCCCAGCCACAACGACGCGTTGCCCGCGTGCGACGAGCCCGGCAGCCAGCGAGCGAACATGTTGGCCGATGCCTCCGGTGCTGGTGCCCAGCACGATGAGTACCCGAAGCTTGGTATCGGTCATCACGTACCGCCACTGGCTCTCGAACGCACGCGCAGAAGGCTACGGACTGAGCTCGGGTCGGCCAGGGCTGCGGCGCCACCAACGACAACGACCGCCACCAGGCCCGCCACGAGGACCTGCAGAATGGCGATTGCCACTGAGGGGCCACCAGGTCCGCCGGTCAGGAGCACGTGACCGACCCAACCAACGCAAAGCGCTGCAACGACGGAGACAAGGGCGACCCGTAACACCCCCGTGAGCGCGCTCGCCCCCGCATCTCGCCGAAGCGCGACGAGCAACAGGCCGGCAGCGACCAACAGTCCACCACTGAACCCAACACCGATGGCCCTGGCGACCTCAACGGCGCCATCGGCGCCCATGGCCAACACCCCAGCAGCCAGAATCCCCAGTCCCCAGCCAGCGGCGGTGGCCCACGCAGCGGTGGGGGCACGGTGCCGTGCTGCCATCACCCGCACGAGGTGCCCGTGTACGCCGTATCCGACAGCGCCGACTGAGAGAGCCATCAAAAGGGCTGACAGTTCGCGAACTCCGCCACCACCGGGGGCACCTTCGAAGATGACGGCAGCCAGCGGCTCTGCAGCTGCTGCGAGTCCTGCTGCCCCAACGGCCGATGCCACGAACACCGCGCGCACGCTCTGAGACGTCGTTCGGGCCGATGCGACGTGGTCGCCGCGCTCGTGCAGGGCCGACAGCCGGGGAAAGGTACTCGTCGCGATCGGGAGGACGAGGATCGACCACGGCAGGAGGAAGACCGTCCAACCGAGCACGAAGACCAAGGCGCCTCCCTCACCATAGACGTTGCTCCAGCGGATCGCTGCCGCGTAGCCCACCCACTGCACTCCCACGACCACAGCGCCGCTCAACGCCAACGTGCGGGCCTGTGCCGAGCGACCAACTGGGAAGCGGAGGGACGGCTTCACGATCAGACCAGCGCTGGCCAGCGCGGGGACTTGCACTGCAAGAAGGGCGATGACTCCCAGGGTGGTCCCACCTGCGATGACAAGGAACTCTGCATCGCTCAAAGCGACGAGCGAACCGCGTTCTGCACCTGCCATCTGGGCATAGGCGAAGTAGCTGCCGATCACCACCAGACTCGAAACGGCTGGGGCGACCGCAGGCGCGAAGAACCGATGATGCGCCTGCAGTGCCCCTTGTGCGACCACCGTTGCCCCGTAAATGGGGATCTGCAGGAGGAATACCCAGAGCATGTCTCGCGCCACTGTTGGCGCCTCAGGCCCGCACCCGTTGGCGGGGCCCAGCATGACCTGAACGACCCAGGTCGAGGCGAAGTATATGAGCGCCGTCATCGGCACGAGCAGAACCAGCGCCCAACCGTGGAGGGCGGCCACGGTCGCCCTGACGCGTGTCGGATCGGACTCGCGAGCGCCCGCGACCAGTGGCACGACGACCGCAACGAGAGCTCCCCCGACCACCAGCTCATAGACGATGTTGGGGAGAGCATTAGCCGTTGCGTAGACGGCACCGAGGCATTCGGTTCCGAAGATGCGCGCCAGCACCACGAAGCGCAGCAAGCCGATGATTCGCGCCACGACGGTCACCCCAGCGATGAGCAGCGCCGCACTGACCAGTCCGGTGCCGGTCGAACCGGACGCCGGCGAGTCCTGGGGAGGGTGTGCGGGCTCAGTCATCGGCTGGCGGGCTCGGACGGCGGCCCACGCCATCGAGTTCGCGCAGAACCGGTGTGCGCTCGATCACCTGCGAGAAGCTGACTCGCTCGCTGGCGACGGTCAAACCCACCAGCGCGGCAACGGTGGCGAGCAGGGCCGGACGGTTCATGGACGACGCGGCGCCAACACCCCAAGCCGCACCGAGGGCGTTGGCCCCGGTGTCCCCCAACATCGACCGCTCGCCGAGATCCGCAGGCAGCAGCGCAGCGGCTGCACTCGCCGGACCTGTCACGACAGCCCCGGTCAACCCGCCCGTGAGGATTGGACCTGCTGACACGGCGAGAAAGACCTTGGTGGCGCGTCCCGGTCGGAGGTCGAACAGATTCGCGAGGTTGGCGCTACCCGCGACGACGGCACCCGAAAGCACCGCGTCGACCAAACCACCGCGTCCACGGCGCGCCAGCGCTCCGGCAACGAGCCCGGTAGCGCCAAGCCCAACGAGTTTGACCGTGCCCGTGGTGACCTCTCCACTTCGTAGCGCACCCAGGTGGCCTCGAAGGCCTTTGACGTCAGTGGCCCCGGTGAGGTCGTCAATCAACCCGAGCGCAGCAGCTCCGCCAACCGCAAGCGTCGACGCCAATCGCGTTACAGGAGCGAGCCCGGGTGCAGTGACCAATGCAGCCAAGGATCCCAGTGAAACCGCAGGGCCCTGCGCCAAGGTGACTGTCTCGCCGCGATGGTTCGTGCGTTCCCAACGTTGCGCCGAAGGTCCCGTGCTCAACTGTCGGAATGTCCACCGACTGACCGCTGACGCAAATGCTGCATTCAGAATCCGGCCGACCACGGCTCAGCCCCTAGGGAGCGGATCGGGCGCAGGGCCATCGGATCCCTCACCGGTGCCGTAGTGGCCGACGCCACCAGCTGTCTGCTCGGCCAGGGCAAGGATCGTGACGGTCACCCCATTGACCGTGTCGAGACGATCCTCCGAAGACACGACCCCGTCCGCATCGGAACCGCGCAGAACACCGATGACGCCTTCAGACTGGTCGCTTCCGTCAGGAGCGCTCAGAACCGTCCCAACGCCGACGTCATCGAGTGAGGTGAGCAACGGAACAACAGCCAGATCAGCGCCAGGGACGACGTCGGCAGGGCCAACCACAATCGCGGTATCTCCACGAATCACCTCTTCCTCATCTGCGGAGATGAATCCCTCGCTCTCGAAGGCAGCGAGCGCAGCGATCGAGTCCAGGGACGGGGCACCGACGGCACGGCCACCCGGAGTCAGCAGCGCGTCTGCCAGCACCTGCCCAGCAAGCTGGTACGGATCGTCAGCTTTCCCCCCTCGTGCAACGCCCTCAGCGACCCGCCCGAGAATCTCGCTCTGCTCCGGATCGGTCCACGCCGCCTCGATCGTGACCCTTTCACCGACTGAACCGCCAGCCGCATCAACGGCATCTTCGACGGCAGACACCTGGTCGCCGTCGGCTCCTGGTAGGACCACAACGGTCGTGACATGCGCGGTCAGCAGGCCATCGACGAGCACGGGCTGGGAGAGCTCGGCGAACTGCTCTGACGAGTCGATCTCGGTGCGCAGTGCCGAGATCTCGCTCTGAAGGTCGACCTTCTCCTGTGCCAGTTGCTGGGTCCGGTCCTCAAGGAACCCGCTGATGTCGTCCTTGAGAGGCCCTGACCCGAGAACGATGCCGATGGCGAGAGCCATGAAGATGGCGACGATGGAGACGATGTGGTACCGAAAGTCGATCACGAGGTGGTCCGTTTCTTCAGTCGACGCATCGAAAACCCAGTCACCCGGTCACCCAGAAGACCAGGTCGTGCCACCACGACCCGACGAGGTCGAAGAAGCTTCGCCCGGCAGTTGTGGAGGCCATGGCGGCAACGAGTGCTGCCAGTCCAGCCGCGATCAGTAGGAGAAGCTGTCCGGTGGAGATGCGACTGCGGTAAAGGCGGCTGACGCCTTTGGCATCGATGAGCTTGCCACCGACTCGCAGCCGAGTCAGAAAGGTGCTTGCCATTCCGGCGCGACCCTTGTCGAGGAACTCGACCAGCGTCACATGACTTCCCACGGCGACAATCAGGCTCGCGCCCTTGTCATCGGCCAAGAGCATCGCTACGTCTTCGCTTGTGCCAGTGGCCGGAAAGACTATGGGATCAACTCCCAGTGACTCCACGCGCTCCAAGCCGGGAGCCCGTCCGTCGCGGTAGGCGTGAACGACGACCTCGGCACCCGCGCTGAGCGCTTCATCGGACACCGAGTCCATGTCGCCGACAATGAGGTCTGGTCGGTAGCCCATCTCAAGGAGCGCGTCAGCGCCACCGTCGACACCGATCAGCACTGGCCGGTGCTCGCGGATGTAGGGCCGCAGCGTCTGCAGGTCCTCTTTGTAGTGGTAGCCGCGAACCACGATGAGGACATGTCGGCCGTCGATCTCTGTGGAGATGTCGGGGACCCCCACCCCGTCGATGAGCAGGTCACGCTCCTGGCGGAGATATTCCATGGTGTTGCTCGCGAAGGCCTCGAGCTGGACGGCTAGCCCGGCCCGCGCCTCGTCCATCGACTTCTCGACCGTCGCAGCGTCGAGCAGCTGTCCCTCGGCGACGACTACTCCGTCATGGAGCAGACGGTCGCCGTCCAACACGACCGGGTCACCGTCGTTCAACCGGCCAAAGACGTCCGGACCAACGGAGTCAAGCAGTGGAATCCCGGCTTCGACAAGGATCTCCGGCCCCAGGTTCGGGTAACGGCCGCTGATGCTGGCCGACACGTTCACCACTGCTGAGGGCTTGCAGGCGACCAGACCCTCTGCTGCCACCCGGTCGATGTCCAGATGGTCGATCACCGCGACCTCGCCGGGCTTCAGACGCTTGGTGAGGTCTTTGGTGCGCTTGTCCAACCGGGCCAATCCCTGCGGCTCAGGTCCAGAGACCTGGCTAGAGCGGCGCAGCAGGGACAGTCGCATCCGGCCATCCTGCCAGAGCGGCCGACGCCTGCCGGCAAACGCGCTGGCCAGCGGGGCTCCTCACCGCTGGAGCAGCAGCGCATCCACGCCAACGGAGTGGCGCGCCTTCGTCGACCGATTCACGATCGACAGTGTGTTGGCGGTTCCCAACGGCAGCTTGCCGGCCCACACGACGCGCCCTTCATGGCGCTTGGCCGAGTAGAGGTTCACCGTGTCGACGACCCGCCCGTTGAGCAGAACGTCGGCGCGGCCTCGGGTGGGTCCGGTGGTGGCAACCCACCCGACCGAGCGGCCATCGACATCCACCTTCAACCGATCGCCGGCCATCGTGCTGAGCCACTCCGAGCCACCAACCGCCTTGGGATCGGACTTCCGCTGCCATGTCTTCGACCGGTCGGTCTGGCTCCACGGAACGGTCGAGACGTAGCCGTCCCGAACCGTGACGGTGGTGCGGCCGACCCCGTCGTAGAGCCGCAGGCGCCAGGCGACCGAAGACTCCGGCTCGACGGTGAAGTCGAAACTCGTCCTCCACGGATCGGTCGTGTAGCAACAGTCGGCTCCCGGTCCGATCCGGACCTGGGACAGTCCCGTCCCAACGTCGGCACCGGTCCAGGTGTAACGCATCGGGTATCCGTCTTCGGTAACCTGGCCCCGCCGCAGCAGCAACAGCGGGAACGACGTGAAGGTGGGAGAGACCTTGTCGACAACCACCTGGAGAGTGTGGACGGCTGTCTGGCGGTTGCCTGCTGCGTCGAGCGCGATTACCCCCAGGACGTGGCTTCCCTCCGGTACCTCGACCCGCTTGGTGATCGTCAAGTAGGCCTCGACGTCTGCGACCACGCGAACGACAGTGCCGTCAACGGTCATCTCGTAGGACACAGCAGAGGATTCGTCGTACGCAGCTTGCCACGACACATAGATGTTGCTGTACGGCGCAGCAACGGAGTAGCCAGTCTGGTAGTCGCCAGCATCGGGAAGAATATCGAAGGGGCTCGGCGCCGTGGTGTCACTGCTGGCCAGCGCCGTCGACATGCCCAGCAGGGATGCAGCTGGCACGGCAAGTAGCGCCACCAGGAGAGGGGCACCGGCCACCCACCTACCGCGCCGCCCACGACCGATCATCAGATGCCCCCCTCGGGCTCGCCAGCGACGACCCCTCGACGACGCTGACCCCACTCATGGTCTGCGGCTCCCCCGTCTCACACCGGCGTATACCGGGCAATGCACCCGAACGGCCCAGCCCAGTCACCCCGCCGGCGCTGACCCCTCCGATTCCCCGCCTCACCTGGACGCGCGCGCTACCGCGAGCAACTCCTCAGCATGAGCCTGGCCACTGCTGGATTCGGCGAGACCGGCCAACATGCGGGTCAGCTCCTTGACTCGCGCCCCGTTGTCGAGCTGACGCAGCCCACTGGAGGTAACGTCGCCAGCTGTTGACTTGTGCACCACCCAGTGTTGGTCGGCGAAGGCGGCCACCTGCGGCAGATGGGTGACCACGAGCACCTGTCGGCTCCGTCCGAGCTGTGCGAGGCGGCGACCTACCTCAACCGCGGCTGCTCCTCCCACGCCGGCATCGACCTCGTCGAAAACAAGGGTGGCCACCGGGTCCGCGTCGGCCAGAACCACCTCCAAGGCCAGCATCACCCGCGACAGCTCACCGCCGCTGGCACCCCGCTGGACAGCAGTGAAAGCACCGCCCCGATGTGGACGCAGAAGAAACGCGACGTCATCAAGCCCCGCGAGGGCCGGTGCAGTTCCCTGTGAGACCTCGACCGTCAGCTCGGCGTCTGGCATAGCCAGCTCGGAGAGCTCGTCGGTGACGGCCGCAGCTAGCCGACGACCGGCCTCCGATCGTTTCGTACTGAGTTCAACAGCGAGCCGATGCCACGCGACGTCCGCCGCTGTGATGGCTTCCTCCAGCTCGGCCAGGCGATCGTCGGTTCCGACGACCGCAGCCAGGCGCCGCTCGGCGTCAGCTGCCCAGGCCAAGACGTCAGAGAGCGCCGGGCCATACTTCCGCATCAGCGCGGTTAACGCTGCTCGTCGGTCCTGGAGCTCAGCAAGGCGACTGGGATCAGCCTCAACGCCGTCTGCGTACCCGTTCAGGTCGCTGGCCAGATCGGCAAGGAGATACGTGGCCTCCACAAGTCGTGCGGCGACATCGTCGAGGTGTTGGTCGTGCTCGCGCACAAGATCGAGGACGCGCTGCAGATCTGCGAGTTGGGCGACGACAGCACGCTCGTCGTCGGAGAGCGCGGCAGCAACGCTGATGGCAGCTTGCTTCAACTCAACCGCGTGGGACAGTCGTTCCTCTTCGGCGCGTAGCGCGACATCTTCACCCTCAGCCGGGGCGACTGACGTGATCTCACCGAGGCCAAAGCCCAGTGCATCGGCCTCGCGCAGCCGATCCTGGCCGCTAGTGAGCAGATCTGCCAGCTCCGCCTGCAGTGCTCTCAGCTCGAGAAAGCCACGACCGACCTCGGCGGCAAGCGGCACGAAGCCACCGAACCGGTCGAGCAGGTCGCGCTGCAGAGCAGGAATGGTCAGGTGGCCCTGGTCGTGCTGCCCGTGGATCGCGATGAGTTCTGCACCAACCTCGCCGAGTAACCCGACGGGTACCGCAGCGCCGCCCAGCGCACCCCGGGAGCGACCTCCAGCGGCAATGGTGCGGACAGCGGTAAGTGTCTCGTCATCGAGCTCCCCGCCTGCTTCCCGCACTCGGTCGGCAACGCCACCATGCGGGTCCACTGTGAGATGTGCGGTGATCTGGGCACGATCTGCCCCTGCCCTGACCAGTTCGGCGGAAGCGCGCTGACCGAGCAGTAGCTGCAGGCTCGTGACGACCATGGTCTTGCCGGCACCCGTCTCACCGGTGAGCACCGTCAGCCCCGGAAGCAGCTCCAGGTCTGCGGTCTCGATCACGCCAAGACCGGCCAGGCTCAGTGAAGTGATCACTGCGCGCTCCCGGCCTCCGGCGGACGGTGGGGACGAGACCCTCCCCTGTCGACCGTCCAGCCCTGCACTGGGAGCGCGAACTTGGCAACCAGCCGCTCGGTAAACGGGGTCTGCTCAAGGCGGGCCAGCGGCACAGCTTCGTCGCTTCGACGCACCGAAACCGTCGAGCCTGGGGGTAGGTCAAGGCCACGGCGGCCATCGGCAGACAACACAGCAGGTGCGCTCATGGCAAGCAGGTCGATCCGGATGACCGATGTCGGTGCGATCACCAACGGTCTGGCGAAGAGGGCATGCGCTGAGAGTGGAACCAACAGAAGTGCGTCGACGTCTGGCCAGACGACGGGGCCTCCTGCGGAGAAGGCATAGGCCGTCGAGCCGGTCGGCGTGGCGCACAACACGCCGTCGCAGCCCCATCGCGAGAGGCGTCGACCATCGACCTCGATGCCCACCTCGATCATGCGTGCCCGCGCCGCCTTCTCGACAGCGATCTCGTTGAGCGCCCAGTGTCGATGGTGAACTTCGCCATCGATCTCGACCTCGACCTCGACGGCGACTCGCGGCTCCACGGAGTAGTCACGAGCGACGATCTGCTCGGCAACCCGGTCGAGGTCATGTTGTTCGGCCTCAGCGAGGAAGCCCACCCGGCCCACGTTGATCCCGAGCAACGGGGTGCGTCCGGCTCGAGCCAGCTCGGCGCCTCGCAGGATGGTGCCGTCACCTCCCACCACAACGACCAGCTCGATGGTCTCGTCACCGCTCCACACACCGACCCCGGAGACCGCCAGCTCAGCGGCCTCAGAGGCCGGGGCCAGGACGGCAATGCCTTCACTTTGCAAGCGGGTGACCAGACGTCGTGCTGTCTCGGTGGCCGACGTACGCCCGGTGTGCGTGACAAGCAGGATCTGGCGCTGTCCCTCCGTCACGTCGGGCCCTCCTCAATCGCTCGGTCCACAGCCGCTGGGTCCAAGGGGAGTGCACCCCGGCTTAGCCACAAAAAGTACTCGACGTTACCCGCAGGCCCCGGCAACGGGCTCGCTGTCACGCCTTTCACCCCCCAGCCATCGCCATCGGCCACCTCGGCAACGCGCAGTACCGCGTCACGGCGAAGGAGTGGGTCACGGACCACACCCCCCGATGGCAGGGCATCTCTGCCCACCTCGAACTGCGGCTTGACCATCACCAACAGGTCAGCTGCCGCTGTCGTGACACGTCCGAAAGCCGGAAGAACAAGCCGCAGCGAGATGAACGACAGGTCCGCTACCAGGACGTCCACGGGTCCATCGGTCAGTTCAGGGGTCAGGTCGCGGACATTGGTGCGGTCGCGGACCACGACGCGTGGGTCTTGCTGAAGGCGCCACACCAGCTGGCCGTAACCGACATCGACGGCAACGACCGAAGCCGCGCCCTTCCGCAGCAGAACGTCAGTGAACCCCCCAGTGCTGGCACCAGCATCGAGGCATCGCCGGTCGGCAACCACCAGCCCGACTGGCGCGAAGACGCTCAGCGCCCCCAGCAGTTTGGTCGCCCCGCGCGAGGCGTAGGGCTCATCACCCCCCGGTTCGGAGACCACGAGCGCGGCTGCCGGGTCCACCTGAGTGGCCACTTTGTGGGCCGCTACTCCCCCGACGAGCACTTGACCGTTGGCTACGAGGTCAGCGGCGTGCTGCCGGGAACGGGCGAGTCCCCGACGCACCAACTCACTGTCGAGACGTCGACGGACCATCGGGTGCTGTCCGTCGTCAGTCCGTGGCGGCCGGCTCGATGGGGACTGCATCCGGTGCCCCTTCGGGTCCAGTCATCGTCTCCGCGAGCTCACCGAGCACTTGGTCGAAGATTTCGGCGTGGTCGGCCACGGGACGCTCGGCCAGGCCATCGAGAGGTCGGAGCGCGCGGTCCACGTCGGCTGAGCCCGTCGACACCACCCCAAGATCGAGCTCAGACTGTGCAGCCTCCTCGGCGTTCTGGTCGACCGCGGGCTCGGTCGCGCGGCCAATGTGATCGGCAGCATCTGGGGTCATGACGTCAACTCCCTGAGGGGAAGGCAGTGGAGCAATCGGCGGGGGGCAACAGCTACGCTAGTGGCTGGCGCGGCTAAGTCTGCGCGCGGAGGGTAGCCCGCGCCTGTTTGAGAGAGCGGACGTACTCCTGTCGGTCCGGGCGCATCGCCACAGCGAGCGCGAGGTGTTCGACAGCCTCCCGAAATCGACCCTGGCGAGCGCAGGCCAGCCCGAGGCCCACGTGCGCGTAGTCGTCGTCGGGTTGGGAATCGACGAGGTGCGAGAACTCGCGCTCGGCGTCGAAGTAGCGGCCAACCGCCAGATAGGCACGCCCGAGAGTCTCCCGGACATGACGGGCGTCCGGCTCGGCAGCCGCAACCCTGGTCAAGAGCTCGACGGCCGCACCAGGGTGGCCCTGGTCAAGGAGTGTCGAGCCGCGCTGGTACCAGTCGTAGACGTCCCCAGCGGGTTGCCTCGACAAGGGAACGTCGCGACTCTCCTCGGCCGACACCCTTTCATCGTAGGTTGCCGAGCCTCAGGGGGTACGGCGCAGCCGACTCGCCTTGAGAACCTCGACGTCGTACCGGCTCCGTGCGCCGCCGGGACCGCGCCAGAACCGGCGGCGCAGGCAACCATCGACAAAGATCTGCTCGCCAGGGACCCAGCGAACGACCTTCCGGCGGAGCGCCGCGTTCCAGACCGAACAGTCGATCGTGTCCACTGACACCGCTCGACCTCCAGCCTTGCCTCGCCACCGGCTCGTTGGGCGCGGCACCACCAGCCGGAAGGTGACCAGCTCGTCACCGCTCGGTAGGACCTGCTCGATGGGAGCCGCGGCCAGCCGCCCGCAGAGTTGGACCAGGTTCACCGGAGGAGACGCATCCCCTTCGACACCTGGCCGTTGTTGTGCCTTGGTTTCTCGCGCCACCGTGGCCTCCAGACGAGCCTCACGATCTCCGGACGCTCCGGCGTCGTCAGCCTCTCCCGCGCGCGCGAGGTTTCCTTGGTGAGCAGTGGGCACCTGTGGAGTGAGCCGCAGCGCCGAAGCTGTGGATCAGGGCTCGATGAGCCAGTGACCCGGCGCTACCCGGAAAGATTCCCGATTGACCACCGCCATGCGGTAACCTTTTCCCACTATCTGTGTCGGGAAGCATTTATCGGGTCATCCGCATCCATCGAGTCGTCAGAGGGAACACGCGCCATGGACACCACGGTCGACTTCTTTGGCTTGTTCTCGCTGGACGTCGGGCTGGTCATCGCCGGAATCCTGGTCGGCTTCGTCGTTGGCCTCACGGGTATGGGCGGTGGTGCGCTCATGACGCCTATCCTGATCCTCTTCTTCGGTATCGACCCGGTCACCGCGGTCAGCAGCGACCTCATCGTTTCGCTCGCCATGAAGCCAATCGGCGCAGGTGTGCACCTGCGTCGGGGCACTGTCAACCTCCAACTCGTGAAGTGGCTGATGATCGGCTCAGTACCAGCTGCGATCGCGGGCGTCCTGCTCATCACGTGGATGTCAGACCAAGGCGACGGCGAGGCCGTCGCGACCCTCGTCAAGACTGCGCTCGGTACCGCGTTGCTGCTGTCCGTAGCCACGATGATCGGCAAGGCCCTGTTCTCGTTGCGGCAGTACTACCGCGACCAGTCAGAAGGGATCGTCGGCAACGCCGACGACTCGGTGTTCGGCATCACCGTCCGGCCGATCCCGACCCTTCTCATCGGCGTCATCGGCGGAGTCGTCGTCGGAATGACTTCCGTCGGATCAGGGTCGTTGATCATCGTTGGTCTCCTACTGCTCTACCCGCGCCTGCGCGCGGGCGGGCTGGTTGGCACCGCCCTGGTTGAAGCGGTCCCCCTGGTCGGAGCAGCAGCGCTGACCTACGTCGTCCTCGGAGAGTTCCACCCTGAGGTGGCGGGCGCACTGCTGATTGGAGCGCTGCCCGGCGTCTACCTCGGTGCCCGCGTCTCGTCCCGCGGCCAGGCAGGGATCATCCGGCGCGCCCTCGTGCTCGTCCTGTTCGCCAGCGGGCTCAAGCTCATCGGGGTCCCGCCGATGTGGGTCGGGTTGGGCGCTCTCGCACTCGTCCTGGTCGGACCAGTCATCTGGACGCTGGTACGCAGCACCAACGGTTTCCAGCACAAGCCGCAACTCGATCCGAACGTTCCGTTCTGGCGTCTGGTGTTGGCCTCAGCGAGCGGTACACCACCCCGATACCAGGGCGAATCCATGACGGACGAGCCCAAACCCGAATGGGGGCGTGAGAAGTCGGCCGCCGATCCGCTCTAGGGCCGCTAGGGGAGGTTGCTGGGCGCTCTCCGGCTATGCCTTTGCGGCCTTTGCGACTCGCTCGGATGCGTCGGTCACCTCACCGCTATCTGCCGCAGCGACCATCGAGAACCATTGGGCAGCCTCGTCGGCTCGCCCCGCATGCACCAGCGCGTCAGCGTAGGCATACCGAAGCCGCAGGACGGAGAGGTCGCCTACTCCAGCGCGCAGTCCTGGGTCGGCCTCTAGGTGCTGGAGTGCCGCGTCGTGCTGTCCGCGATCGGATCTGGCTCCAGCCACGACAATACGGAGCTCTCTGGCCACCTCGGGGGTGAGTGCCTTGGCCTCGGGACTAGCAGCTAGTTCCAGAGCGCGTTCAGGGCGACCCAAGCCGCGTTCGCAGTCAGCCATCAGCGGCAGGTGAGACTGGTCACCGCTCAGCCGGCGATAGGCGCGTAGTTCCGTCAGAGCTGACTCAAAGTCCCCGCAGGCGTATGCGGTGAGTGCGGACGCCTCGCGCACCACAGCGACTCGCGAGGCGAGCCGGCGTGCAACGCTGGCGTGCGCGCGGGCAGCCTCAGGATCGGTGTCGATCAATATTCCGGCAATGGCAAGGTGACCGCCCACCCGTTCGGCCATCTCCTTGGGCAGCGAGCGCAACTCAGCTCGGGCCGCTCGGTCGAGGTCGTGCCAGGTGACGTCATCGGGAATCTCCGGCTCAGCTGCCCTGCTCGGTGTGGACCGTTCACGCCGCTGATCGCCACCACGACCGGCTGGCCGGCGATCATCGGAGGGCGGCCGCCTCGATGATCGCGAGAACCCCGAAGATTCAGACATTGTTTCTCCCTTGGGGAATGGTCAGAAGGTGCTGCCAAAAAAACACTTGGACATGCGACGAGGGGCCACCATCGGTGACCCCTCGTCGAGAGAATGTCCGGCGGCGTCCTACTCTCCCACGCAGTCTCCCACGCAGTACCATTGGCGCTGAAGGGCTTAGCTTCCGGGTTCGGAATGGGACCGGGCGTTTCCCCTTCGCTATGGCCACCGAAACTCTATGGAGTTGTTCGGGGCTCCGAGTGCATCGGAGCAGCCGACCGCAACTCAAGAACCGCACAGTGGACGCTTACACACGTAAATCTTTGTTATTGGTTAAGTCCTCGGCCTATTAGTACCGGTCGGCTCCATGCGTTGCCGCACTTCCACCTCCGGCCTATCAACCCAGTGGTCTACTGGGGGCCTTACCAGGTTAACCCTGTGGGAGATCTTATCTTGAAGCAGGCTTCCCGCTTAGATGCTTTCAGCGGTTATCCCTTCCGAACGTAGCTAATCAGCAGTGCTCTTGGCAGAACAACTGACACACCAGAGGTTCGTCCGTCCCGGTCCTCTCGTACTAGGGACAGCCCTTCTCAAATCTCCTGCGCACACGGCGGATAGGGACCGAACTGTCTCACGACGTTCTAAACCCAGCTCGCGTGCCACTTTAATGGGCGAACAGCC
>JAJAYZ010000013.1 GCA_027118455.1 Actinomycetes bacterium
GCCCCCTGGCCGGTTCGCTTCTAGGTTGCAATCTTCGCGGGTCCCTTCGAGGGGGCATTCTTGGCGGGTCGCTTCTTTGTGGCCCGCTTGGCGGTTGCCTTCTTGGCGGTTCGCTTGGCGGTTGCCTTCTTGGCGGTTCGCTTCGCGGTTGCCTTCTTCGTCGTGCGCTTTGCAGCGGCCCTCTTCGCGGTCGACTTCTTAGTCGTCCGCTTGGCAGCAGTTGAACGCTTTGCTGCCCTCTTGGCCGTGGTGGGCTTGGCAGCCACCTGTGCCTCCTGACGCGTCAGTGTCCGGCCCCTTCGCCGAACGCTTTGGTTGCACACTCCCACCGTCACTGTCGTGACGCCAGCACCGTGCATGCAATTACACGTTCGTGTCTTGAACGTTGCGACGCACATTCTGTCGGCAACTGCGCGATTGCGCGACCCCTACACGCACTTCATTTCCACCAAAGTGCAATCGAGCTACATGTCAATTGATGCGACTTTCAGGAGATGCGTGGTCCTGCGATGTGTTCAAGCAGCTTCGCCATGCGCTCGCGAACCGACATCGACGAGGGCGATTGCGCCGCTTCACCAGCGGCGACACTGACCAGATGTTGCACGCTGTCGAAGGACACCACGTCAAGTTCGGGGACGATGAGTGTCGGTGCTGCGGCTGGGACGACGAGAGATTCGTGGGCAACTCCGTGTAACTCTTCGTCTCCTGCGTCGAGTGAAAGCACGGTCGCACCCATCTTGCGGGCGTCCCATGCGCGCTCAAGCAGCATCTCGGGAGCTGCGTCCTCACTGACCACGAAGACAGTCTCGCCCTTGCGGGCCGCCTCGAGACGCTCCAGTGTCACTGACAAGTGCGCCGGGGCGTCCTGCGGCGCCTGGTAGCGAACCAAGGTAGGGCTGAGCTGCGGAGTTCCCGACAAACGCGACTCGTCATCGAGGTGGGCTGCGAGATGCCAAGGCTCGGCATCAGGGGTTCCAACGAGCAGGAGGCCACCGGGTTCGGTGGTGCGACGCTGCATGGTTCGGGCAAACCCCTGCGTACGCTCGACCCACCCAGACGACGCGAGCATCTCGCGCAGAACCATCACTCGGCTGACATCCACGCCTCCTATCGTGCCTCAGACGGATGGGTGCGACCATGCAGGTCATGGACGAGCGTGTCGGCATCGACGACCAAGGGCAGGTATCTCCCCGCCTGCGCACGATCGGGATCATTGGTGGAACGGGAGCGCTCGGGCGCGGTCTCGCGTTCCGGCTTGCTGCCGCTGGTCATCAGGTCAGAATCGGCTCCCGCGACCCGGGTCGTGCGAAAGAGGCTGCAACTCTCGTCGATCAACGGGTCACCGGGGCGTCCAATGTCGAAGTATGCGCCAGCGACCTGGTGGTCCTTGCCGTTCCGTGGCCAGCGCATGAGCAGACAGTCGCTGGCCTGCGTGAAGAGCTCGAGGGACGGATCGTGATCGACTGCGTGAACCCACTCGGGTTCGACGAACGGGGCCCTTTCGCGCTTGCCGTCGATTCCGGAAGTGCCGCCGAACAGGCTCAGCAGCTACTCCCCGGTAGCGCCGTTGTTGGGGCATTCCACCACATCTCAGCGGAGCTTCTGCTGGGCGGCGGTGAGTTGGACGCCGATGTGCTCGTGCTTGGTGATGATCGTGACGCGGTCGAACAGGTCATTGCGCTCGCCGACAGCATGACCGGGCTGCGTGGCGTCTTTGCCGGGCGACTCCGAAATGCCGGACAGGTCGAGGCGCTCACCGCAAACCTGATCGCGGTCAACCGTCGCTACCGGGGGCAGTCCGGCATCAGAGTGACGGGGATCTGAGCCCTCGGTGGGATCTAGGCACCGCAGTCACTGATAGGACTGCTCAGCTGACGGGTACTCGCCGCTCACGACGTCGTCCGACCACGCCCGCACGGCATCGGAGATGGCCGAACGGACGTCTCCGTAGGCGCGGACGAACTTCGGACGTGGGGTAGGCGTGAGCCCGACGAGGTCTTGCCACACGTTCACCTGCGCGTCGCATCCGTTGCCAGCACCGATTCCGATCGTGGGGATGGACAGCGCGAGGGTCACACGCTGTGCCAGCTCGGCGGGAACCACCTCTAGAACAACGGCGAACGCGCCGGCCGCCTCGAGGGACTTCGCATCTCGCAGCAGCCGCTCACCAGCGCCGCCGCGCCCCTGGACGCGGTAGCCGCCGAGTGCATTGACCGACTGCGGGGTCAGACCCAGGTGACCCATCACGGGGATGCCGGCGCCGACCAACGCCTCGACCTGGGGCACGATGCGCTGGCCCCCTTCGAGTTTGACCGCGTGCGCACCGCCCTCCTTGAGGAAGCGGGCTGCCTGAGCAAGTGCTTGGTCCGGTGAGGCCTGATAGGTGCCGAACGGCATGTCAGCCACCACCAGTGCCCGCTGAGTCGACCGGGCAACAGCAGCCACCAACGGAACCAGCTCGTCCATCGTGATGGGAATGGTCGTCTCGTATCCGTAGACCACATTGGCGGCTGAGTCGCCGACCAGCAGCACGGGAATGCCAACTTCGTCGAACAGACGTGCGGTCATCGCGTCGTAGGCAGTGAGCATCGGCCAGCGCTCGCCGCGCTCCTTGGCGCTCGCCAAGTCGTGCAGAGTGATTCGACCTGATCGACTCGCGCCGTAGAGTCGTGGACCGTCGGCGCCAGTCGACGGAGAATCTGAGCCTGGAGATTGGACGGTGGGGGTCATCTCGTATCCCTTCGCCTCGAGGCCATGTGTGGTCCCCGGACTGCTCCTATGGTGACACCACAGGGGGCAGAACCCAAACATCCGGGGGGGGGAATTTTTTGGGACCCGGCTGAACACAACGGGGAGGGTCACCCCCGGCGGTGGGCGATCCTTGGGGTCCTGCTGGTCAGCCTGCTGATCGTCGTTCTCGACAACACCGTGCTCAACATCGCCCTGCCCACCATCCAGCGTGACCTGGCGGCAACGCCGGGAGAGCTCGTCTGGGCCGTTGACGCCTACATCCTGGCCTTTGCGGCACTGCTCTTCACCTGGGGAGTGCTCGGCGACAAGTACGGACGCCGTCGCATCCTGTTGATCGGGCTGACGCTCTTTGCCATCGCATCAGCCATCTGTGCGTTCTCGGTGAACACCCACATGTTGATCGGGTTCCGAGCGGTCATGGGCGTTGGGGGCGCTGCTGTGCTGCCGGTGACCCTCGCGATCATCACAGTTGTCTTTCCTCGTGAGGAGCGCGGCAAAGCGATCGGCATCTGGGCGGGGGCAGTTGGTGGCGCCGTCGCTCTGGGACCGGTTCTGGGTGGACTGCTGCTGCAGCACCCGGAATGGTCTGAGTGGCTCACCGGTAACGCGTGGGGGTCGGTCTTCTTGATCAACGTGCCGATCATCGCCGTCGGCATCTTCGGAATCATCCGCGTCGTTCCCGAGACGCAGAACCCGAACCCGAAGCGGCTCGACGTCGGCGGGCTGTTTGTCTCAGCTGTTGGTCTGTTCTTGCTGGTCTTCGGGATCATCCACGCGAGCGAGGCCGGCACCTGGATCGACCCGCTGGTGCTGGGACCGGTGGTCGCAGGAGTCGGCATCCTCACGGTCTTCGTGCTGATGGAAGCCCGCAGCGACCATCCCTCGTTCGATGTCTCGTTGTTCGGCAACCGCGGGTTCGCGGTCAGCCTCGCTGCGGTAAGTCTGGCGTTCTTCGCTCTCTCTGGCATCATGTTCACGCTGCCGTTTTTTCTTCAGGTACTGCGGGGCTTCGACACCCTGCAAGCCGGACTCTGCTTCATCCCGTTCGCGGTCGGCCAGCTACTCGCTGCCCCGCGCAGCGCCAAAGTCGTCGGGCGCTTCGGCTACCGACCGGTCATGACGATCGGGTTGGTCGCGGTGGGTGGCGCGTGTCTGGGGATTGCCGCCATGGACGTAGAAACACCACTCTGGATGATCTTGACGGTGTTCTTCGCCTTCGGTTTCGGTATGGGCAACGTCATGGCGCCGGCGTCGACGTTGATTCAGAACTCACTGCCGTTGCCGCAGGCCGGTGCGGGATCTGCGGTCCAGAACACCGTCCGCCAGGTCGGCGGCGCCCTCGGAGTCGCCGTGATCGGCACACTGCTGGCCACGACTTACGCGGCGGCCGCCAACGAGACGCTGGCTGACCTGCCCGACCAGGCCCGCGTCACCGCCTCAACGTCGATCGTGGCGACGGACGTGGTGCTCGACGCCGAAATCGACGCAGGGCTGCCAGCCGATCAGGCGGAAGCATTGCGGGCGGCTGCCTACCAGGACTTCCTCGATGCGACTCAACTCACGTCGCTGATCTCGGCTGGAATTGTCGCGCTGGCAGCGCTGATCGTGATCCTGTTCCTTCCCGCCATCACTCCCCCTGAACAGCTCAAACAGAAAGCAGCGACCGATCCCGGGCCTTAGTCGGTGCTGGGGGCGCGGGTGCCTGCAAGCTGCGTCAGGTACGACTCCCGCCAGTCCGCGATCGTCCACCCTCTGAGCACCTCGTCGAGCTCTCCCCAACGCCGACGCCGTTCGGGCAAGGTCATCGTGATGGACCGGTGGATCGCCT
This sequence comes from Actinomycetes bacterium, assembly GCA_027118455.1. GTDB lineage: Bacteria > Actinomycetota > Actinomycetes > JAHEKZ01 > JAHEKZ01 > JAHEKZ01. The sequence continues at coordinate 4,580 of JAJAYZ010000013.1, forward strand.
CGGCAACGCCATCAACGTCATGCGGGTTCACGATCACCGCGCTCTCCAGCTCGCGGGCGGCGCCAGCAAACGACGACAAAATCAGTACGCCAGGGTCCTCGGGGTCCTGAGCTGCGACGTACTCCTTGGCAACAAGGTTCATACCGTCCCGCAACGGCGTCACAAGACCGACCCTGGCGGTCCGGTAGAAGCCGGCCAACGTGCTTTGTGTGTAGGTGCGGTTGACGTAGCGGAGCGGCACCCAGTCGGCCTCGCTGAAGCGTCCGTTCACGGCTCCGGACTGGCGCTCGAGATCGGCGCGGATCTGGCGGTACTCCGGTACCTCGCCACGGGAGGTCGGAGCAACCTGGAGGAACACCGCCTGTCTTCGGTGCTCGGAATGGCGATCCAAGAAACGTCCGAAAGCCGCGAACCGATCGTGCAGACCTTTGGAGTAGTCGAGCCGGTCGACCCCGACTATCAGCCAGCGGCCCAACAGCGAATCGCGGAGGCGGCGCACGGTCACCTGCTGGGAAGCGCGCATCGCTTGTTGGGAGACCAGATCTCGGTCGATGGAGATCGGAATGCATTTGACCAGGGTACGGGTGCCCGACGGCATCGTTACGTAGTCGTCGTACGTGAGGCTGCCTCCGGCGAGGTTGATCAGATAGTCGACGCAGGCCTGACGGTCACCCTCAGTCTGGAACCCGAGCAGGTCGTAGTCGGTGAGGGCCTCCATCAGGGCACGGTGGCCTGGCAACGCGACGATGAGGTCAGGAGGGGGGAGCGGAGTGTGTAGGAAGAAGCCGATCCGGGCGCGGACGCCCTCTTCTCGCAGGAGGGCAGCGAGCGGCATCAGGTGGTAGTCCTGCACCCACACCAGGTCGTCGTCGCGGATCATCGGAGCGAGCAGGCGGGCGAACGAGCGGTTCACCCGCTGATATCCCCGGTAGGTGTCACGTCGGTAGTCAACGAGATCGAGGCGGTAGTGCAGCAACGGCCAGAGAGTGCGGTTCGCAAAGCCGTTGTAGTACGCGTCGTACTCGGCTCTGGCCAAGTCAACAGTGACGTAGTGGATGCCACCTTCGGTCATCTCTGTCGGAGGGCCAGGTGAGTCGACCACTTTTCCGGACCAGCCGAACCAGATCCCACCGTTCTCGGCAAGAGCACCATGCATCGCAGCAGCCAGCCCACCCGCCCGGGTCTCCCGTGGTAGCGCTACCCGGTTTGACACGACGATGAGCCTGCTCACGAGGCATGCTCCCAGGGGCGGGACAGGCGCATCGCGATCTGGATGATCCCGAGCATCGAGTAGGTCTGTGGGAAGTTGCCCCACAGCTCACCGGTCTCAGGGTGGAGGTCCTCAGACATCAGACCGAGGTGGTTGCGCCTGCTGAGAATGTGCTCGAACAGACTCCGTGCTTCCTCAGTGCGACCGACCCGCGCTAGGGCATCGAGGTACCAGAACGTGCACAAGTTGAACGAGGTATTCGGCTCACCGAAGTCGTCGGCGTCGACATATCGGAACAGGTAGTCACCACGCTTGAGGTTCTTCTCGACAGCGTCAAGGGTGCCAAGGAATCGCTCGTCATCAGCGGAGACGAAGCCCAGGTCGGGGAGCACCAGCGTGGAGGCATCTAGCCGAGAACCGCCCCACGTCTCCATGAAGGCTCCCCGCTCGTCGTCGTATGCCTCATGGATGATCCGGTCGCGCATGAGATCGGCACGCGAGCGCCAGTGTGCGGCACGGTCACGGTGACCGAGCTGAATCGCGATCTTGGCCAGCCGATCAGCGGCCACCCAACACATGACGCTGCTATAGGTATGCACCCCTTGGCGTCCGCGAAACTCCCAAAGGCCGGCATCTGGTTTGTCGAAGAGCTCGTAGGCGAGGTCGCCGGCTCGCTCAAGCTGTTCGAAGGCCCCGGCGTCTCCAGGCGTGGTGAGGCGCTGGTCGAAGAACAGGTGAGTTGACGCCATGACGACGCTTCCGTAGACGTCGTGCTGCTTCTGCAAGTGCGCTTCGTTGCCGCTGCGCACGGGTCCGTTGCCGCGATACCCGGCCAGGTGCGGCTCGATCTGTTCGGTGAGCGCACGTTCGAAGTGGATGCCGTAAACGGGCTGCATTTGTTCAGTTCCGGAGGCCAAGGTGTAGATGTACCCGAGGAAGTCCTCCATGCTCTTGGTGGCCCCGAGCTGGTTTAGGGTTCGCACGACGAAGGCCGCGTCGCGCAGCCAGCAGTAGCGGTAGTCCCAGTTGCGGCCGGTGTTTGGAGCTTCGGGGATCGACGTGGTCAATGCGGCCACAATGGCTCCGGTGCCTTCGTACTGACACAGTTTCAGCGTGATTGCCGCGCGGATCACCGCGTCCTGCCACTCGAAGGGAATCGACAGCGAACGCGACCACGACTGCCAGTAGTCGAGCGTTCGGTCGTACGCCTCACGCGCAAAAGCTTCCGCCGACGTGGTCAGGCTCTCATCGGGTCCGAGGATCATGTTGATAGGGCGGTCGAGCACGAAGGGCAGTTCGCGCTCGATGTACGGCACACGTGTGTCGGTGGTGAGCCGCAGCGTGGTGTCCTTCAACACCCAGCGGATGTGATGGCTACCACTGGTTCGTTCGGGCACCCGCCCGCCCCAGTCGCTGAGTGGTCGAACGCGGATCGTCACTCGCGGCCCACCGGCCAGTGGCCGAATGCGGCGTATATACATGACGGGGTGGTAAAGGCGGTCCCATCGGTGGAAGCGTGGCGCAAAGTCGGTGATCTCGACGGCGCTACCGTCTTCGGCGCGCAGCACGGTCACCAGTACCGCGCTGTTGGGGAGATACCGCTGCTCGGTGGACACCAGGCCCTCGAGCTCGACCGCGCACACCCCATGGCCCTCGGTCTCGGGTTGGAGGAGCTCGCAGAAGGTCGGGTCGGCAGCCAAATGCGGCAGGCAGCCCCACACGTAACGGCCTTGGCCGTCGACCAGCATCCCAACGGTGCCATTGCCGATGACCGCCAGGTCGAGGGACTGCTTGGGAGAGGTCACGGGAACACCTCCTCGAGAATCTCGGTCAGCCATCCGCGCACCGCCTCTGGATCGGTGATCCGGTACTGCGCGACGGTATCGTCACGCGGGCCAACCAGGACCGAGATCCCCCCATGCCGGTGTGCTGAGGCAAATGCAGCCTCGTCGGTGTGGTCGTCGCCGACCACCACGGGGCGACGTCCGGAGAAGGGCAGTTGACCCATCAGCTCGTCGAGTGCCAGGCCTTTGTCGAAGGCGGCAGGCCGAAGTTCTTGGACGTAGGCGCCCCGCTGCACCTCGAGGGTTCCGTTCGAAGCGGCGGCGACTCGTTCGACGAGGGCCGCCGCGTTGCCCTCGTACTGAGGCACCTCGCGGTAATGCAGGGCCAAGCCGTAGCCCTTGTCCTCGATCCAGGCGCCGGGCAGCTTGGCGACCGCATCGGTCAGTGCGGCTCGCGCCACCACCAGCTGGTCGCTATCGGGTCGGTGCAGTCGCGTTCCCGCACCGCCCCGGACCTCGGCTCCGTGTCCTCCCGCTGCGAAGGGCTGCCACGGTTGGAAGACTCGGTCGATGTCGTGCAACGGCCGTCCGGAGATCAGTGCGATGGCGCCTTCGAGCGCGGAACTGATCGACTGCAGCAAGAGGATCAACCCGTCGGTGGCTCTGACAAGATCTGGATGGGACTCGAACTCCACCAAAGTGCCATCGATATCGAGGAAGAGAGATGTCGGTTGCTGTGAGAGCTCAGGCCATCCAGGTGGGTGAGGCAACGGTAGCGAAGGGCTCACGAGCGCCGCTGGTGGTCGACGTCTTCTTGCCACCGGTTGGTGATCGGCAGTCTGCGGTCGCGGCCAAACGCCTTGAGCGAGATCTTCGGGCCGGGCGGATACTGGCGGCGCTTGTACTCAGCCCGGTCGGTGAGCGTGACCACTCGCTCGACAAGGGCAGGGTCAAAGCCGGCCGCAATGAGGTCAGATGCACCATGGTCCTGCTCGACGTAGTCGTCGAGGACGTCGTCCAGCATGGCGTAGTCCGGAAGCGAGTCAGTGTCGAACTGCCCAGGGCGAAGCTCTGCTGACGGCGGTTTGTCGATGCTGTTCGGCGGGATGGGAGGCACCTGGCCGGCTATCTGCGCCGAACTGTTGCGCCACCTCGAGAGTGCCCACACCAGCGTCTTCGGAACGTCTTTCAGCGGGGCGTAGGCGCCGACCGCGTCGCCGTACAGCGTCGAGTACCCGACCGAGAGCTCGCTCTTGTTTCCGGTGGCCAGCACGAGTTGACCCTCTTGGTTCGAGATGCCCATCAATGTCGTTCCGCGGACGCGTGCCTGCAGGTTCTCCTCGGCGAGGCCGGTGAGGTGGATCTGAGCCAGGTAGGCGTCGACCATAGGAGCGATGGGAACTTCGCGGAGGGGGAGTCCAGTGCGGGCCGCCAAGTCCGCAGCGTCATCTCGTGAGTGCTGAGACGAGTAGGCGCTCGGCATGCCAACGCCGAACACATGCTCGCAGCCGAGCGCATCGACGGCGATCGCGGCGGTGAGTGCAGAGTCGATGCCTCCGGACAGCCCGATCAGTACGGTGCTGAAGCCGTTCTTGTGCACGTAGTCGCGAAGACCACACACCAACGCCTGGTAAACCTCCTCGATGTCTTCCAACCTCGCGGTGATCGAGGGCTGCGCGGTCGGTTCTGCAGGGAGATCGACGTAGACGATAGCAGCGGAGAACTGGGGGCCCCGCGCGAGGACCTGGCCCTCTTGATCGACCACCAGGGAGTCGCCGTCGAAGACCAGCTCGTCCTGGCTGCCGACCATGTTGACGTAAGCGAGCGGCATCCCCGCCTCACGAGCCCGCCGGCGACAGAGAGCGAGACGGGTGTCGTCCTTGTTCCGTTCGTAGGGGGATCCGTTGATGACCACCAACAGCTCAGCCTCGGACTCACGGGCCCAAACCACCGGGCCGCCGTCCTGCCAGAGGTCCTCGCAGATGGACAGCGCCACTCGGTGTCCGTCTACCTCAACCGTGCAACCCCGGGTTCCTGGTACGAAGTACCGGCACTCGTCGAAGACTCCGTAGTTGGGCAAGTGGTGTTTGGCGTAGCGCGCTACGACTACTCCGGACCGAAGTGCGGCAGCCGCATTCTGCGGTGAGTGGCGGGGACGGCCAGGGCGGTCGGATCCGTCGACGTCAGTGTCGAGGTAGCCGACGATCACCATGGTCTCGGCCAGTCCGGCCGCCTCAAGACGAACGGCGAGGGCGGCGAGCGTCTGCTGGGAGGCCTCGATGAATGACTTCCGGAGCGCGAGGTCCTCGACGGGGTACCCCGTGAGGAACATCTCCGGGAAGACGACCAGGCGGGCGCCGGCCTCGGCCGCCTCTTGCGTGCGGGTGAGCACCAACTCGGCGTTGCCGGCGATATCACCGACGGTGGCGTTCTCCTGGACCAGTGCGATGCGCCACGGACGCGATAGGTTCTGGTCGGAGGCCACGAGACCACCCTAGCCACGAGCCGGAGAGCCTCGGGATACCGTCGCAGGGTGCTTCGCATGCTGCTCACCCCGCGCTGGGTCGGGCGGTTTGCGTTGTTGCTGGTGGTCGTGGCCGTCTGCGCCTGGCTTGGTTCGTGGCTGTGGGGTCGGGCGTGGGGCGAGACCGTGAGAGCACCATTGGCGAGCGTCGCTGCGTTCACCGACGTCCACCAGCCGGGGGTGTCGGTGGACCAGGCGGAGGTGGGCCGCCGAGTCACGTTGAGCGGCTCGTTCGTCCCCGACCAGGAGCTGCTGGTGGTCGACCGACAGCAGTCCGACCGCTTGGGTGTGTGGGTGCTGACGGCGTTCGAGGTCGAAGGCGCCGATGGTGCGGTGGTTCCGGTGGTGCGCGGTTGGGTGCCTTCGGGGGAGTCCGTGCCCCCGCCTCCCAAGGGACGGGTGGCCATCGCCGGTTGGTTGGAGCCGACGGAGTCCGATGCGCTAAGGAAACGTGGCCGTGATCCGCTGCCCGATGGCCAGGTCGAGATCGTGTCCAGCGCTGAGCTGCTTTCGCTGTGGCAGCCACCGCTCTACCAAGGGTTCGTGATCCAGCAACAGCCCCAACCGGAGTCACCGCTCGTGGGAGTGTCGCCTCCGTCGCTGACCGTGGAGCAACCAGTGGACTGGCAGAACGCCGCCTACGGCATCCAATGGTGGCTGTTCGGCTTGTTTGCGATCTTCTGGTTCGTGCGCATGGTCCGAGTGGAGCGTGAGGACCTCGCAGCGGAGCCCGATGTGCCCGACCCCGGTTCCCTTGACACCATGGAGGCTCCGGATGAGTACGGATCCTCGAAGGGTTAGGGAATGACGAATAGCACCGCAGCCGAGAAGGCCAAGGCCACCAGGTCCGCACTCACGCGGTATCGGGTCATGGCGTGGGCAGCGGGTATCGGGCTTCTCTTGCTGTGCGCCAACATGTTCCTGCGCTATGTCCTCGACGTAGAAACGGTCCTTGACCTTGTGCCGCGGGTCCACGGATTCGTCTACATGGGCTACCTCGTCACTGTCTTTGACCTTTCCTTCCGGATGAAGTGGTCGCTGAGCAAGGGCGTCCTGGTTTGCCTGGCCGGCACCGTGCCGTTCCTGTCCTTCGTCGCCGAGCACCGGATCACCCGCCAGACCCGCGAGGCGTTGGCCGCGTCGTAACGTCGGTGAAACACGACGACGACACCATGGGCAGATGGACAAACAGCAGGAGTTCGTGCTCCGCACCACCGAAGAGCGCGACATTCGCTTCATCCGGCTCTGGTTCACCGATGTTCTCGGCTATCTGAAGTCCGTCGCTGTTGCGCCGGCTGAACTGGAAGCGGCCTTTGCTGAGGGCATCGGGTTTGACGGTTCGGCGATCGAGGGGTTCGCCCGCGTCTCTGAGTCGGACATGCTGGTCAAGCCAGACCCTACGTCGTTCACCGTTCTGCCTTGGCGCGGTGAGCCGGGGGTGGCCCGGATGTTCTGCGACATCTTGATGCCGGACGGCTCGCCGTCCTTCGCCGACCCGCGCTACGTACTCAAACGCGCCTTGGGTCGTGCGGCCGACATGGGGTTCACCTTCTACACCCATCCCGAGATTGAGTTCTTCCTCTTCACCGAGCTTCCCGAACCAGGGCGCCGGCCGGTGCCCATCGACAACGGCGGCTACTTCGACCACACACCGACCTCAGTTGGTCAGGACTTTCGTCGGGACGCCATCACCATGCTCGAAGCCATGGGTATCTCGGTGGAGTTCAGCCATCACGAAGGCGCCCCGGGTCAGCAGGAAATCGACCTGCGGTATGCGGATGCGCTCAGCACAGCTGACAACCTCATGACGTTCCGGACGGTTATCAAGGAGGTCGCCCTGTCCCAGGGGCTCTACGCCTCCTTCATGCCCAAGCCTTTGGCCGAACACCCCGGCTCTGGCATGCATACCCATCTGTCGCTCTTCGAAGGCGACCGAAACGCCTTCTTCGAACCCGGAGCCGACTACCAGCTCTCAAAGGTCGGCCGTTCCTTCATCGCCGGCCTCTTGCGTCATGCGCCCGAGATCACCGCCGTCACCAACCAGTGGGTCAACTCCTACAAACGCCTCTACGGCGGCGGAGAAGCACCGGCATATGTCTGTTGGGGACACAACAACCGGTCAGCCATGGTGCGAGTTCCAATGTACAAACCACAGAAGGGCCAGAGTACGCGTATCGAGGTGCGCACTCTGGACCCCGCCTGCAATCCCTACCTCGCCTTCGCGGTACTGCTCGCTGCCGGGTTGAGGGGCATCGAAGAGGGTTATGAGCTGCCACCCGGTGCCGAGGACGACGTCTGGTTGCTGACCGAGGCTGAGCGCCGAGCGATGGGCATCGACCCCTTGCCGCAGAACCTCGCTGAAGCGATCGCGGTGATGGAGCGCAGTGAGCTGGTAGCGGAGACTCTCGGCGAGCAGGTCTTCGACTTCTTCTTGCGCAACAAGAGGGCGGAGTGGGAGGAGTACCGCAATGAGGTGACCGCCTTCGAGCTTGAGCGATACCTGCCTGCGCTGTAGCGCGGCTCTTTCGTCGCTACGGTGACCCTTGTGGGGAGCAGACGCAGTCAGACAACTCCCGGGCAACTCTCCCGGTTGGGCTTCGTCAGCGCCGAAGCGGCCCGCGTGGCGCTAGACCGGCTTGCCGAACGAGGACTCAAACCGTCCGATGTCTTGCTCACGCAAGTCGGAAGGGTGGCCGACCCCGACGGCGCTTTGGCCGGCTTGGCGCGAGTGCTCGAGATGTCCGACGACGCTCCCGGGCTGCTCGATACTTTCGCTGTTGTCCCCGAGTACGCCGAGCGAGTACTCGCGGTGTTGGGGGCGAGCACTGCTCTGGCCGACCACCTAGCGCGCCGACCCGCCGACTGCGAGATCCTCAACGATCCCGAGCTGGAAGTGACCCGCCCCACCGCTGAGGCGATGCGAGTGGCGATGCTGGCCGCCGTAGGGGCCGACCCGAGCAGCCGTTCGCCGAGCGCCACGCTCGAGGGTCCGATGGCGCTCGATGCGATGCGTGTTGAGTACCGCAGACTCCTGTTGCGCGTCGCGGCACGAGACCTCACCACCTCGCCGGATGTCTCGGACATCGCTGCTGAGCTCGCTGATCTCGCCGCTGCTGCACTTGAAGCCGCCACCGCAGTGGCGCGTGCTGAACTTGGCCCGGATGCCGCACGAGTTCTGTTCGCCATCATCGCCATGGGCAAGTGCGGTGGACGTGAACTCAACTATGTGAGCGACGTCGACGTGATCTACGTCGTCGAGCCTGGGCCTGAGGTTGACGAAGAGAGTGCGACTCGGATCGGTAATCGCCTCGCAGCATCGGTAGTACGCGCTTGTTCCACAGTGACCTCAGAGGGTTCGTTATGGGAGGTGGACGCGGGGCTTCGGCCTGAGGGAAAGTCTGGCTCGCTCACCCGAACTCTGGCCAGCCATGTGGCGTACTACCGACGCTGGGCCAAGACGTGGGAGTTCCAGGCGTTGCTCAAGGCCAGACCGGTCGCCGGGGACCTCGAGCTCGGTCAGCAATACCTGGACGCCATCAGGCCGTTGGTGTGGGAGGCGTCCGGCCGGGAGGGGTTCGTCGCTGACGTGCAAAAGATGCGGCGGAGGGTCGAGGCTCACATACCTGCCAGTGAGGTCGACCGCCAGCTCAAGCTCGGGCCAGGGGGTCTGCGTGACATCGAGTTCTCCGTGCAGCTCCTCCAGCTGGTCCACGGTCGTAGTGACGACACTCTGCGCAGCAGCAACACGCTTCGAGCTCTCGACGCGTTGGCAGCTGGCGGGTACGTCGGCCGCGATGATGCCGCGTCACTCAGTGATGCCTACCGCTTCCTGCGAACGCTCGAGCACCGTCTGCAACTCCGCCGTCTTCGACGCACGCATCTGATGCCGACCGACCCCGCGGCGCTGCGCGTACTCGGGCGTTCGATTGGATACACCCGCGAGCCGGTCGATGAGCTCACCGAGCAGTGGCGCCGCCATGCGCGTGAGGTGCGACGACTTCACGAGAAGCTCTTCTACCGTCCGCTCCTGCAAGCGGTAGCAAGGCTCGACGCAGGCGAGTCGCGATTGACGCCGGAAGCTGCGCAGGCGCGGATGGAGGCGTTGGGATACGCGAACCCGAAAGGTGCACTGCGCCACTTGGAGGCCCTGACGTCCGGCGTCAGCAGGCGGGCAGCCATCCAACGGACGCTGCTTCCGGTCATGCTCGGATGGTTTGCCGACGCCCCAGAGCCTGATGCTGGACTGCTTGGTTTCCGCCGGGTCAGTGAAGCCTTGGGAAGCACCCATTGGTATCTCGCACTGCTGCGAGACGCCGGAGCTACCGCCGAGCGCCTCGCCCGTATTCTTGCGACCAGCAGATTCGCAACCGACCTACTGCTTCGGGCACCTGATGCGGTGGCGTTGCTTGCGGCCGAAGATGCGCGCCGCCCGCGCACCACCGACGAGCTCCTGGGCGAGATGCGCGCGACCACCGGGCGGGCTGAGTCAGCGGAGTCGGCCGCAGGAGTGGTGCGTGCGATTCGGCGTCGCGAGCTCTTCCGGATCACCGCGGCCGAGGTTCTAGGCGCAGTGGGTCCGGCCGAGTCTGGCCCAGCACTGACGGCGGTTGCCGAAGCGGCCCTGTCCGCTGTTCTGGAAGTCGTGACAAAGGGTGCCTTCGGTGACGGCAGCGCACCCACCCGATTCGCGGTCATCGGGATGGGGCGGTTCGGCGGTCGCGAGCTCGGTCTCGGCAGCGATCTCGACGTTCTCTTCGTTCACGACCCCCTTCCGGGGGCGGATGAGGAGGAGGCCTCACGCCATGCACTTCTGTTGGCCACCGAGCTGCGTCGGCTGCTCACTTTGCCGGCGCCGGACCCCCCGATGCTGCTGGATGCCGACCTGCGACCGGAGGGTCGCAGCGGCGCACTGGTGCGGACCGTCGCCTCCTATCGTGCCTATTACGAACGCTGGTCGTTGACGTGGGAGAGCCAGGCGCTTCTTCGCGCGCAGCCGATGGCCGGTGACGAGTCAGTAGGAAAGGCCTTCACCGCTCTGATCGACAGACTCCGATGGCCCCAAGGAGGGCTGCCGCCTTCGGCGGTCACTGAGATTCGGCGAGTCAAAGCACGGGTGGAGTCGGAGCGTCTGCCACGTGGTGCCGATCCGGCCTTGCACACCAAGCTCGGCCCAGGAGGTTTGGCCGATGTCGAGTGGACGGTTCAACTCCTGCAGATGGAGCACGCGGCAGTGGTCGAGTCGTTGCGGACCACCAGCACCTTGGCTGCTTTGTCAGCTGCGCAAAAGGGGGGCCTGCTCACCGACGAAGATGCCGAGGTGCTGCGCGCGGCGTGGCTGCTGGCGACTCACATCCGGGACGCCATCATGGTGGCAAAGGGACGACCGTCCGACAGTGTTCCCCATGACACCGGGGATCTGGCTCTTGTGGCAGGTGTCATGGGGTACGAACCTGGCCGGTCCGGCGAGCTCGTGGAGGACTACCGCAGGTTCTCCCGACGGGCCAGGGCCGTCGTGGAGAAGGTGTTCTACACGTGACAGACCAGCTCACCTCGGGGGCCGCGCAGTACCGCGCGGTCCTCGGTAACACTGAGCTGGTGGCCCTCCTGGCTGCTCGGCTGCTGTCAGGGATCGGGGACCAGCTCGCCCGCGTCGTACTAGCTCTCTACGTGCTCGATCGCAGCGATGGGAATGCCTTGTTGGCGGCGTCGGTGCTCGCTGTCTCATACGTCCCCAGCACCTTTGGGTTTGCCTTCCTCGGATCCCTCGCTGACCGCTTTCCTCGTCGCTCAGTCATGCTGTGGGCTGACCTTGCGCGTGCCCTAATCGTCACGGTGTTGGCGATCGCGGTCTCACGGGACGCCAACTTCGCGGCTGTGCTGTTGTTGCTGGCGGCTGAGACCTTCAGCGCTCCTGCGCTATCAGCTCGCTCGTCGTTGCTCCCTGACGCTGCGCGATCACCAGTCGAGTACCAGGCCGTCGTTGGACTGGGCACCACCTTCGAACAAGCGGTGCAGGTGCTCGGTTTCATTCTTGCCGGCGTGGCACTGGGCCTGACCAGCGCCGGGTGGGTGCTGCTGTTCAACGCGCTGACGTTCTTGATCTCCTACCTGATCGTGCTGGCGTTCGTCGCGCCGCGTCCAGCGGCTGCCGCCGCAGGCACGAGCGCCGGCCGCCTGCTGCGGGACGCCAAGTCGGGCCTACGCAGCATCGTTGCTGCCAGAGCGATTCGTGGTGTCGTCTTCCTGCTCTGGGGATCGGCTGCCCTTCTGGTTGCCACGGATGCTGTCGCACTTCCGTACGCCACTGAGGCTGGAGCGCCGCCATGGGCCGCGACGGTGCTTTTGGCAGCGACTCCTGCTGGGGCTGCCGTTGGTGCCCTGTTCGTTGCCCGGTTGCCGATGCAGCGGCAGTTGCGCCTGATCTTCCCGCTGGCGCTCGCCTCGATGGTGCCGCTGCTGGCAACGGCGACTGAGCCCCCTGTCTCGGTCGCGGTCGTGCTGTGGTCGATCAACGGGCTGTTTCAGGGGTACGTGGTAACCCTAATGGCGCTGTCGATGCAGCTCACTCCCGAGCACCGCCGTGGGCGGGTCTTCGGTGTGGCTGGAGCCGGGTTCAACGGAATGGCGATTGTCGGCCTGGTCGGCCTCGGGGCGGTGGCCGAGCGCACATCGCCAGCTGCTGCCGTTGTGCTTGCCGGCGCTGTGGGCATGTCCATCGTGGTCGTCGCGGCGTGGATCTGGCCGCACCGGGAGGTACGCTCTGCGGTTCGCACCGCGTTTGGTGCGCCGCCTCGTCGCTCCTGACGGGGACAGCAGAGTACGGGTAACACCACGGAGGGGCTCATGAAGGCGTTGGTCAAGCGGGTGGCAGGTCCGGGGCTCGACCTCATGGAGGTGCCGGAACCGACGGTTGAGAGTGGCCAGGTTCTGATCAAGGTGGCCAGGACCGGTATCTGTGGCACCGACCTGCACATCAGGTCTTGGGACCCCTCAGTGCAGTCGATGGTCACCCCTCCCGTCGTGCTTGGCCATGAGATCGCTGGGCATATTGAGGCGGTCGGACCAGGTGTGGACACCGTGGTCGAGGGAGATCTGGTCAGCGTCGAGGGACACATCGTCTGCGGTCGCTGCCGCAACTGTCGTGCCGGACGCCGGCAGCTGTGCCCAAACACCAAGGGAGTGGGCGTACACCGTGACGGAGGGTTCGCCGAGTACATCTCGGTGCCGGCTGGAAACGTCTGGCGGCACCCGGCGGCGCTAGATGTCGAGGTGGCGGCGGTCTTCGACCCGTTTGGCAACGCAGTGCACTCTGCGCTGGCCTTCCCGGTGCTCGGTGAGGACGTCCTCGTCACTGGAGCCGGCCCAATCGGCATCATGGCCGCGGCGGTCGCCCGTCACGCCGGTGCCCGCCACGTCGTAGTCACCGATGTCAGTTCCTATCGGCTTGAACTGGCCCGCAGCACCGGTGTCACCTTGGCTGTCGACCCGACGCAGCGTGACCTCAGCGACGTGATGACCGAGCTGGGTATGAAGGAGGGTTGGGATGTGGGACTTGAGATGTCTGGCGCCCCTTCCGCTCTGTCGAGCATGCTCGACACGATGGCCAACGGCGGGCGGATGGCGCTTCTCGGCCTGCCGAGCAGCGATGAGGCACCCTTCGACTGGATGAAGACCATCACGTCGATGCTCACGATCAAGGGCATCTACGGTCGCGAGATGTACGAGACTTGGTACGCGATGTCGGTTCTCGTCGAGGCGGGGCTCGACATCTCGCCGGTGATCACGCATCGCTTCCCGTACCATCAGTTCGAAGAGGCGTTCGACACCGCCTCGAGCGGGCGCTGTGGCAAGGTTCTGCTCGACTGGTCGGAGGTGTGAAGTGTTGGAAGCCCTGAGATCGGAGCTCTCGTCCCGCATTGCCGAAATGCAGAAGACGGGTGTCTTCAAGCCCGAGCGTGTTCTGGCGAGCCCCCAGGGGACGCACGTACGAGACGAAGATGGCCGCGAGATTCTCAACCTCTGCGCCAACAACTACCTCGGTCTGGCCGACGACCCTCGTGTTGTGGCGGCCGCATCCAAGACGCTGCAAGAGCGTGGGTTCGGCATGGCGTCGGTTCGGTTCATCTGCGGCACGCAGGACATTCACCGGGAATTGGAGGAACGGCTGTCCTCTTGGCTACGCCAGGAGGACACCATCTTGTTCCCGTCCTGCTTCGACGCCAACGGGGGAGTGTTCGAGGCACTTCTTGATCAGCGTGACGCGGTGATCTCCGATGCGCTGAACCATGCCAGCATCATCGACGGCGTCCGGCTGTGCAAGGCGCAGCGCTATCGCTACGCCAACCGAGACATGGCAGAGCTTGAGGCTCGGCTGCAGGAAGCCGCCGACGCCCGGTATCGGCTGATCGTCACCGACGGGGTCTTCTCGATGGACGGCTACTATGCGCCACTCGACGAGATCTGCGAACTGGCCGACCGGTACGACGCGCTAGTGATGGTTGATGACTCACACGCCGTCGGGTTCGTCGGTGACGGCGGCCGTGGAACGCCGGCCCGGTACGGCGTCGAAGATCGGATCGACATTCTCACCGGCACCCTGGGCAAGGCGCTCGGCGGAGCTAGTGGTGGCTACGTGGCTGCTCGGCGCGAGATTGTCGCTGTCCTGAAGCAGCGTGCGCGGCCCTACCTGTTCTCGAACTCCGTGGCACCCGCAGTGGCCGGAGCATCCCTGGCTGTCCTCGATATTCTTGCTGAGTCTGGTGAGCTCCGAAACCAGCTCGAAGGCAATGCGGCGCGGTTCCGGGCCGGCATGTCCGCGGCTGGGTTTGAGCTGCGCCCTGGCGAGCACGCCATCGTGCCAGTGATGTTCGGTGACGCCGTGGTGGCGAGCGCTGTTGCGCAGAAGCTGTGGGATGCCGGTGTCTATGCAGTGGCCTTCTCGTTCCCGGTCGTCCCGCACGGGCAAGCCCGCATCCGGGTGCAGCTCTCCGCAGCCCATACCGACGCTGACATCGACCGAGCGGTCGCAGCCTTCGTAGCGGCCCGCTGAGGCAACCTGACAGGTTCCAGGCCGAGGTGGGAATACCCTGGGCCTTGAGCGGTTGCTCACTATGTCGCGATACATCGCGATACGTTCAAGGAGGCAACAAGGCCACCCTGACTGAGAACGAAACGAGACAGACCTGTGAGACACCCACCTACGAAGTACCCATCCGGGCGGACGCCATCCTGGCCGACGTCGACCGATCGCGACCAAGACCCCAGCAGCCGGCGGCAGCACCGTCGGCACGGCGGTCCCATCAGAGGAGAAACCCAGATGTCGCACGACGAGGGCGACACCCCGGGCCGCGGCCCCCATACCTCGGGCGGTCCCCACGGCTCCGGCGGTCGCCGAGGACGCGGCCGGCGCGGTCCAGGCGGTGGCCAGCGGGCCAATCGCGGCGATGCGCGGGCAGCCATCCTGGCCCTACTGGCCGAAGAGCCGATGCACGGCTACCAGGTCATGGATGAGCTTGCTGAGCGGACCAAGGGAGCGTGGCGACCGAGCCCTGGTTCGATCTACCCGACCCTCCGGCGACTTTCCGACGAGGGTTTGGTGTCGAGCACGGAGCAGGACGGCCGCCGAGTCTTCCAGCTCACCGACACCGGCCGAAAGGCAGCGACAGAAGCAGCCGATGGCACACCGCCATGGGAGCGCCTGGCTCCGTCCGCTGGTGACATCGACCTGCGGAAGACCGTATTCAGTGTTGGTGCTGCGTCCAAGCAAGTTGCCACGACCGGCACCTCCGAGCAGGTCGCACAAGCCGAGGCGATACTCACCGAGGCCCGCAAGCGTCTCTATCGGCTCCTGGCCGAATGAGCAGCGAGAGCAGCCTGGACGACGAAACGTTGTCCAGGCTGCTCTGTCCTACTCAGCGGCTGAACGGGCGGAGGCGAGCGTCCGCCCCGCATCCCGATCAAAGCTCGACGGGGGTTCCGGCAGAGCGTTCGGTCCATCGAGGTCGATGGTCGGCAACAGGCGATCCAGCCATCTGGGAAGCCACCAGTTGGCGTTGCCGAGCAGCTTCATGGTTGCCGGCACCAAAACCATGCGAATCAGGGTGGCGTCAATGAAGATGGCGGTCGCGAGACCGAGCCCGAACATCTTGGTCGCGGCGTCTGCCCCTGTGACGAAGGCAAGGAACACCGCGATCATGATGAGCGCTGCCGAGGTGATGACCCGACCGGTGCTGGCGATACCGCGGACGACCGACTCGTTGTTGTCGCCGCTGACGTCGTACTCTTCACGCACTCTGGACAGCAGGAACACCTCGTAGTCCATGGAGAGGCCGAACAAGATCGCGAACATGAACATGGGAATGAACGACACGATCGGCACCGTCGATGTGAGGCCGATGAGATCACCTCCCCAGCCCCACTGGAACACCATGACCATTACGCCGTAGGACGCCCCGATGCTCAAGAGGTTGAGCAGTACGGCCTTCAAGGGCACCAACACCGACCTGAACACCAGCATGAGCAGGAGGAAGGACGACGCGAGAACTGCGCCGATGAAGAAAGGCAACCGATCGTTGACCCTTTGACCGACATCGGCGAAGTTCACCATCTGGCCGCCGATGTAGGCGCGCGCCGAGCTTCCAGCAACGGCCTCAGGGATGACTTCGTTGCGTAGGCGGTCGACCGTCTCATGGGTTGTGTCGTCCTGTGGACCGGTGGTGGGGAACGCCACCACGGTGGCTATCCCTCCGTCAACGTTGATGTTCGGCGCCGCCACTTCGGCGATACCGGGATCGGACTCGACCGCGTCGACCAAACGCCCGACGACGCCTGCGTCTTCGTTGAGGTCCATGGCGATGACCAGCGGACCATTGCGCCCTGGGCCGAAACCCTGGGCCACCAAGTCATACGCCTGACGCTCGGTGCGGCTCGTGGGGAGCGCGCCATCGTCGGGGATGCCGACGCGTAGTGCCAGAACGGGCGCGGCCACAGCGAAAAGCAGCAGCGTGACGCCGATCGCGTACACCCACGCGTTCCGCGTCACGTGCTTGATCCAGCGTGACCACCCGCCTCTTCCAGTGGAAGTGCTCTGGCTGATCCCGAAACGGTTGATCGCGTGACCAGATAGCCCAAGGAAAGCGGGAAGCAAGGTGATGGAGACCGCCACCATGGTGGCCACGACAAGTGCGATGGCAATCCCGCCACCGGTCATGAAGGGAACCCCTGCGACAGCCAGGCCGAGGACTGACACGACCACGATGCCACCGGCAAACACCACGGGTTGGCCAGCTGTTGCTAGGGCATGTGCGACGGACTGCTCGACCGGTGTTCCACCCGCCAGGTAGTCGCGGTGCCGCGTCACGACGAAGAGCGCGTAATCGATACCGACACCGAGACCGACCATGCCTCCGAGAACTGGGGCCCAGCTGGGAACGTCGATCACCTGTGCAAGCAGTGACATCGAGCTCACGCCGACGGCGAGGCCGAAGATCGCCATACCGATGGGCAGAGCCATGGCGATAAGCGACCGGAATGACAAGAACAAGATGATCGCCGCGGCGAGAAGACCGATCGCCTCACCCAGACCCGCGGCCGGCTGCTCGAAGGCGAAGAACAAATCTCCTCCCATTTCAAGGCGCAGGGGTGAGTTGTCTTGCCCCTCCGTACCTAGTTCCTTCAGGTTGGCCAGGTCGTCGGCCGTGAGCTCGTCCAGCGTTGGATACTGCACGCGCACGAGCGCGACGCGTCCATCGGCAGAGATGACGTCGCTGCGCTTGGCGGCAGTGGGGCCGGCCGCCAAGGCACCCGTTGGGTCACTGGTCATGAGCACGTTGGGCAGAGCTGCCGCGCTCGACTGCAGTTCTGCCAGCGCCGCCCGCGCCGCTGCTGAGCTGAAGAAGGTGGACGTCTCGTCGACTGGAGTCGCGACGATCTGCGCCGTCAGCCCGGCCTGACCCGTCCCGGCATCACTCACCAGGTCGTTCGCCTTCTGTGAGTCCAGGCCCGGAACGCGGAAAGAGTCTTCGAGCTTATGGCCGAAGACACTCCCTGCCCCGACGACGATGACCCCAATCACGATCCATGTAGCGATCACGGTCCATGGACGGCTAGCGCAAACGCGTCCCAGTCGATACAAACCCTGCGACATCATCGGTGGTCCTCCAGAAGATGAGCGAATCGACATGGCTGCCGCCGCACCTTCATCGTGACCGTGATCGAGAGGGCCGACATCGGCCACCGAGCCGGACACCACCCGGGCGAAAGACGGGGGAGGCACTGGCTCTTTCGGCCGATACGCCTGAGCACGTAATCCCTACGATGGAAGCGTGATGACAAACACGGTCAGGGCGTTGTGGACCGAACCGCGCGCCGCCAACCCGCCTGAACGGGTGTGGCGAGATTGGGCCGTCGTTGTGGCGCTCATCGGCATCGCCGTCCTGGAGCAAGCGCTACGCCCCGACATGCCTTGGCGCCCGATCGCGGCCTTGGAGGTCGTCTACTTGGCGTTGGTGCTTCTGTGGCGACGCACCCACCCATTGGCGATGATGACCCTGGGATTCGGCATGGTCATCGTTGTCGACGTTGCTTCCATCGCGGGCAGTACGACTGGACCGGTCAGCCCGTACTCGATGGCCTTCCTGTTGTTCTTGCCTTACGCATTGTTTCGCTGGGGGTCGGGTCGGGAGGCGGTACTGGGGTCAACGATCGCCCTGGTCGCCTACTTCGTCGGTCTGGTTCGGGATCACACCAGCCTCTCGGATGCGTTGATCGGATTTGTGATCTTGTTGTTCCCAGCTGTCCTTGGCGCTTCGGTGCGCTTCTGGACGACTTCTCGGACGCGTGAGCTCGACCAGGTCCGGCTGCGCGAACGCGAACAGCTTGCCCGCGAGTTACACGACACGGTGGCGCACCATGTCTCTGCGATGGTGATTCGCGCGCAGGCTGGCCGCGTCGTTGCCGCGTCAGATCCCGATGCGGCAGTCGAGGCTCTGAAGGTCATCGAGGCGGAGGGCTCGCGTACTCTCGCCGAGATGCGGACGATGGTGGGCGCCCTGCGTGAACGCGACGAGGTCGACTACGCACCTGTGGCCGCCATCGCCGATATCCGGCGTCTCGCGGTGTCGGAAGGGGCTTTGCCCCTGGTCGAGGTGCACCTATCCGGCAAACTCGATGGCATCGACCCATCGGTTGGAGCCGCGATGTACCGGATCGCCCAGGAGTCCGTGACCAATGCGCGGCGGCACGCCCGCCACGCAACGCGCATAGACGTGCGCGTCACGGGTGCGGAGACCTCACTGCAGGTCTGTGTCCGCGACGATGGAGAGTCCGTCACTGGTGTCAGAGCCATTGACGGTTACGGCGTGGTCGGAATGACCGAACGAGCGATGCTCCTGGGTGGCACTCTCGAGGCTGGTCCAGGTCGTGAGCGGGGCTGGGTCGTCAACGCGGTTGTGCCGAGGATGGGCGCGGGCGAATGAGCATTCGCGTGCTGATCGCTGACGACCAAGAACTCGTTCGGACCGGCCTGCGGATGATCCTCGACGCGCAGCCGGGCATCGACGTCATAGGTGAAGCGCGTGACGGCCGAGAGGCTGTAACGCTTGCGCGCGAGCTCAACCCGGATGTGTGTTTGTTTGACATCCGGATGCCGGAGGTCAACGGGATTGAGGCGACTCGGGCACTGGCCGGACCTGGTGTCCAAAGCCCCATGCCTGTCGTCGTGATCACCACGTTCGACCTCGACGAGTACGTCCACGACGCACTCAAGGCAGGCGCCAGGGGGTTCCTGCTCAAGGACGCTGGTCCCGAGCTGCTCAGCCAGGCCATCCATGCTGCGGCCAACGGCGAAGCGCTGATAGCCCCGAATGTTGCAGTGCGGTTACTGGCGGCCTTCGCGGACAAACCGACCGGGCAGCAGGCTGCTCAGCCGATCGAGCCCCTGACGGCGCGTGAGGAGGAGGTACTTCTCACCGTCGCCCGAGGGTTGACCAACGCCGAGATCGCCGACGAGCTCCACATCAGCCTGAGCACGGTGAAGACGCACCTGGCAGCCCTGATGGGCAAGCTCGGTGCGAGGAACCGGGTCGAGATCGCCATGTGGGCCTATGAGACGAAGCGGATCACGTCTTAGACCGAATTGCCGGCCCATGGCGCTGGCGATACCCTCTGCGCTTGGGGAGTACCTCGTCAAGCGCGACTTCGTCAGTTCGTTGGTCCCACGGCCATCCGGAGCGCCGCCCAGATGATCGGGTGAGGGAGACCGTCGTACCGGAAGGTCGCGTTGCGACCGGTGACGAAAGGTCCGTCCTTGACGAAGGTATCGCGCCAGGGCCGGCTAGCCCAGGTCGTCGACTCGGATCGGTTCAACGGACTGATCGCTTCGGTGATCTTGGCAAACGCCGTCGTGCTTGGACTCGAGACCTACCCGGGCGTTGTCGAATCACACGGTTCGACCCTGGTGAAGCTCAATGGCGCGTTCTACCTCGTCTTCGTCACCGAACTCATTTTGCGCCTCGCCTCGTACGGCAGGCGCCCCCAAGATTTCTTTCGCAGCGGTTGGAACGTATTCGACCTGGTCATCATTGGTTCGGTCGCGATTCCTGCAGTACGCGAGCAGGCCCAGCTCATGCGGATACTGCGGCTTGCCCGTATTGCCAGGCTCGTGCGGTTCCTTCCCGATGCTCGGATTCTGGTTCTCACTGTCGTAAAGTCGATACCTTCGGTCTTCAGCATGGTCGTGCTGACACTGGTGCTGATGTTTGTCTACGGCATGGTGGGGTGGGCGGTCTTCGGTGAGGCCCTGCCGGAGAGTTGGGGAACGATTGGCCAGGCGATGCTCACGCTGTTCATCCTGCTGACACTGGAGAACTTCCCGACGTATCTTTCCGACGCTGAGCAAGTGAGCCCCTATGCGCCTCTGTTCTTCGTGTCGTACATACTGCTGGCGGCTTTCATCGTCTTCAACTTGCTGATCGGCATCGTGATTGGCTCGATGGAGAAGGCCCGCCAACACGAGGCGAAGAGCTCTCGCACCGACGCCGAAGACGACTCCTTCTCCGAGTCAACGTTGCTTGACCGCATCGCCCTGGTGCAAGCCTCGCTCAGTGAGATCGAGGACGACCTTCGGCGGCGAGAACAGCGATAGGCCGCTCCGGACCGCCTCGATCGCCGTCCGACGGTGGGGCGCGATCCAGCGTGCTCTCATCAGGTTGGTGGGTTTGTGAGGGAGTCCTTGATGAGCACGCCGATAGCGCGCATGGCTGCTAGCACGTCGTCGCGGGTGGTGTCGTTCGGCTCGGGCGGTGTCCAGTTGGCCAGCACTGCGTAGGTCACGCTTTCACCCCCAAAATGAGCAACTCCAACGTCACAGCGCACACCGTCGTTCGTCCCGGTCTTGTTCCAGAGCCGGATGCCCCGGTCGGTGTCGCCATGGGCGAGTGGATCGAGCCCGAAGGCCGAGGCCACCATCGAAAGGTCGGTGTTGGTTGACAGCCACTTCGTCACCTGGCCTGAGACCGCAGGCGATACTTGGTCTGCGTCATCAAGGAGCCGACAAAGGTGCACCAGGTCTTTGGCCGAGCCCGACGACAGCGCCGGCGGATGCTCGGGGAGCCTGTGGTCGCGGACGATGTCGTGCAGTGCGGTCTTGGTCATCCCAAGCCGGCGCCCGGTGGCAGCCACCGAGTCGAGGCCGGCCAATGTGATGAGGACGTTGGTCGCGAGGTTGTCGCTGGTGGCACCGACGAGTGAGCAGAGGTCGGCAACGGACAGCCGATCGACGTCGAGGTGCTGCCACAGTCCGGACTCAGCGACGGGATAGAGGTCGGCGCGGTCCAGCAGGGTGTCCGGGCTCAGCTCTCCTGACTCGATGCGTTCGGAGATGCTGATCAGCAAGAGAATCTTGCCGATGCTGGCTGTGGCGCACTCCCGCTCGGCCTCCACCTCGATCAGGGGTGTTCGGCTCGCCGAGTGCACGACCCGAACCGACCAACGCACGTCCGCGGGGAGGTTGACCGCGGCAGCGGGACTGTTCACGACGGCGTGATGCGACGGATCTGGCCGGAGAAGTAGTCGCCGTAGTAGAGAGCACGCCCCTGACGGCTCGGGCCGAAGGTCAGAGCGACCGGACCAGCTGCTGGAGCCAACGGTTTGGCGGTGTACGACCCGTCAGCCCCGCGGTGAAGCCTCCAGATGGATCCGCAGAGGAAGTCGGCGAACATGTAGTCTCTGGCGAACCGGCCGTTCCACGTGCCAGGAGGAACGAAAGCGCCTCCGGTGATCGACCCGCACCCGTTGGAGTGGCGATAGGAGAAGACCGGATGGCTGAAGGTGCCCGGATCGCAGGAGACCGTCGATCCGGTCAAGCAGAAGCCTTCGCGAACATTCCAGCCGTAGTCGGACCCCGCGTCGACCTTGTTGATCTCCTCCCAGGTGTCCTGCCCAACATCGTTGACCCAGGGGGTGCTGGTGCCAGGACGGATGCCCATCCGGAAGGGATTGCGGAAGCCGGACGCGTAGGTCTCCGTGCATGGGCCGGCGCCGGGATCGGGTCCACCGGGAGCGGTGCAGCGTCTGGCGTCGACGGCGTTCACGTATGGGTTGTCGGCTGGGATGTCACCGATCGGGGTGACGCGGAGCACCTTGCCGAGGGGAAGATCGAGACGTCGAGAGTTGTCGTTGGTGGCACCGCAGTCTGCTGGAGCGCCGATCTCGCACCTCCCATCACCAGTCGTGATGTAGAGCATCCCGTCGGCGCCGAAGGCGAGGTCGCCGGCATTGTGATTCGCCGTCGGTGAGGGAATGTTGTCGACGATGACCCGGGCCGATCCGCTCGCCACGTGATCGCGTGCTCCGAGCCGGAATCGCGTGACTCGGTTCACTGGCGTCGGCCCCGGAGCCACTCGACACGACGAGAACTTGTCGAAGGTCCAGAAGAGATAGATCCACTGGTTGGCACCGAAGTCGGGGTCCACTGCGACGCCGAGCAGGCCTCGCTCGTTGTCGTCACAGATGCGCCCGCTGAGGTCGAGAGCGGGGCTCGGCACCAGTCCATCTCGACGGAGTACGCGGAGCTGCCCGGTTTGCGTGGTGATCAGAGCGCGTCCATCTGGCGTGAAGGCCAGGTCAGTCGGCGACCCGACGGTGGCGACGCGCTTGTCAGTCAAGCCCTTCGCCAGTGAGTTTGCCGGGGCAATGGTGTCGCCGGAGGTATTGGCCGCAGTCGCAGGAATCGTCAGCAACGACAACGTGACCGCGGCTGACGCTGCCCCAATCCACATCAATCGGGCAAGCCGTGTTTGCGCTGCCATCACTTCTCCTTCCTTGGCTGCCATTGATTGGCGCGTTCGCCCGTGGCTGCGAGTCGTGCTGTCTCGGCGGTTCGCTTGGCGCGGGTGTACGGGCGCCTGGCCTGAACGATCCACTCGAGGATGCCCCGCTTGGCCGACCGAGGGAACGACTCCCACTCGGCGGCAGCGGGAGGATGGTCGGCGAATGCCTTGGCCGCCTCGATCACTCGGCGTCCTGAAGCAGCCATTTGCTTGGACGCCTCCAACCGCGCCACTCCCTCCTGGTTCGGGCGCGACCAGCCGCTGCCCTTCTTGCGCGGCGCCACCCAGAGGATCGTGCGGGCTTCGTCGAGCCGCCGCGTCTTGCTGTCGACCGAGCCAAAGCAGAGGGCCTGACCGACGATGTCTTCATAGGACCACGGCTCGTGCCCGGATCCTTTGCGCCAGTTGACCACCCAAATGCCGGAGGAACGGGCGTGGTTGGCCTTGAGCCACGACCGCCACTCAGCTCGCGTCTGCGGGTGGAAGCTCTCCTCGGACATGCATCGAGGGTACGGGCGTCGGGGGTCATTCGGCCCTACCGTTACCACCGCGCCCAGGCGACGCTGAGGGTATGGCTGAGGTGCTGATCATTTATGGAACCGCCGAGGCCGCACCGCCGTGGTTGTCGATCAACTGCGCGTTCCGCTGGAGGCGGCAGGACACCTGGTCCGGGCCTGCTCTGTCGATGACGCCCCGACCTGCCCGATCGGCTATGACCTCGTCATCATCGGGTCGTCCATCCATCAAGGTCACCACCACAGAGGGGTGACCAGGTGGGTCAAGGGCAATGTCGAGTTCTTGGGACGCATATCATCAGCCTTCTTCCAGGTGTCGCTCTCGGCGGCAGGTGGCGCAGGCGGCGCGGACGAAGCCCAGCGTTACGTCGACGATCTTGTGAAAGCGACGAGATGGCACCCTGATGTGTATTGGGACTACGACTACACCGACCACCGGGGCGTCGAGCAGTTCGCCCAGGACATCGGCACGATGCTGGACCGCGTGCCTCACGTCGCCTCTGCCTGATGGGGCGTCCGTGACCGGATCAGAGTTCGTCGAAGCAGCGACCCGAGCCCAGGGCGGCTAGCCCGGTGAGGTCGCCGCTGCCGAAGGTGAAGGTCGTCGGCCGAGCCGTTGGATACATCAGTTGGTTGAGGTCGTTGACGTGAGCGAGGCCTACGAGATGCCCGAGCTCATGGGTGATCGTGGCGATGACCACAGACCGCCCATTGAGCAGGGTCTTGGTCAGGAGATCATTCGTCTGTTCGGCATCGAGCGTGACGTGCCCCGAGACCAACGCCAACTGCCCGTCGTCGGTGGTGACTGGCTCGCTGCCGGTGAGGCCGATCACCTGCCCGGCGAGTCCGCCGTATTCCTCCGGCGTGCTCCACGAGATGAGCACGGGCGCCCAGCGGTCGCCGTAGTGGTCCGGTTGGTAGTTGGGCCGAAGCTCTGACGGTGCCTCATCGGTGACTCCGTCGTCGACGAACTGAAGCCCAGTCGCAGCTGACACGTTGTTGATCGCGGTGTGCAGAAGGTCCATCCCCCCCGGAGGCGCTCCGCCAGGACGGACGACGTAGTGAATCGGCCGGCATGGGTCGAAAGCGACCGGCTCGGCGGAGTTGGGCTGAGTTCGGACGAACGCGTAGTTGGAGTCGGTCGGGGCTGTGATGCTCGGCAGGATCAGGCGCTGTCCGGCCGTTACCGTCGCGGAGGGGCGGTCAACTGAGGGAACGAAGCGTTGGAGGGTTACGTAGCCAAGGGGTAGGCCGATGGCGAGCACCAGCAGCGCGATGCGGATCTGCAGAGCTGTCCGTCTTTGCGCAGACGTGATGCTCACGGTGGTGGATCGACGCCGACGACCGGCAACTTGATCTCATCGGCAAATCTGGCGATGTCACGAACTCCGGCCGCGGGCCGTGGTTAGCCACCTGACTTGCGGCGAAACTCCCTCTTGGCACCCTGAGCGTGGGTGTCCTCCGTGCCGTGAGGTGAGTCAGGGCCCCCGGCCCCAAGGTTGTCATGGGTCTGCTTGTTCTTGCGCTCGAGTGCTTCCCGGAACTTCGCCTTGACGTCCTCGGGGGACCCTGACTCGTCGCCCTCATCGCCCTCGTCGCTCTTGTCGCTCATGTCGCTCATGGAACGAGCATGCTCTGCGGTGTGAGGTCGGTCAAGCCAGTTCGGTGGGGAAGCCCACAGCTAGCTGCCGACGACCCGAAAGAGACTCATGTCCTTGACCAGGGCGCCGCGAACGTGACCGAACGGGGCGGCCGCCGTCTGCTGGAGGAAGTGGACGACCTGCTGGGTGACGACCTCACCAGGGAGCAGGTTGGGGATCCCGGGTGGGTAGGCAGCGACGGTGTCAGCGGACACGCGGCCGATGGCGTCCTTGGCCGACACGACCTCGGTGGGGCTGAAGTAGGCATCGCGAACGCTGCTGGCGCGTGGCCCGGGGGCTGGTAGCTGGATCGCAGGTGACTGGCTGACGGCCCCGCGGGGGAGCGAGTGCAGCGCGTCCAGCAGACGGTCAACCTCCGGGATGGCCCCGGCCCCGACGACGGCGACGATCACCGAGTCGGTGGACATCTCGAAGTGGATGCGGTGCTGTTCGAAGAGCAAGTGGCGTGCCTCGTGCCCGCTGATGCCGCCGCACCGGGTTTCGATGACAACGCGAAGCGGGTCGACCGCCACGACGTCGTCGAACTCGAGCATGTGGGCGTCGAGGATGCCGAACCGGCCCTCGGCTTCGATACGACCGCGGATCTTCTCGACGGCGTCCAAGCTTGCGCCGATTGTGGTGTGACCGTTGACCGCGAGCTGGTGGCGTGCGTGGTCGAGGGAGGCCATCAGCAGAGCTGACGCCGACGTCGACTGCATGGATCGGAAGGCGCGGTCGAGCAGCGGCTCGAGACGGTCGGCGAAGTCGCCGTAGCCCAGGTGCAACATCGCTGACTGGGTGAGGGAGCCAGCGAGCTTATGGGTGGACGAGATCACCAGGTCGGCGCCGAGTCGCAACGCGTTGACCGGCAGACGCGGGTGAAAGCCGAAATGCGGGCCCCATGCCTCGTCGACGACCAGCGGGACGCCGTGGCGGTGTGCGACATCGGCCAACGCTGCCACGTCGGCGACGGCGCCGAAGTATGAAGGGGTCACAACATAAGCGGCGACAGCGTCAGGGTTGGCGGTCAGCGTCTCGTCGAGCGAGTCGGCCGTGATGCCGTGAGCAATGCCGAGTTCGGCGTCGATGCTTGGGTAGACGAATGCGGCGTCCATCCCGGCGAGTGCGAGGCCGTCGATGACCGACGAATGCACCGAGCGCTGCAGGACGACCTCGGTGCCGAGACCGCGGAGTGCCAGGCAAGCCACCAGGTTGCCTTTGCTGGCACCGTTGGTGAGGAACCACGTCCGCTTGCCCCCCCACGCCCGTGCGGCGAGGTAGGCGGCCTGCCCGAGGGGGGTCGGTGCGTCGCCGAAGTCGATCCCATGGGTGAGCGGAGGGATGTCCAGCTCGAGGACGCGTTGCCCCAAGAAGTCGGCCAGGCCCGGCTGGGCGTTGGCGGACGCCTGATGCCCCGGTACGTCCAAGCGCAGGACGTCAGCGTCGGCGTACTCCGTCAGCGCGTCGGCGTAAGGAGTGCAGGTCTGGTCGAGACCGGGCAGGTGGGCGGCGAGGGAGTCATGTGGGGTCACCCCCCTAGGATCGGCGGTACGAGAATGAAAGAGTAGATGGCAACGCTCTAGTGCTGCTCCATACTCACTATGTACGCTGGCGACGTGCTCGAACTCCGACAGCTCACCGTGCTCCAGGCGATCGCCCGCGCCGGGTCGCTGGCTGGCGCGGCCCGCTCGTTGCACTACAGCCAGCCGACGGTGGCGCACCACCTGGCTGCCTTGGAGTCTCACCTCGGGGTTGATCTAGTCAGCCGGACTACGCGTGGAGCAACCCTGACTGACCTTGGCCAGCTTTTCCTCGGTCACGCAGAATCTGTCCTGGACCGCCTGGGGTCGGCGGAGGCTGAGGTCAAGGCGCTGGCGCGGCACGGGGTGGCGACGCTGCGCATCGGAACCTTCCCAACGGCGGGGGCGCATGTGCTGCCTCGCGCAGTCGCCGCTCTCGAGGTGCGTACCGGTGTGCGCGTCGAGCTGCACGAGGCCGAGCCCCCTGAGCTGATCGAGCGACTCCTCGCCCGTGAGCTGCACTGCGCGCTGATCTACGACGACCCCGAAGCTCCGGTGCACCTGTTCGATGAGCTGAAGATGGTCGCGCTTTTCGACGACCCGTTCCGGGTCGTCCTGCCGGCATCGCACCCGTTGGCGCAACGTAAATCGGTGGCGATCGCCGACCTGGCCGATGACGGCTGGATGATGTCGCGCGACCCCGAGGAACCAGGCGATGCGGCTCTTCGCGCTGCGTGTGCTGCTGAGGGATTCACCCCGCGACCCGTGCTGCGTACCGAGGACTACGACGTCATGTTTGGATTCGTGGCGGCTGGCGTTGGCGTCGCGCTGGTTCCTCAGATGGCGCTGGTCGAGCGTGAAGGCGTGGTCGTTCGCCCGCTCGCCGGCGTGCAGCTGCGTCGGTCGATCCGGTTCGTCTCCTTCGCCGAGGATGCCCCGCCGGCGGCTGCCGCCTTGTTCGCAGCGCTCCGCGCCGGGGCCACCGTCTCTCGCCCCCACCAAAAGGGGCCATGACACACCGGTTCGGTCATTTCGAACTGGTGCCGCACCCATCTGTCCACACATTTCCCGGTGTGGACAGATGGGTGCGCAGATAGTTCGGTCATTTCTGACCCATGCGTCATGGCCCCGAAATGGGAGGTGGGACTGGGAGAATGGGCTAGGCGTCGGTAGCGGGGGAGTCCTGGCTCGCGAAGGTGGCGCCGGTGCCGCCGACTCGGTCCACAAGTCGGAGCCCGTAGCCCACCGATGGTCCGATCAGCAGCGCGAACGCGACGGTGCCGATCCCCACGGTGCCGCCGAGTGCCCAGCCGGCTGCAAGGACGCTGATCTCGATCAACGCCCGAACGGCAGCGATGGGAACCCCCGTGCGCTGGTGGACTCCGGTCATCCAGCCGTCCCGTGGGCCGGGGCCGAGCCCGCAGGTGAGGTAGAGCCCGCTGCCAAGCCCGATCAGCGCAATCCCACCGAGCACCTCGGCTACCTGCCAGCCGACAGCATCGGGCCGCGGAAGCAGCGGCGCGGTAACGCCCAAAGCTAGAGCGATGATGACCGCGTTGGAAAGGGTGCCGAGTCCGGGGCGCTCCCGAAGTGGGATCCACAGCAGCAGGACAAACAAGCTGATCAAGAACGTGGCCCAGCCGATGCCGATGCCGGTCTGCTCGTAGACGCCTTCAGCGAGGACCGTCCAGGGGCTGACCCCCAGCTGGGAGTCGACGAGCAGCGCCTCGCCAGTGCCGAAGATCCACAGCCCAACGACAAGGATCACCAGCGTCGACGGGGATGCCTTCCACCTGGACGAGGCCCGCCACTGGGTGACCGGCACCGTTCGGGCTGGCGCGAGCCAGCGTCGAAGGGTGGTGAGCACGCTGCAACCCTATGAGCGGTATCGGCCCACTGCTGACCGGACCGGCACCAAGATGGGTCCATGCAGCAGCGCGTACAGATCTTTGGAAACGGCGCAGTCTTCACCGGGGTTCGCGAACAGCCGTGGGTGAAGGCGGTCGCCGTTCGCGGGGCGGACGTGCTGGGCACCGGCCATCTGTCTGACCTGCGTGAGGCATGGCCGGGTGCCGACGATGTCGATCTCGCCGGTGGAACGCTGCTCCCAGGGCTGATCGACGCTCACAACCACTTCCTGTCAACGGGCGAGTCGTTGGCCTCGTTGGACCTGCGGTACCCGGCTGTTAACTCACCCGAAGCGCTGCTGCGAGTCGTGCGCGGAGCAGCGGCTTCGGCGGCGCCGGGTGAGACGCTTGCCGGATTCGGTTTCGACAACGCCAAGTACGCGCTTCCAACCCTTGCCGAGCTCGGTGCGGCCTCCGACGGCCATCCGCTCCAGTTCTTTCACACCTCCGGCCACAACGTTCTGGTCAACTCCGTGGTGCTAGAGCGGTCCGGCGTTGACGACCAGACGCCGGACCCCGTTGGTGGACGCTTCGTGCGTGACGCCGACCGAAGCCTCACCGGGCTTTGCCTGGACGCAGCGTGCGGCGCGGTCGTGCCGACCGATGTCGACATCGGGTCGCACGGCCCCAACTTCCACACCAAGGCTTCACTGGACGGCCTTGTCGGTGCCGTCGACAGGGCGAGCCGGGCCTTTCGTTCTGCCGGGCTCACCTGCGTTGCAGACGCGCAGGTCACCTCGCGCGAGCTGCGCGGTTACCGAGAGGCGAGGCGGCGTGGACTGCTCGGCGTCCGCACGGTCTGCATGCCGTTGTCGCACCAGTTGGAGGAGTTCGCGGCGTTGGGCCTCGTTGGTCCATTCGGCGACGACTACCTGTCGATTGGGCACTTGAAGATCTACGCCGACGGAAGCCTGACGGGTGGAACTGCGGCATTCAGCCGGGGCTCGGGAGTGCAAGGTCAAGAGGCTTCGTACTTCCACGAGCCTGAGCCACTGGTCGCGCTTATTGAGAAGGCGTGGGCGCAAGGGTGGCGGATCGGCGTCCACGCCCAAGGGGATGAGGCCATCGGGCACGTGCTGACTGGCTTCGAGCGGGCTACGTCTGCGTCGCCGCACAGTGACGGACGTCCACGGATCGAGCACGCGGGCGTTCCGACTGCTGCCGGCATCGCGCGGATGGCTCGGCTGGGAGTGATCGCGGTGAATCAGCCGTCGTACTTGTTCGACTTCGGCGACGAGTACGCCGAGTCGCTCGGAGGGTTGGCCGACGAGCTGCAGCCTTGGCGAGACGAACTGGAGGCCGGAGTGCGGGTCGTCATCAGTAGCGACTCGGACGTCTCAAGTTACCGGCCGTTGACGACGATCGCGCACGCCATGCGACGCCGGACGATGGGCAGGCGTGTGCTTGGGGAGCGGCACCGGCTGACCCTCGACGAGGCGCTGTTCGCACACACCGCTGATGCTGCCTACGCGATCGGGTTGGAGCACCGCATCGGGTCGCTCGAGCCGGGTAAGGCTGCCGACCTCACCTGGCTGGCATCCGATCTTCGAGCAGTGACGGCTGAGGACGTTGCCAACGTCGAGATCGTGACGACGTTCATCGACGGTGTTGCCCTACCGTCGTCGGATAGTCCTGGTTAGGCGCCACTTCAACCGATGAAGGCGGCGAGCCCGATGATTAGCCCGAACATCACCTCGACCGCGACGACGACGAAGATCGTGGTGAGAACGAAGGACCAGTCGTGGTCGTGAGCGATTGCCCGGTAGCCAAGCCCGAAGCTCGTGACGATGAGCACCAGGGCCAGGAGAGGAAGCAGGAACGCGCCGAGGACCGACGCATCGGTGACGATGCCTTCCACCGATGACCAGTAGAACGGGAAGAGTCCGGTGAACCCCAGCAGGACGAGGCCCCACCAGCCAACGCGGGTCTGCGGAAGGATCGGGGTTTTGAGTGTGGGTGGCGGGGAACTGTGCCAATGCGGTGCGTAGATGGGGGTGGGCATGACCATCACCTCCCGAAGAGGCGCTGGCGGTTCGCCAGCAGATACCTCCGCGCTCATTTCACCGCGATCGCCGAGGTGGCCCCAGAGTCAAAGGTCCATGTGTCTCGACGACCGTCGTAACGGTGTCGTAACGGTGTCGTAACGGGCATGCGGGAGCACGACTCTTACCGGGGGCGGAAGGAGAGCGGGTGATCGAGCCACACTGATGCCGCGCACGTGGTGGAGCGTTCTGGCGACTGGCCGCTCGTTGTGGTCATTGCTGGCGCTGAACCGAGTGGCGGCCGTCGTCTTCGCAGGCGGTGCACTCATATCGGGAAGTCCAACCGACGTCGTCGCTCTTTTGCTTCCCCTGACCTTCGCCGCGATTGGCAGCCTGGTGACGTTGCGACGGTCGGACAATGGTGAGGCCTGGATCCTTCTGGCGATTGCGACCTCGTGGTCGTTCGCTCTGCTGGCCCCCATCGAGGGAGCGTGGGTTCTGGCCGTCATGTTGATGACGACTCAGCTGCCCCTGAGGTTCCCCGATGGTCACCTCCCCTCGCCCCGTTGGCGTTGGTTCTCCTCCTTGACGATCTTCTTGATCCCGGTTTTGACCTTCGTCGTGAGCTGCGGGGGTGAGTTTCGCGAGGACAGCGCGCCCAACCCTTACTACCTTCCCGTGGGCAAGCCATCTGATAGTGCTCATGTCGTTGCTGCCCCTGGTGATGATTGCCAGTGCTGCGAGTTTGGTGATGCGGTACCGGACGACAGCGCGTCTGCAACGGCAGCAGATCCGATGGCTGGCTTGGGCCGGCTCGGTTGTCGTTGTGCTCTACGTCGTGACCTTGGGAACATCGCTCTAATACGACTCTGCTCACCAAGTCGACAGTTCGTCCTCAGCCTGGTTCGCTGACGCTTACCCACTGTGGCTGAGCCTTTTGCAGATGCTTGCGCTGCTGTCCTTTGTGTTGATTCCTGCTGCTATTGGGGTAGCGATCTTGAGGTATCAGTTGTACGAGATCGACCGTCTCATCAGTCGCACCGCGTCTTATGGCCTCGTCACCGGCTCGTCGTCGGCACCTACGTCGTGGTGGTTGCCCTGATTTCGCGGCTTACCCCGACATCCTCCAGTCTCGCGACTGCAGCAGCGACGTTGACCGCGGCAGCCATCGTTCGCCCGTTGCTGCGTGCGGTGCAAGGCGCGGTGGCCCGGCGGTTCAACAGGTTCAGCTATGACGCAGGCCGAACCGTCGATGAGTTCGGTGAGAGCCTGCGCCACGAAGTGGACACTCAGCGGATCTCGGTTGGGCTGGTTGCTGCAGCACGGCAGACACTGGAACCGCAGTCGTTGACGTTCTGGCCCCGAAGCCCTCCTTGAGCAAACTGCCGGGACGGGCCTGGGGGGTGTCGGCAGTGTTTCAAGCGAGGGGCACAGCGGGTCGACACTCTGGTGTGGTCACGCGCGCACTGGATCCTGCGGATCAGATGTCGTAACAGAGAAGAGGTTGCGGTGCGGTCATCCCTGACCGGGATCCATGGCCTACACGGGTTTGCCTGGCTGGTGCGTTGGGCTACGAGGACAGGCAGCTCAGCGAACAAGACTGGGGTGCCCAGGTAGCCGCGCCCAGCCGCCGTGGACTCGGTAGATCGTGCAAACCCGGGTAGCCGCGATTACACACGTCCTGGACTGTTGTCCAAGACGTGGCACCATGCACTCAGCCAGGAAGTTACCTTTCTGTCCAGGGGAGATGCTGTTGATGGAGGAGGGTCGATGCCCAGCCCCGATGAGATCAAGGAAGCTCAGCGAGCGACGTGGGCGAAATGCTCGCCAGGCTGGGACAAGTGGGACCCAGTTATCAACGATCAGCTTGGCCCGGTCGGCACGGCGATCATCGAGAGTCTCGGTATAGCTCAAGATCATCAGCATCTCGACATTGCCTCAGGCACGGGTGAGCCTGGTCTGACTATCGCCCGTCTGGCGCCGAAGGCACGCGTCGTTCTGACCGACCTCGCACCAGAGATGCTGGAGGTAGCTGCCCGACGAGCCGACACGCAGGGGCTCACCAATATCGAGACGCAGGTGTGCAGCGCTGATGATCTGCCGTTCGACGACGCCACATTCGACACCGTTTCGGTGCGGTTCGGGTACATGTTCTTCCCTGACGTAGCGAAGGCGACGGCCGATTTCGTGCGAGTGCTCAAGCCCGGCGGACGTGTCTGCTCCTCAGTCTGGATCAGGCCCGAGGAGAACCCGTGGACATCGATCGTGATGCAGGCAATCGCAACCGAGGTGGAACTCGCGCCAACCGACCCGGACGGTCCGAGTATGTTCCGATGCGCGGCCCCGGGATATGTCAGTGCCCTCTACGAGTCTGCGGGGATGCACGACATCGTCGAGTGGGACGTGGACATCGAGCTTGTGACGACATCGCCCGCGCAGTATTGGGAGATGAGCAGTGAGCACGTGTCGTCTGCGGTGGTGGCCCTTGAACACGTCGACGTGCCAACCCGGGATCGGATTGGAGCAACCGTCACCGCGAGCGCGCGCGACTACGAGAAGGACGGAAAGGTTCGGATCCCAGGCTTGGCCCGCTGCATCTTGGGAACGAAATAAGAACGGGTGGATCCTCGACAAGCAAATCGAACGCCAGGTCAGCTCCCACACCGGCTAAATGTCGTAGTAGAACTCGAACAACGGGCAGCCTGATTGGCTGTCGTTGGAAACTGGTTGCTCGCGACGAAAAGTCGGCCTGACCTGCGTAAACGTCCTCGCGGCGTCGTTGGGGCTTGTTGGGCGTGAATGGCCTCGGCCGGGGATCTTGCGGACTGTTTGCGGACTCTCGCCGAAACGCCCGCAGCCAGGACCAGGCCTGAGCACTGACGCGCATGCAGGGACGAGCGACACCAATCGCCGTAAGCCGATCCCGTACCGGAACGCTCCGCGTGACCATCCCGCTCCGGCTCGTGGATCAGCGGGTCGCGCGCAGGTAGGAAAGCACAGCGAGCACCCGCCGGTGGCGCTCGTCCGAGTCGGTGATGCCCAGCTTGGTCATCAGGTTGCC